>CAIVVS010000283.1 GCA_903909415.1 uncultured Pseudomonadota bacterium | reverse complement strand
TTCGTCGTTGGATTGGCGCACAAAGCCGCGTTCGCGCAGCACGCCCAGGGCATCCCCGGTGGAAGCAGGACTGGCGGTACCGGACGGTGGGCTGACAGGGGCGGTCATGGGGGTGTAATCAGGAGGGGTTTTTGGTAGACTGCCCAGCTTCGGCGCGGTGCCCGACAAACGCGGAATCCGCGCACAAAAACAAGCACATGGAACAAGACCACATTCTAGCGCGGCAGGGCGGCACCGAGGGGCCCACCCATGGGAGCAACCAAGGGGGCAACCAAGGGTCCAACCATGGGTCCACCAAGCGGATCGGCCTGGCGGCGGTGGCCGTCGTCTGCCTGACCGGGATGGTGGCCGCGTTCGGCACGGTGGACGAGCACCCGGTTCCGCCGCAGGCGCAGACCGTGATCCAGACCCTGCAGGCGCAGGCCCGGGTCCTGCCCGCCAGCCTGAACACCCCGGCTGCCGCCGGCTCGGTGATCCCGGTGCTGCCGCTGGGTGCCATGCCTTCGACGCTGACCTCCACCATACCCGCCGCGCTGGGCGCGCCCCTGGGCGCCGCCACGGCCCCGGCCGACGCCATCGCGCCGCAGACCTTCTGGCACGAGGAGCGCTTCGAGCGTGGCGACACCCTCGCCGCCATCCTGGAGCGCCTCGGCGTGGACGACGCGGACGTGCAGGTGCTGCTGCGTTCGCCCGCCGCCCGCCCGTTCCGGTTCCTGCGCCCCGGCATCACGGTGCAGGCGCGCGTCACCGAGGCCGGCGGCCTGCAGTCGCTCTGGTTCCTGTCCGGGCGCGATACCCTGGTCAGCATCGACCGCCTGGCCGACGGCTTCACCGCCTCGGAGCGCGCCGCGCCCCTGACCAAGCAGGTGCTGATGAAGTCCGGCGAGATCCGCAGCTCGCTGTTCGCCGCCACCGACGCCGCCGGCCTGTCCGACTCCGTGGCGACGCAGATCGCCGACATCTTCGCCGGTGACGTGGACTTCCACCGCGACCTGCGCCGCGGCGACCGCTTCACCGTGGTCTACGAGATGTACTACCACAACGGCCGCGCGGTGAAGTCCGGCCGCGTGCTCGCCGCCGAGTTCGTCAACGGCAAGAAGGCGTTCCGCGCGGTGTACTTCGAGGGCGCCGAGGGCAAGGGCTACTACACCCCCGAGGGCAAGAACCTGCGCAAGGCCTTCCTGCGCTCGCCGCTCGAATTCTCGCGCGTGTCCTCCGGCTTCGGCATGCGCCACCACCCGATCATGCAGACCTGGCGCGCCCACAAGGGCGTGGACTATGCCGCCCCGGGAGGCACGCGGGTCCGGGCCACTTCCGACGCGGTGGTGGAATCCGCAGGCCGGCAGGGCGGCTACGGCAACATGGTGGTGCTGCGCCACCACGGCGGCATCACCACGGTGTACGCGCACCTGCAGGGCTTCGCCCCGAACGTGAAAAAGGGCGCGCGCGTCTCGCAGGGCGAGGTGATCGGCTACGTCGGCCAGACCGGCTGGGCCACCGGCCCGCACCTGCACTACGAATTCCGCGTGAACAACGAGCACCGCAACCCGCTGACCATCGCCTTCCCGGCCGCGCTGCCGGTGCCGGCGGCCGAGCTCGCGGCGTTCCGCGGCGTCTCCGGCCCGCTGGCCGCGCGCCTGGACATGCTGCGCGAGACCAACCTCGCGCTGCTGGAGTAGCCGCCGGGCGGACCGCCCGCGCCGCCGCCGCGCGGCGGGCGAACCATGACGGCCAGGCCCGCGTGAATCCGCTGTTCATCGGCATCATGTCCGGCACCAGCCTGGACGGCGCGGATGCGGCGCTGGTGGCGTTCCGGGAGCCCGATGGCGCGCCCACGCTGCTGGGCCGGCACAGCGTCCCCTACCCCGCCGGACTGCGCGCGGACCTGCTTCGCATCCACCACCCGGGGGACAACGAACTCGACCGCGCCGCGATGCTCGGCAATGCCCTGTCCGACATCTATGCCCAGGCGGCGGCTGGCGTGCTGGCGTCCACCGGCACGCGCGCGGCGGACGTGCGCGCCATCGGCTGCCACGGCCAGACCGTGCGCCACCGCCCCGAGCGCGGCTACACGCTGCAACTGGGCAATCCGGCGCTGCTGGCCGAGCGCTGCGGCATCACCGTGGTGGCCGACCTGCGCAGCCGCGACATCGCCGCCGGCGGCCAGGGCGCGCCGCTGGTGCCCGCCTTCCATGCAGCGCGCTTCCGCTCGGCGGACCTGCATCGGGTGGTGATCAACCTGGGCGGCATTGCCAACCTCACCGACCTGCCGGTGGCGGGGCCGGTCCGGGGCTTCGACACCGGGCCGTCCAACATGCTGATGGACCTGTGGGCGCGGCGCCATTTCAACGCCAGCCACGACGAAGGCGGCGCGATCGCCGCCTCGGGCAAGGTGCTGCCCGGGCTGCTGGCCGAACTGATGGCCGAGCCCTACCTGGCGCTGCCGCCGCCCAAGAGCACCGGGCGCGACCTGTTCGACGAACCCTGGCTGCTCGCGCGCGGCGTGGAACTGCACGAACCGCGCGACGTGATGGCGACCCTGGCCGCGTTCACCGCGCAGTCGGTGGCGGCGGCGCTGCGCGCGCATTGCGCCGGGGCCGCGGAAGCCTATGCCTGCGGCGGCGGGGCGCGCAATCCGCACCTGATGTCGCTGCTCGCGGCCGCCCTGCCCGGCGTGGGCCTCGCGTCCACCGAAGCACTCGGCGTGGACCCGCAATGGGTGGAAGCCATGGCCTTCGCCTGGCTGGCGCGCGAGGCCCTGGCCGGACGTCCGGGGAACATCCCCGAGGTCACCGGCGCGCGCGGCGCGCGGGTACTGGGCGCGGTCTACCCCGCGTAGCTGGCGGCGACCGGCGTTGCCGGCGCAAAACAAGAACGGGAGCCGCGGCTCCCGAGCCTCCAAACGAAAACGGGAGCCGCGGCTCCCGTTTGAGCTTCGCCGGCGTGGCCGGCGGATGCAGCGCTCAGACCGAGAACGAGGACCCGCAGCCGCAGGTGCTGGTGGCGTTCGGGTTCTTGATCACGAACTGCGCGCCTTCCAGTCCGTCGGTGTAGTCGATCTCGGCGCCGGCCAGGTACTGGTAGCTCATCGGGTCGATCAGCAGGGTGACGCCGTTCTTCTGCATCACGGTGTCATCCTCGGCCTGCTCTTCGTCGAAGGTGAAGCCGTACTGGAAGCCGGAGCAGCCGCCACCGGTGACGAACACGCGCAGCTTCAGCGCCTCGTTGCCTTCTTCGTCGATCAGGGTGCGCACCTTGTTGGCGGCATTGTCGGTAAACACCAGCACGGACGGCGTTTCGTTGAGCTGGGTGAGGTCGGTGACCGCATTCATGCCTGGAACTCCCGAGGAAATCGTTCAACCATTATCCGGCCGGCCTGCAGGCATATCAACCCGATGATACGAATGGGTATTTTGCGCCGCGGGGCCTGCCGGGCGAGTGCCGGGCAAGTGCCTCAGGTTCCCGATGCCTTGCTGCTGGCCAGCTTCAGTTCCACGGCCTTGGTTTCACCGGACTTGTGGACCAGGCGGCCTTCGACCACCGCGCCCAGGTGCATTTCCAGGCGCGAATAATGGACGTCGCCGCGCACCCTGGACTTGGACTGCAGCTCGAGGAACTCGCTGGCGTAGACCGGCCCGTCGATGGTGCCGTTGACCACCAGGTGCGAGACGCGGATGTCGCCCTCGATGCGGGCCTGCTCCGACACCACCAGCGTGGAGGCCGCGTCGCTGACCGCGGTGACGTTGCCCTTGATCTCGCCGTCCACGCGCAGGCCGCCGGAGAAGCTGACGTCGCCCTCGATGCGCGTGCCCAGGCCGATCAGGCTGTCGATGCGGTTCTGCGGTTTGTTCTGCTTCCGGAACATGTCGTCCTCGCGATGCGGGCCCGGTGCAAGGTCCGGGGCGGGTTGGTCTGCGGCGCGCGTGCCGGGCCTCGGCCCGGCCTTGTCTCAGTTGAGCGTCACGCCCTGGGTCACGCGCGCCTGCGCGGATCCACTGTCGAAAATCCTTACCTGCACGGCCTTCACCTTGGCGCCGGAGGGCACGCGGAACGTGCCCTCGACGCGGTGGAAATACTTGAAGGCCAGCTTGTACGGCGGCACTCCAGCCGACCCCGGCGCCGACGCGGTGTCTGGGAAAGTGATCATAGCACTGCGCCCGTCGGCGACCACCTCCGCGACCAGCTGCATGCTGCCCTGGAACACGTCGCGGCGCCCGGTCTGCACCAGCAGCAGGCGGTAGCGGTACTCCCCGGGCAGCGCGTCGGGCTCGACCCGGAAGCGGTTGATCACCAGCCGGTCGCCGGAAGCCGGGACCAGGTTCTCGAAGAACGCGAGGTCCTCCTTGAGGCGGGTGTTCTCGTCCTCCAGCGCCTTGGCCTGCGCGACCAGGCGGGACTGCGCCGTCTGCTCGATCTTCAGCCGCGAGTCGGCGGCGTCGGCGATGGCGCGCAGCTTGCCGCGCTCGTCCTCGAGGCGGACGACGGATTCGCGGAGCTGCTTGAGTTCCTGCTCGACCTCGCTGCGGTCGAAGCCGGCGAACTGGCGGCCCGCGTCATAGATCCAGATCGCAAGCGCGTAGGAGAACGCGCCGGCGACCACCAGGCCCAGCCAGCGCCAGTACCACGCGACGTGGGTGCGTATGGTCATGCGCGGGGCCGAGATGCCCCAGCGCTGTCGGATCCGTTTGATCAGGCTGGCCATGCGCGCCGCCTTGCGGGATTCCGCCCCGGTTTCCGCCCGTCAGGGCAGGACCGGCAGCTGCTCCAGGCCCATGGTCTCGGGCAGGCCGAACATGATGTTCATGTTCTGCACCGCCTGGCCCGAGGCGCCCTTGACCAGGTTGTCGATCACGGAACAGACCACCAGCATGTCGCCGGGGGCGTCGCCGGGCTTCGGGCGGTGCAGGCCGATGCGGCACATGTTGGCCGCGCGCACCGAGCGCGTGTCCGGGTGCGTGCCCATGGGCAGCACGTCGACGAAGGGCTCCTTGGCGTAGCGCGCCTCGAACAGCGCCTGGAAATCCGCCTCGCGGGTCACCTGCGCGTAGATGGTGGCGTGGATGCCGCGGATCATGGGAGTCAGGTGCGGCACGAAGGTCAGCCCCACCGCGCGGCCCGCGACCGCGTCGAGCTGCTGGCGCACCTCGGGCCAGTGGCGGTGGCCCGCGATCGCATAGGCCGAGAAGTTGTCCGAGGCCTCGGAGAACAGGATGTTCACCTCGGCCTTGCGCCCGGCGCCGGACACGCCGGACTTGGCATCCACCACCAGGTGGCCGAGGTCGACCGCGCCGCTGTCCATCAGCGGCAGCAGGCCGAGCTGCATGGCCGTGGCATAGCAGCCGGGGTTGGCGACGATGCGCGCGCCGCGTATGGCGTCGCGATGCACCTCGGGCAGGCCGTACACCGCCTCGGCCACCAGCGCGGGCGCGGCGTGCTCGGCCTTGTACCACTTGCTCCAGACCGCGAGGTCCTTGATGCGGAAGTCAGCCGACAGGTCGATGACGCGCACGCCGGCGTCCACCAGCTCCTGCGCCTGGCCCATGGCCACCGTGTTGGGCGTGGCGAAGAACACCAGGTCGCACTGGTCGAGGCCGGCCTGCGCCGGATCCGAGAACGCGAGCGACACCGCGCCGCGCAGGCTGGGAAACATCTGCGCCACCGGCATGCCGGCTTCCTTGCGCGAGGTGATGGCCACCAGTTCCGCCCGCGGATGGCGGGCGAGCAGGCGCAGCAGCTCCACGCCCGTGTACCCGGTTCCGCCCACGATGCCGATCTTCACCATGTCCTTCTCCCTGCTCGCTGCCCCCGGGCCTGATGCCGGACCATCGGTTCTTGTATGCCCCAGAGACGACAAAGCCGCCTCGGGGGCGGCTTTGCTTCGGCGCTTGCTGCGTTATCGCTTGGAGAACTGCTTGCGACGACGGGCACCGTGCAGGCCGACCTTCTTGCGCTCGACCTCGCGCGCATCGCGCGTGACCAGCCCGGCCTTGGACAGCACCGGCTTGAGCGACGGGTCGAACTCGATCAGCGCGCGGGTGATGCCGTGGCGGACCGCGCCGGCCTGGCCGGATTCGCCGCCGCCGTCGACGTTCACCATCACGTCGAAGCGCGTCAGCGTCTCGGTCAGCACCAGCGGCTGGCGCGCGACCATCTGGCCGGTCTCGCGTCCGAAGTAGATGTCCAGCGGCTTGCCGTTGACGACGATCTTGCCGTTGCCCGCGCGCAGGAAAACCCGCGCGACGGCGCTCTTGCGCCGGCCGGTGCCGTAGTTGTATTCGCCGATCATTGCTTGGTCTCCAGGGCCTTGGCCTCGAGTTTTTTCGGTTGCTGCGCCGTATGCGGGTGTTCAGTGCCCGGATACACCTTGAGTTTCTTCAGCATCGCGTAGCCGAGCGGGCCCTTGGGGAGCATGCCCTTGACCGCGATCTCCAGCGCGCGGCCCGGGAAGCGGCCCTGCATCTTGGCGAAGGTGGTTTCGTAGATGCCGCCGGGGTAGCCGCTGTGGCGGTAGTACTTCTTGCCCTCGGCCTTGTCGCCGGTGACGCGGATCTTGGCCGAGTTCAGCACGACGATGTAGTCGCCGGTGTCGACGTGCGGCGTGTATTCGGGCTTGTGCTTGCCGCGCAGGCGAAGGGCGATCTCGGCCGCGAGGCGGCCCAGTACCAGGTCGGTCGCATCGACGACGAACCAGTCGCGCTTGACTTCATGCGGCTTGGCGGAAAAGGTCTTCATGGAAGTGCTGCCCGCTAGTAAAAAAGAAGGGAACGAAAGGGAACTGGCGATTCTATGCGATAAGCGCGCGACGGTCAAACCCGATGCCGGGGCCCGGCCCCGCTCGCCGGACGAAAAAAAACGCAACCCCGAGGGGTTGCGTTGAATCCACCAAAGGAGGAGGGTGGAGGAGACAAACAGCGCCGCCTCGGAGGAGGGTGAGAACGGCGCTTACCACGGACCAAATGATGCCACAGCCATGGTGCAATGCAAGAAAGATCCTGAGACCAGCCAGCAAAATGTCTTATTGATGGATTCAATCCACCTATATATCGACTAGGCTTTTGTTTACAAAGGTAAATTGCAACGGCTTGGGTGACCACCCCAGACCCTGGATGCACCCGCCACCTGCCATCAGGCCGTGATGCCACTCCCGGAATGCCGCCATGCAGCATGGCGGGAGGACAGGCTTGGATAGAATCGGTCCTGACCAAGATTCCGGGAGCGGGAACATGCAGGCGAGGGTGAAATGGGTGGACGGCATGGCCTTCATGGCCGAGACCGGCAGCGGACACGCCTTCGTGATGGACGGCGCCCCGGAGGGCGGCGGCAGGAACCTCGGTCCGCGGCCCATGGAAACCGTGCTGGCCGGCGCCGGCGGCTGCACCGCCTACGACGTGATGGTGATCCTGAAGAAAAGCGGGCAGCAGATCACCGGTTGCGAGGTGGCGCTGGAGGCCGAGCGCGCCGAGACCGACCCCAAGGTGTTCACCCGCATCCACCTGCACTTCACGGTGCGCGGCCGCGGCGTGAAGGCGTCGGTGGTCGAGAGCGCGATCAAGCTGTCGCACGGCAAGTACTGCTCGGCCTCGATCATGCTGGCCAAGACCGCGGCCATCACGCACGACTACGAGATCATCGAGGAGTAGCCGGCGGGGCGGCGGGCGCCTCGCCCCGGCCATCCCGGGGCCGCGCTCAGACCCGGTAGGTCGTCGCCGTCATGAGCTTCGCGCTGGCGCGCATCGCGCGCCGCACCGGCTCGGGCAGGTCCCTGCCGCCCATGGCCCTGGCAGTGTTCGCATGGGCCGCCTCCTCGTGCTGCATGGCCTCGATCACGGCGCGGGTGCGCGCGTCCCGCGGATCCAGCCGGTCCAGGTGGCCCTGCAGGTGGGCCTCCACCTGGCGCTCGGTCTCCACCAGGAAACCCAGGCTCCAGGCATCGCCCATGCGCCCGGCGATCGCGCCCAGGGCGAGCGATCCGGCATACCAGAGCGGGTTCAGCACGCTGGTGTGCCCGCCCAGCTCGCGAATGCGCTGCTCGGACCAGGCCAGGTGGTCGGCTTCCTCGCGCGCGGCCCGGTCCAGCGCGGCGCGCACGCGCGGCGAGCGGGCGCCCAGCGCCTGGCCCTGGTAGAGGGCCTGCGCGCAGACTTCGCCGCAGTGGTTCACGCGCATCAGCGCCGCGGCTTTGCGGCGCGAGCGCTCGTCCTGTTCCGGGTCAGCCGGGCCGGCATCGGTACGCGACGCAGGTTCACTGGCAGGCTCACCGCCAGGCGCACTGAGCGGAGGCTGCGGCATCGGGCGCGAGCCGCTGTGCACGCCGGCCAAGGTGCGCAGGGCCTTGTCGAATTCGATGATGAAACGGTCAAGCATGGTGCGCAGATTGTATCCCTGCCTTGCTTACCTTCCTGTCCCGAACCGAGATGGCGGGGAGGGCAACAGCCACACCCGGATGGACACGACGGACAGGACAAGCACGAGAGCAAGGTGGCGGGACGAAAAAAAACGGGCGTCCGAAGACGCCCGTTTCAGCCAACTTCCGCCCGGGCGCAAGCCCGGGGGAGCGACAGCGGCCTGACGGCCGCAGCCGATTAGAAGTTGTGGATCACGCCCAGGGCCCACACGCGCGGGTCCGCACCGGCCAGGCCGCCAGGAGCGGCAGGCTGGGCAGCGACGGAGGTGATGCCACCGCCGGCGTAGTCCATGTGGTAGTGGCGACCGTTGGTGACCGCGTTGTAGGTCACGTACGCGGCAGTGCGCTTGGACATCAGGTAACGCGCGCCCAACATGTACGAGGTTGCCTTGGTCTCGGCGCAGTTGCTGGTCGTCGCATTGCCGTCGGCGCCGGCGAAGCCACCGATTTCGGTGTTGCTGCAACCAGTCGCGTTCCCGGTGCGGGAGTACGAAGCCAGACCCTGGATGTTGCCGAACGTGTGCTCCCAGTTCAGGCCCCAACCGGTCTGCTTGAGCGTGCCGTTGGAACCGGCAGCCAGGGCAGCGTTGCTGCCGTTCGCCAGGCCGGCGGCGGAGACGCCACCGTTCTTGACGTTCGACTGCACCCACAGGAAGGAGATCTGGGCACCCGGCATGTAGCTCCAACCGGCGCGGAACTTGTGGCCGGTGACTTGACCCACGACCGCGTTGTTCAGGCCGTAGGAGGCCAGGTTGGTGCCGTTGGACTTGTTCTGCACCCAGTCATAGCCAACCGCGAACGGGCCGCCGGCCCACTGCACGGTCACGCCCCACAGGGCGCCCTTGGCATCGTTCGCACCGGCGACGCCGGTGGAAGTCTGCTGCACGGCTTCCTGGTTGTTCGGGGAGTAGGACAGCTGGGCGTTGAAGCCGTTCCAGGACGGGGAGGTGTACTGCATCACGTTCGAGACGCGGGTGATGCCGACGCCCATGCCCGAGCCGAAGGAGCCAGAGAACAGCGGGTTACCGGCGTTCACGTAGTTGGCGGCAGTCTGCTCGATCGTGCCGTTGCCCCACCACACGTTCGAGCGACCGAACGTCAGCGTGCCCCAGGAGGCGTCGAGGCCGACGTGCGCGATGCGCGAAGCGATCGTGCCGGTCGAGGTGTTGGCCTGGCCGCCCTGGGCGGTTTGCGCCGTGCCGTTGTCGGCGTTGAAGCCGGACTCGATCAGGAAGATCGCCTTCAGGCCGTTGCCCAGATCTTCCGTGCCACGGAAGCCGAGGCGCGAGGAGGAATCATAAATGCGGGTACGGTTGGCGAGGCCGCCACCGTTGGAGCCGGGGGTGGAAGCACCCTTATCCTGGAACTGGTCGATACCGACGTTCAGGCGACCGTAGATCTGGACGCTGCTCGCCTGGGCGAACACGGCAGCGGGGGCTGCCAGCGCACCGGCGACAGCAACTGCCATCAGCTTCTTGTTCATCAATTGTTTCTCCATGTTTGATGTTTCAGGGATGTTGGGGTCTGGAACCACACATCCTTTTCCCCCCGGAATACCGAAGGTTGAATGGAGTGTGCCTAACGGGGATGCCGCCACCAAGCGTTTCCCCCGGAAACGGCGCCTCGGGGGGGCAGCTTGTTGCTTTCCAGCAACAAGGGCGCCAGCCGGACCGGGCCCCTGACGGCGGCGCCCGCAATGAAACAAGCCTCCGGGGTCGCCGGAGGCCTGTGGAAAACCGCGGGGAAGCCGCGGGAAACAGCGGGGAAACAGCGGGCGGAACGCGGGGAGCGTCCCTGCCCCGGGTCCCGGTCAGAAGTTGTGCATCAGGCCGATCGCCCAGACGCGCGGATCCGCGCCCGCCATGGAACCCACGCCCGGGGCCGCCACCGCGGTGGTGAGCGGCGCGGTCGAGGTCATGCCCGCGGCGGTGAAGTCCATGAAGTAATGGCTGCTGTTGCGCACCGCCGTGTAGCTGACGTAGGCGCCGGTGCGCTTGGACAGGTTGTAGCGCATGCCCAGCAGGTAGGTGGTCGAGGTGGTGTTGGCGCAGTTGCTGGTGGTCGCGTTGCCGTCGGCCAGCGCGAAGGCGCCGACCTCGCCGTTGTTGCAGCCGCTGATGTTGTTGGTGCGAGCGTACTGGCCGAGGGCCTGGATGTTGCCGAACGCGTGCTCCCAGTTCAGGCCCCAGCCGGTCTGCTTGAGCGTGCCGTTGGAGCCCGCCGCGAGCTGCACCGCGCTGCCGGCGGCGTTGTTGGTGAGCGGGCTCACGCCGCCGTTCTTGACCTGCGACTGCACCCACAGCAGGGAGATCATGCCGCCGGGCATGTAGGTCCAGCCGGCGCGCAGCTTGTGGGCGGTGTTCTCGCCCACCACCGCGTTGTTCAGGCCGTAGGAGGCGAGGTAGGTGCCGTTGGAGCGGTTGTTCACCCAGTCATAGCCGATCGCGAACGGGCCGCCTTCCCACTGCACGGAAACCGCCCACAGGCGGCCCTTGGCGTCGGCCGCGCCGGCCACGCCGGTGGAAGTCTGCTGGACCGCTTCCTGGTTGTTGGGCGAGTAGGACACCTGGCCCATGAAGCCGTTCCAGCTGGGCGAGGTGTACTGCATGGTGTTCGACTGGCGGTTCACGTTGACCGACATGCCGCCGCCGAAGAAACCGTAGAAGAAGGGCGTGGCCGAGCTGAGGTAGTTGACCCCGGTCTGCTCCTGCGTGCCGTTGCCCCACCAGACGTTGGACTTGCCGAAGGTCAGCGTGCCCCAGCCGCCGTTCAGGCCGACGTGCGCCAGGCGCGAGGCGAGGAAGCCGGTCTGGGTGTTCGAGCCGACCTGGCCGCTCTGGCCTGCGCCGGACGCACCGGTGTCCATGTTGGCGCCGGATTCGATCAGGAAGATCGCGCGCAGCCCGCCGCCCAGGTCTTCGGCCCCGCGGAAGCCGATGCGCGAACCGGCATCGAAAATCCGGGTGCGCGAGGCCAGGCCGCCGCCGTTGGTGCCGGGCGTGGACGCGCCGGTCGCCTGGTAGTTGTCCAGGCCGAGGTTGGCGCGCCCGTAGATCTGCACGTTGGACGCCTGCGCGAGCGCCAGCCCGGGAGCCGCGATCGCCAGGGCGACGGATGCGGCCAGACATTTCTTGTTGAACACGTTTGCTCCTCCTTGCGTGGTCATGCGGGTAAGCGCGTGCGCAATGCCGTGCCTGCGCGTGCGTGGTTGGTGCCTGTCTCCGGACCGGTCCCGCGATGCGTGTCCCGCGGACCTGGCCGGGCCCCGCGACAGCATGCCGCGCAGGACCCTAGGGGTAGTGTGCCACCCGCGACCTCACGGGCCAAGCCGTTCCCGCTTCCTGGAGGGGCCTGACGGGGGTAGCTGTCGCATTTTCACAACAGCCAAGGGAGAGACAATTTTCCCTTTTAGATCAGCAGTTTAGGAACAATTCCTGCAATGCCGCGCCCGGATCCGGCGCGCGCATCATCGCCTCGCCCACCAGGAAGGCATGGACGCCGGCCGCGCGCATGCGCTCCACGTCGGCGCGCTGGAGAATGCCGCTCTCGGTGATCAGCAGGCGGTCCGCCGGCACCCGCGGTGCCAGCCTCAGGGTGGTGTCCAAGCGGGTCTCGAAGGTGCGCAGGTCGCGGTTGTTCACGCCCAGCAGCGGCGTGCGCAGCGCCAGCGCCCGGTCCAGTTCGGCCTCGTCATGCACTTCCACGAGCACCGCCATGCCCAGGGCCAGGGCCTGCGCCTCCAGGTCCAGCATCAGCGCCTGGTCGAGGGCCGCGACGATCAACAGGATGCAGTCGGCCCCCATCGCGCGCGCCTCGGTGACCTGCCAGGCGTCGACCATGAAGTCCTTGCGCAGCACCGGCAGCGCGCAGGCGGCGCGCGCCGCGCGCAGGTAGTCCGGGCTGCCCTGGAAGTAGGGCGCGTCGGTCAGCACCGAGAGGCAGGCCGCGCCGGCGCCGGCATAGGACGCGGCGATGGCCGGCGGGTCGAAATCCGCGCGGATCACGCCGCGGCTGGGGCTGGCCTTCTTGATCTCGGCGATCACCGCCGCCCGGCCGGCGGCGATGGCGGCGCGCATCGAGGCCCCGAAGTCGCGCACCGGCGGCGCCGCGGCGGCGAGCGCGCGCATCCGCGCGTCGGTGGCCGTGGCGCGCGCCGCGGCGATCTCGGCGCGCTTGGTGGCCACGATCCGGTCCAGGACGTTGTCGCTCTGTGCTGCCATGCTGTGCTGCCTCCCAGTGTCGTGCGGTGCTGCAGGCTCGGTGCGGCTCGGTGCGGCGCCCCGCTAGGCCGCGCCGGCAAGCGCGCCGTGCAGGGCGGCGATGGCCCCGCTCCAGTCGCGCCGCGGCGTTTGGCGGTACAGGGGAATGCCCGGGAACCAGGGCGATGCCCCGCCCTCGCGCATCCAGCGGAACTCCGGCGGCGACGGGACCAGCAGGTGCGCGCGCGGCCGGACCGCGTCGGGCAGGCCGGCGAGCAGGTGCACGTTGGTATTGCTCACCGTCACGTAGTCCTGCAACCGCGCCAGCACGGCGAGCATGCCGGGCAGGTCGTCGTTCAGCGCCGACAGGTCGTGCACCGGCGCGCCGATCGCCTCCGACAGGCGTTCTACCTCGCCTTCGCCGGGCGCGCGCTGCAGGGCCACCAGCGTGCCCGGCACGCCGCGCAGCGCCTGCGCGAACACCGGCACGCGCAGCGCCTTGAACAACTGGCGCTGGTTGGCGGCGCCGAACTCCGGGCCGCTGATCACGTCCGTGCCGGCGCGCCAGGTCAGGCCGATGTAGGGCGGCGGGCCGAGCGCGGCGAGGCGCCCGACCGTCGCCGCCGCGAGCGAGGCGTCCGGCTGCACCGGCACCGCGGGCGGGTTGCCGGGGTCGCCGAGCGCGGCGGGCAGGTCCCCCAGCCACAGCGCGAGGTCGTAGGCGCCCGGGTCCGCGCCCGCGCTGCCCTGGGCCACCACCTGTTCCACGCCGGGCACGCCGGCCGCGAGCACCGGCAGCAGCTTGGCATGCGCCTCGAGCGTGATGCGCAGCCCGCGCGCGGCTGCCTGCGGCGCGAAGCGCGCGAAGAACAGTACGTCGCCTATCCCCTGCTCCTGGCGCAGCAGCAGGCGCTCGCCGGGCCGCGCCGCGCGAAAGCGCGCGATGCCGCGCCCGCCGCGCTCGGCCACCGGCAGCGTGGTGCGCCAGAGGTACTCCTGCCAGCCTTCCTGCCAGCGCCCCGCCGACAGCAGCAGCATCGCCGCCTGGGTGCGCATCGCGTGCAGGTCGGGGCGCGACGCGGCCACTTCCCGGCAGTAGGCCCAGGCCTGGTCGATGCCGCCGGATTCGAACAGCACTTCCGCAAGCAGCGCCTCGGCATCGCCCTCGCCCGGTTCGCGCGCGGCCTCGCGCAGCAGCCGCGCCGCCGCGTCGAGGTGGCCCTTCTCGCGCTCCACCTGGGCGAGGTTGTAGCGCACGCCCGGGTAGGCGGGATCGATCGCGTGCGCGCGCCGGTAGCTCGCCAGCGCCGCGTCCATGTCCTCGAGCTTGTAGTGCACCTTGCCCAGGTTGTAGTGGCCCTCGGCGTAGGCCGGGCGCAGCTTGAGGGCGCGGACCAGCGACGCCTTCGCGTCCCCGTGGCGGCCGAGCTCGCCCTGCGCGACCGCCAGCGTGTTGAGGTAGGCGGGATTGCGGCGGTCGCCCTCGTTCGCGCGCTGCGCGCGCTCCAGCGCGAGCGCGGGCAGCGCATTGTTCAGCGCGATGATGGCCAGCAGGTTCCAGGCCTGGTGCACCCGCGGGTCGGCCTGCACCATCTGCCCGAACAGCTGCTCGGCGGTCAGCAGGTCGCCGGCGCGCATCGCGGCCATGCCGGCCTCGACCAGGCGGGGATCCACCTGCGCGGCCGCCATCAGCCCGCCTTCAGCCCGGGGTTGGCGCGGTACTTGGCCTGGGTGGGAAACACCACCGGCTGCACCGCCTCGCGCTTCGCGACCACCACCATCACCGCGTTCGGCGGCGCCTCGTTGAACCGGGCCGTGGGCGGCAGCTCGTATATCTTCGGATCCTTCACGATGCCGGTGACCGCGTTCAACAGCAGCAGGCGGTAGCCGTTGGCCGGGTAGAAATCGTGGAACCAGGTCGGGTTGACGTTGTAGAAGCCATGGTTGAAGGAGCTGAGCGGCAGCGCCTGCACCAGGAACCCGCCCTGCTTCACCAGCGAGGCCAGGTTCACCGCCGCCTGCCCGATGTTGAAGCAGTGCTCGCAGGTGCCGGTGTCCAGCACGATGTCGTAGCGCCGGTCCATGCCCTGCGGCAGGGGCAGGTTCAGGTCGACGATCAGTTCGTCGCCGCGCGAGGCGTGGATGTCGATCACGTCCAGCGTGTAGCCGAGCTCGCGCATCACGGCGGCCGAATCCGGCACCGCGGGCATCCAGCCCTGCAGGCCGTGCCAGCCCAAGATCGCCGCGGAGTCCGGACGCATCGGCACGCGCGCGGCGCGCTCCTTGCCAAGGATGGCTTCGAGGTGGGCGGGCTGCACCAGCATGTCGGGATAACCCGCGGACAGCAGCGCGCCGCCGGCCTGCTCGGTGGCGGCCTGGCGGATCATGTCCAGCATCATTGCGGGCAGGGCCAAGGCGGGAAACTCGCAGGCTATGGCGCGGCCGGGTCAGGTCGCGCGGGGTGGATCGGGAACCTCGGGTACGTCGGGAACAAGCAGCCGGACATTATACTTCGCGGACTAACGCCTCCCGGACGGCTGGACAGCTTGGATCCCCACGCATCGATAGACAGGCACAAGGTCAGGCAAGCCGCCGAGCAGCTGCTGCGCAACGATCCGGGCAACGTGCCGGCGTTGTGCGACGCGGGGGCCACGCTGCTCAGCCTGGGCTGCGAATCCGAGGCGCGGCGCTGCTACAGGCAGGCCGTGGACGGCATGAAGGCCGCCATCCGCGCCGAGCAGGTCGACATGGCGCTGGATGCCGAGTCCATGATCTACGAGGCCTTCGTCAAGGGCCGCGAGACCGAGCAGCACTACTACCGCTGCTTCTCGGACTGGCGCGACGATTTCGCGCGGCTGGGGCGCCGCTGCCGTGCCGCAGCCGCCACCGGGCATGCGGACGCCGCTGCGGACGCCGCCGCGGGCGCGGTGGATCCCGGCACCATCGCCTTCGTGTTCATCGGCGGCGCGGTGCTCGGCCACGCCGAGGTGTTCTTCCGCATGGTCCAGCAGTTGCCCGAAGCGGAACGCGCCGGGCTGCGCCCGGTGGCGGTGGTGCTGCGCAGCTGCACCGACGCGTTCCGCGCCCGCGCGGCGGCACTGGGCATCGCGCTGCTCGACGTCGAGGCCCGGATGCCCGGCGCGGCGCGCGCCGGGCTGGGCACGCGGCTCGCGTGGCTGCGCGGGGCGCTGCGCGAAGGGCGCGCCGCCTGCGCGGTGTGGGTATCGACGCCGCAGCTCGCGACCTTCGCGTTCTCCCTGCAGCTCGCGCCGGTGCAGGCGTTCTGGGCGATGCGCTTCCACCCGGTGTCCGGCTCGTTCATCGACGCGCACATCACCTACGGCGCGCCCGAGGAATCCACGCGCCGCTTCGGCAAGCAGGACTGGACCGTGTGCCCGGTGCCGCTCGCGCTGGACGCCGCGCAACCCGACCCCGCGGCGGTGGGCGCGCTGCGCCAGCGGCTGTCGCCGGACGGCGCGCCCCTGCTCGGCACGCTGGCGCGCGAGGACAAGATCAACAGCGCGCCCTTCCTGGACGCGGTGGTGCGCATCCTGCGCGCCAACCCCGCGGCGCGCTTCATTTGGACCGGGCGGGATCCCCACCCGGGCATCGCCGCGCATTTCGCCGCCGGCGGCGTCGCCGGGCGCTGCCAGTTCGTCGGCTGGGTGGACACGCGCCTGCATGCGGCCGCGCTGGACCTGTTCCTGGAGACCTGGCCGCTGGGCTGCGGCATCACCGGCTACCAGGCCATGTCGGCCGGCGTGCCGCTGCTGTCCTTCCTCGAGCGCGACACGGTGTTCGGCATGCGCTACTGGCACGGACTGGTGGGCGCGCGCGAGCCGTCGGCGGTGGCGCGCGCGGAACTGGACGCGCTGCCGGTGCTGTGCGCATCCACCGCGGACGAATACGTCGCGATGGCCACCCGATTGATCAACGAACCACAGTGGCGCAGCGAAGCAGGCCTGCGCGCGAAGGCGTTCTTCGGGGCGGAACTCGCGGCGGGGCCGGGCTATGCGACGCGCTTCGCCGGCACGCTGCGCGAGGCGATCGCGCGCAAGCTCGCCGCTCCCGCGAACGGCGCCTGAGCATGGCCGCCGTCGCCGGAAGGAAGATCATCGTGCTGGGGGCGGGCGGCAACTCGCTGGCCATCGTGGACGCGATCCAGGCGATCAACGCGCGCTCGCGCCGCACCGCCTGGCGGCTGGCGGGATTCCTGGACGACCTCCCGCAGAACCAGGGCCACCGCGTCATGGGCGTGCCGGTGCTGGGCAGGATCGACGATGCCGCGCGCGCGGGACGCGGTTGCGTGTTCATCAACGGCATTTCCAGCGTGGCCAGCTTCCGCAAGATCGCCGCCATCGTGGAACGCACCGGCATGCCGGTGGACCGCTTCGAGAGCATCGTGCACCCGGATGCGGTGGTGTCGAAGCACGCGACACTGGGCCGCGGCAGCGCCATCATGGCCGGGAGCGTGCTCTGCCCGGAATCCGTGGTGGGCAACCACGTGATCATGCTGCAGAACTCCACGCTGAACCACCATTCGCGCCTGGCCGACCACGTGACCGTGTCGGCCGGCGTGACCATCCTCGGCTACGTGGAGGTGGCCGACAGCGGCTTCATCGGCGGCGGCTCCTCGCTCGCGCCCTTCGTGAAGGTCGGGCGCGGCGCGCTGGTCGGCATGGGTTCGGTGGTGATACGCGACGTGCCCGCCGGCAAGGTGGTGGCCGGCAGTCCGGCGAAAGTCCTGGCGAAAAGCCAGTACACAGCCTGACACACCCCCCTGCGGGTTGACCCTGAGGGTTGACCCTGAGGGCTGACTGCGCGGGTCAGCCCAGCGCGGCGCGGACCGCAGCCGCGACTTCGGCGGCCTGATCCAGCGTCAACTGCGGCCCAATCGGCAGGCTGAGCACCTCCCGATGGATCGCCTCGGACAGCGGCAGGCTGCCCTCGCGCAAGCCCAGGCCCGCATAGGCCGGCTGCAAGTGCGGCGGCACCGGGTAGTGGATCAGCGTGCCGATGCCTGCTGCTTCCAGTCGCTGGCGCAGACGCTCCCGCTGCGCGCTGCGCACCACGTACAGGTGCCAGACATGGCCGAAGCCGACGGGTTCGACCGGCAGCACCAGGCCGGTTCCCGCCAGCGCGGTGGCGTAAAGAGAGGCGATCGCCCGGCGGCGTGCGTTCCACTCGTCCAGGTGCGCGAGGCGCACCCGCAGCAGCGCCGCCTGCAATTCATCCAGGCGCGAATTGAAGCCGATTTCCTCGTTGTGGTACTTCACCGCCGAGCCGTAGTTGCGCAGCGAGCGCAGCCGCCGCGCGAGCGCCTCGTCATCGGTGGTCACCGCGCCGGCATCGCCGAAGGCGCCCAGGTTCTTGCCGGGGTAGAAGCTGAACGCCGCGGCATGCCCGAGCACGCCGGCGCGACGGCCGCCCACGGTCGCGCCATGCGCCTGCGCGGCATCCTCCAGCACGCGCAGGCCGTGGCGCGCCGCGATCGCCATGATGGGCGCCATGTCGGCGGCCAGGCCGTACAGGTGCACCGGCAGGATGGCGCGGGTGCGCGGCGTGATCGCCGCCTCGATGCGCGCCGGGTCCAGGTTGTAGGTGGCCGGGTCGGGCTCCACCGGCACCGGCGTCGCGCCGGCGTGGGTGACCGCGAGCCAGGTGGCGATGTAGGTGTTGGCGGGCACGATCACTTCGTCGCCCGGGCCGATGTCCCAGGCGCGCAGCACCAGGTGCAAGGCCTCCAGGCCGTTGGCCACGCCCACGCCATGGCGCGCGCCGCAGTAGGCGGCGAACTCGCGCTCCAGCGCCTCGACCTCGGGGCCGAGCACGAACCAGCCCGAGTCCATCACGCGGCGCCATGCCGCGTCCAGTTCCGGGCGCAGTTCGCGCTGCGCGTCGGCCAGCGACAGGAAGGGAATGCGGACCGTACTCATCCGATAAGGCTCATCGCGTATCACCGCGAGCCGCGCGGCGCGCTTCCGCCCTGCGCGCCCGCGCGAGGAAATCGTCGTAGTCGCGCAGGTAATCCGACGCGACATAGGGCGCCGAGGCCAGCACCAGCAGCACCGCGTCGCGCGAATAGCCGTACTGCGCGGCCCAGACCATGGGCGGGACGTACAAGCCCTGGTCGGAGGAATCGAGCAGCACCTCGCGCCGCCGCCGCCCGTCATCCACCAGCACCGACACATGGCCGCGCAGGCACACGAGGAACTGCTGCAGGCGCTTGTGCGCGTGTTCGCCGCGCACCTTGCCGCTGGGCACGTCGGCGATCACGAAATAGCGCTTCGGCGCGAAGGGCAGTCCGTCGCCGAGTTCCGCCACCGACAACTCGCCGCGCGGGTCGACCACGCGCTTGAGCGGCTGCAGGAACGCGCCGCGCACCGGCAGCGCGACGCGCCGCCCGGGGGCGATCACCCTCTGCGCGCTGACCCGCCGCGCGCGCGGCTTGCTGGCTGTGGTGCTGCGGCTCGCGGCCAATGCGGACTCCCCGGAATCACATGTCTGCGGCCGGATGCGGCGCCGCATTGGCCCGATTCTAGCGGAGCCCGAAGACCGCCCCGGATCACCCGGCCCTGGCGCCGAACTTCTGCGTGAAGCGCACGAACTCGTCGAGCTTGGCGCGCGCCGCGCCGCTGGCGATCGCCGCCTTGGCCATGTCGATGCCGTCGTGCAGCGTGGCGGCGCAATCGGCGGCGTAGATCGCCGCGCCGGCGTTCAGGGTGACGATGTCGCGCTGCGCGCTTGGCTTGGCGTCCAGCGCCTGCAGGACCATGGCACGCGATTCCTCGACCGTGGTCACGCGCAGCACCCTGGAGTCGTGCACCGGCATGCCGAACTGCTCGGGATGGATGGTGTACTCGGACACGCGGTTGTCCTTCAGTTCGCCCACGCGGGTCTCGCCGCTGATGGAGATCTCGTCCAGCCCCTCGACGCCGAACACCGCCAGCGCATGGCGCGCGCCCAGGCGCTGCAGCACACGCACCTGGATGCCGACCAGGTCCGGGTGGAACACGCCCATCAGCTGGGTGGGTGCGAGCGCCGGGTTGGTGAGCGGGCCCAGGATGTTGAATATGGTGCGCACGCCCAGTTCCTTGCGCACCACCGCCGCATGCTTCATCGCCGAGTGGTGTGCCGGGGCGAACATGAAGCCCACGCCGACGCTGTCGATGCACTCGCCCACCTGTTCGGGCGTCAGGCCGATGTTCACGCCCAGCGCTTCCATCACGTCGGCGCTGCCGGACTTGGACGACACCGCGCGGTTGCCGTGCTTGGCCACGCGCGCGCCGCAGGCCGCGGCGACGAAGGTGGAGGCCGTCGAGATGTTGAACGTGTGCGCGCCGTCGCCGCCGGTGCCGACCACGTCCACCAGGTGCGAGGTGTCCTTCACCTTCACCGTGGTGGCGAGCTCGCGCATCACCTGTGCGGCGGCGGCGATCTCGCCGATGGTTTCCTTTTTCACGCGCAGCCCGATCAGGATGGCCGCCATCATCACCGGCGAAACCTGCCCGCTCATGATCTGGCGCATCAGGTCGAGCATCTCGTCGTGGAAGATCTCGCGGTGCTCGATGGTGCGCTGGAGTGCCTCGTGCTGGGTAATCGACATGGAATTTCCTTTCAGATCAGGAAGTTGTTCAATATTCGGTGCCCGTGCTCGGTGAGCACGGATTCGGGATGGAACTGCACGCCTTCGACCGCCAGGCTGCGGTGGCGCAGGCCCATGATTTCCCCGTCCGCGGTGCGCGCGCTGACTTCCAGGCAATCGGGCAGCGTCGCGGCCTCGACCGCGAGCGAGTGGTAACGCCCCGCGGCAAAGCCGGCCGGGATGCCGCGGAACACGCCGCGATCGTCGTGCTCGACCGGATGGGCCTTGCCGTGCACCACGCTGCGCGCGCGCACCACCCGGCCGCCGAAGGCCGCGCCGATGGCCTGGTGGCCCAGGCACACGCCCAGTATCGGCACGCGCCCGGCGAAGCGCCGTATCAGTTCCAGCGAAATGCCGGCGCGGTCGGGTGCGCACGGTCCGGGCGAGACCACGATGCGGTCGGGCGCGAGCTGCTCGACCTCGGCCACGGTGACCTGGTCGTTGCGGCGCACGTCCACCTGCGCGCCGAGTTCGCCGAAGTACTGCACCAGGTTCCAGGTGAAGGAGTCGTAGTTGTCCAGCATGAACAGGCGCGTGCTCATGGCTGCTGCTCCGCCATGGCTGCCACCGGCGCGCTGCCCAGAGGAGAATCGGCCTGCCCGGCGGCGATCTCGGCCGCCGCCATCAGCGCCATCGCCTTGTTGCGCGTTTCCTCGAACTCCAGCGCCGGGTCGGAATCCGCGACCACGCCGGCACCGGACTGCACGTGCACCAGCCCGTCCTTGACCAGCGCGGTGCGGATCGCGATCGCCATGTCCATGTCGCCGTTGAAGCCGAGGTAACCGACGGCGCCGGCGTAAAGCCCGCGCCGGTCGGGTTCCAGCTCGTCGATGATCTCCATCGCGCGCACCTTGGGCGCCCCGCTCACCGTGCCGGCCGGGAAGGACGCGCGCAGCACGTCGATGGCATCCAGCCCGGGCCGCAGCCGGCCCTCGACGTTGGACACGATGTGCATCACGTGCGAGTAGCGCTCGATGGCGTTGCGCTCGGTCACCTGCACCGTGCCGGTCTCGGCCACGCGGCCGACGTCGTTGCGCCCCAGGTCCAGCAGCATCACGTGCTCGGCCAGCTCCTTGGGATCGGCCAGCAGTTCCTTCTCCAGCGCGAGGTCGGCCGCGCGGTTGGCGCCGCGCCGGCGCGTGCCGGCCAGCGGCCGGTTGGTCACCACGCCCTGCTCCAGCCGCGACAGGATCTCGGGCGAGGTGCCGACCACGTGGAAGCCGCCGAAGTCCAGGTAGTACATGTAGGGCGAGGGATTCACCGCGCGCAGCGCGCGGTACAGCGCCAGCGGCGAGCCGCCGAAGGGACGCGTCAGGCGCTGCGACAGCACCACCTGCATCGCATCGCCCGCGTGGATGTAGTCGCGCGCCTTCAGCACCGCCTGCTCGAAGCCCTCGCGGGTGAAGTTGCTGCTCACCGGGCCCAGGCCGCCGCCCGAGGACGGCACCGCATCCAGCGGCAGGGCGAGCGCGCCGCGCAGTTCGCGCAGCCGCGCATTTGCCTCGCGCAGCGCCTCCGGGCGCGACGGGTCGGCGAACACCACGAGGTAGAGCTTGCCGGTGAGGTTGTCCACCACCGCCAGTTCCTCGGACAGCAGCAGCAGCATGTCCGGGCAGCCGGTCGGGTCGGGCTTGAGCCAGCCGCCGCCGAGCTTCGGCTCGATCCAGCGCACGCCGTCGTAGCCCATGTAGCCGACTAGCCCGCCATAGAAGCGCGGCAGGCCGGGCGGCTCGGCCACCTTGTAGCGCGACAGGAAGGAGCGCACGAAGTCCAGCGGGTCGCCCACCGGCGCGCGCTCGATCACGGTGTCGCCCTGCGTGACGGTCACCAGCCGGCCGACGGCGCGGATGGTGGTGCGGCAGGCCAGGCCGATGAAGGAATAGCGCCCGAAGCGCTCGCCGCCGATCACCGACTCGAACAGGTAGGTGTTCGGCCGGTTGGCGAGCTTCAGGTAGATCGAGAGGGGGGTCTCAAGGTCGGCGACGGCTTGCGCGACGACCGGGACGCGGTTGTAGCCGGCCTGGGCCAGCCGGCTGAATTCGGCTTCGTTCATGGGGGTGCTCCACATGCTGCTGTTGCTGAGAACTGCGGGGTGCGCGCTGTGACCCGCGCGCGGGCGTGACGGAATCTAGCGGCGCCACCAGCGCCAGCTATCCCCACGCACCCAGTTTTCAGACAACCCGTGGAACACGGACGTAAGCCTTTTCGGAATCGACGCGCCCTGCCTGCAGCGCGGGCGGACTATATGCCAGCCGGATTCGGTTTGTCCATACCCGCCCCGGCGCTACAGCAGCTTGCCGGGATTCATCAGCCCGTTCGGATCCAGCGCCGCCTTCACCCGCCGCATCATGTCCAGCTCCAGTTCGGACTTGTAGCGGCGGATCTCGCCGCGCTTCAGCTGCCCCAGGCCGTGCTCGGCCGAGATCGAACCGCCCAGGCGCACCGCCTCGTCGTGCACGATCAGGTTCACGCGCTCGAGCTGGCCCATGAAGCGCTCCGGGTCCTCGCCCTCGGGCGGGGACAGGTTGTAGTGCAGGTTGCCGTCACCGAGGTGGCCGAAGGTCACCAGGCGCGCGCCGGGGAACGCCTTGGTGAGCGCGGCATCGGAATTGCGGATGAACTCGCCGATGCGCGAGATCGGCACCGACACGTCGTGCTTGATGTTCTTGCCCTCGTGCGCCTGCGCCTCGGAGATGTTCTCGCGCAGCGCCCAGAAGTCGCGGCTCTGCGCGATCGACTGCGCCACCGCGGCGTCGCGCACCAGCCCGGCCTCGTAGGCCTCGCCCAGCAGTTCCTCCAGCGATTCGCGCGCCACCGCCTCGCTGCGCAGTTCCGACACCTCGATCAGCACGTAGTGGGGATGGCGCTCGGGCAGCGGCCAGGTGCAGGCCGGGTAGTGCCTGAGCACCAGGCCGATGCAGAAGTCCGAGAACAGCTCGAAGCCGGTGAGCCGCTCGCCCAGGCGCGACTGCGCCAGCTCCAGCAGCGACAGCGCGCGGTCCGGGTTGTCCACCGCGACCAGCGCGGCCATGCGCGCCACCGGCAGCGGGAACAGCTTGAGCACCGCGGCGGTGATCACGCCCAGCGTGCCCTCGGCGCCAATGAACAACTGCTTCAGGTCGTAGCCGGTGTTGTCCTTGCGCAGGCCGCGCAGCCCGTCCCAGATGCTGCCGTCGGCCAGCACCACCTCCAGGCCGAGCACCAGCTCGCGCGCATTGCCGTAGCGCAGCACCGCGATGCCGCCGGCATTGGTGGACAGGTTGCCGCCTATCATCGCCGAGCCCTCGGCCGCGAGGCTGAGCGGGAACAGCCGGTTGGCGTCCTCGGCCGCCTTCTGCACGTTGGCCAGCACCACCCCGGCCTCGACCGTGAGCGTGTTGTTCAGCGTGTCCACCGCGCGCACCTTGTTCATGCGCGCGAGGCTGATCACCACCTGTTTGCCACTACCGTCCGGCACCGCGCCGCCGACCAGGCTGGTGTTGCCGCCCTGCGGCACGATGGCGACGCGCTCCTTCGCGCACAGGCCGACCACCGCCGACACCTCGGCGGTGCTGGCCGGGCGCACCACCGCCAGCGGCTTGCCGTAGTAGCGCTTGCGCCAGTCGTTCGAGTAGGCCGCCGTGTCGTGGGGCTCGGTGAACACGTTGCCCGCGCCCACCGCGGCGCGCAGGCCGTCGACCAGTTCCTTGCTCATGCGGGCTCCCGCTGCGCCAGCACCAGGCCGGCGAGTTGGTTGATGTCGTCGACAAGGCCGTCGCAGTCCAGCATCGCCGGCGCCCGCCCTTCGTTGTAGCCGTAGGGCACGCAGACCACGCCGCAGCCGGCCGCGCGCGCCGCCTGGGTGTCGTTGTCCGAGTCCCCGACCATCAGCGCCTCGCCCGGCGCCACGCCCAGCAGGCGGCAGGCGTGCAGGATGGGCAGGGGATCGGGCTTGCGCGTGGCGACGGTATCGCCGCCCACCACGGCGGAGAAGAAATGTGCGAGGCCCGCCGCATCCAGCAGCGGATGCGTGAAGCGCTCCGGCTTGTTGGTCACGCAGGCGCATGCGATGCCGGCCGCGGCGAGCCGCGCCAGTCCCTCGCGCACGCCGGGAAAGGGGCGCGGCGCGACGCCTTCCAGTGCGGCGTAGTGGCGCTCGAAGGCGGCCAGCGCACGACTGGCTTCCTGCGCATCGAACACCGGATCAAGCGCATCGCCCAGGCATCGCTCGACCAGGCGCGGCATGCCCTTGCCGATGAAGGTCGCCACGCGCGCCTCGGCGATGGATGCGCGGCCGAGTTCGGCCAGCATGAGGTTGGCGGCCTGCCCGAGTTCGGCGGCGGTGTCGAGCAAGGTGCCGTCCAGGTCGAACAGCACGGCGCGAACCGCAACCGGCAAGCGCACAGGCGGGCGCAGCGCGCCCACGGATGACACGGGCACGCTCAGGTTCGGGCCCCGGCCTTGGCCAGCTGCGCGCGCATCGCGGCGATGGTCGCGGCGTAGTCGCCCGAGCCGAAGATCGCCGAGCCCGCGACGAAGGTGTCGGCGCCGGCGCGCGCGACCTCCGCGATGTTGCCCACCTTCACCCCGCCGTCCACTTCCAGCATCACTTCGCGCCCGCCGGGCAGCGCGTCGATGCGCGCGCGGATGGCGCGGATCTTGTCCAGCGTGTAGGGGATGAACTTCTGGCCGCCGAAGCCGGGGTTCACCGACATCACCAGCACGAGGTCCAGTTGCGGCAGCACGTGGTCCAGGCAGGACAGCGGCGTGGCCGGGTTCAGCACCAGCCCGGGCTTGCAGCCGCACTCGCGGATCAGCGCGATGGTGCGGTCCACATGGTCGCTGGCTTCGGGATGGAAGCTGATGATGTTGGCGCCGGCCTTGGCGAAGTCGGGAATGATGCGGTCCACCGGCTTGACCATCAGGTGCACGTCGATGGGCGCCGTGGTGTGCGGGCGGATCGCCTCGCAGACCAGCGGACCGATGGTCAGGTTGGGGACGTAATGGTTGTCCATCACGTCGAAGTGGATCATGTCGGCGCCGGCGCCGATCACGTTGCGGACTTCCTCGCCGAGGCGCGCGAAGTCGGCCGACAGCAGGCTGGGGGCGATGCGGAATGGGCGCATGCCGCGATTTTACTTGTATTCGCCGCCACACCCCCACGCGGGTGCCGGCCGTTCCAGGCGATGGCACCGTGCTTGTGCGTGCGGGGGATTTCGGGTGCAATAGCGCCATGACTGAAACCGCACGCTACGAGATCACCGTCACGCCGAAGGTGGAGTTCATCGCCGAGCAGTCCGACGAGAACGCCGGACGCTTCGTGTTTGCCTACACCATCACCATCCGCAACACCGGCCAGGTGGGCGCGCGCCTGGTTTCGCGCCACTGGATCATCAGCGACGGGCGCAACCAGGCGCAGGAGGTCAAGGGCCTGGGCGTGGTCGGCGCGCAACCGTCGCTCAAGCCGGGCGAGTCCTTCGAATACACCAGCGGCACCTCGCTGGCCACGCCGGTGGGCACGATGAAGGGCAGCTACCAGATGGTGGCCGAGGACGGCCACGCCTTCGACGCGACCATCCCGGAGTTCACCCTGTCGGTGCCGCGCGTCCTGCATTGAGGCCCGCCGCAGGCCGGGCTGCGCGGCAGGCGACATCCCGTCGGGCCGGCGTCGTCCCGGTTTCCGCGACCCGGGCCCGCACCGTTCAGCCAGGCGGCGGTTTGTGCTCCGACGCTGCGGCGCCCTTGTCCCGTTCAGGATCGGCTTCGACCACGGTCGCGGCCGGCGAGCGCGGCGCGCTCGGCAAGGTCCACCAGACGATGAACGCCAGCAGCCCGAGCGCCAGCATGCCCTCCAGCACGAGCACCCACAGGCCGTCACCGAGCATGGCTGCGACCCGCGCCGAACCCCGACCTGAACAAGCCCGTTTCCATGCATCCATGATACCGCGCACCCCGAACCGATCCTCCCTCGCAGCCACCCTGGCCGCGGCAGCCCTGCTGCTGTCCGCGTGTGCCGCCCCGGGCCCGGACACGCAGCCGCCCGCGACGCCGGCCGGCAGCGCCGGTCCGTCGGCACCCAGCGCCCCGACCCAGCCCGGCCACCCGGCCCAGGCCACGCAGGCCTGCCCCGCGCCCGCGCCCTGCCCCGCCTGCCCGAGCTGCCCGGCCCCCACCCGGCCCGAACCTCCCGCGGTGCCGACGCTCGCACCGGCGCAGTTCAGCGAGTTGCCCGGCTGGAACGCGGACAACCATGCCGATGCGCTCGCGGCGCTGCGCCGGTCCTGCGAGACCCTGCGGCGCCAGCCTGCCTGGGTGGTCGCCTGCGGCCAGGCCGCGCTGGTCGCGGCCGGTGACGCGAAGCGGTTTTTCGAGGCGCAGTTCTCGCCCTGGCGCGTGGCCGACGCCAATGGCAGCACGACCGGACTGGTCACCGGCTACTACGAGCCGGTGCTGCGCGGCAGCCGCGAGCGGCGCGCGCCCTTCGTGCATCCGCTGTACGCGCCGCCGGAGGACATGCTGGTCATCGACCTGGCCGGCGTGAATCCCGACGTCGCGAACATGCGCCTGCGCGGGCGCATCGAAGGCCGGCGCGTGGGGCCCTACTGGTCGCGCTCCCAGATCGAAGCGGGGCGCGCACCGCTGCGCGGGCGGGAGCTGGTCTGGCTGGATGATCCGGTCGAGGCCTTCTTCATGGAAGTGCAGGGCTCCGGGCGCATCCAGCTGCCCGACGGAACCAGCCTGCGGCTGGGCTACGCCGACCAGAACGGCCACCCGTACCAGTCCATCGGCCGCGTGCTGGTGGACCGCGGCGAGATGAAGCTGAGCGACGCGTCGATGCAGGGGATCAAGGCCTGGGCGCGCGCCAATCCCGGCAAGGTGCGCGAGTTGCTGGACCGCAACCCGAGTTACGTGTTCTTCCGGGAGTTGCCCGCGGACCTGCCCGGGCCGCTGGGCGCGATGGGGCTGCCGCTCAGCACGGCGCGCTCCATGGCCATCGACCCGCGCTTCATCCCGCTGGGCGCGCCGGTGTTCCTCGCGACCACGCAGCCGCTGTCGGACGTGCCGCTGAACCGGCTGATGGTGGCGCAGGACACGGGTGGCGCGATCCGCGGCGCGGTGCGCGCGGACTTCTTCTGGGGGACCGGAGCCGAGGCCGGCACGCAGGCCGGGCGCATGCGCCAGCAGGGCCGGATGTGGGTGCTGTGGCCGACGGGCCAGGTCCCGCGCGGTGCGGCCGGCACGACACCCCCGGGCGGGGCGGCTGCGCCCGGCTGAGGGCCGGCCTGCTTCGGGAACCTGCTTCGGGAACCTTCGCCGCGGGCCTGCGCCGCAGGCCCGACAGGCGAACCTACTTCGCCGACGCAGTCTGCATCAGGCGCTGCAGGTCCTCGACGCGCGCGCCGACGATGCGCTGGCCGGAGGTCATGATCGTGACCGGCACCGAGTCCATGCCGAGGCGCCGGCCGAGTTCGACCATGCGGTTGATCGGCGCATCGCAGTCCTTGCCCACGGCCGGCGAGCGGCCGCGCAGCATCCAGTCCATGTAGGCGCGGCTCTTGTCGGGCGCACACCAGATCATCTTGGCCTTCTCGGCCGAATCGGCCGCGAGGATGGGGTACAGGAAGGTGTAGATCGTGATGTCGTCCATGTCCATCACGGCCTTGTCCATGCGCTTGCAGTACGGGCAGTTCGGGTCGGAGAACATCGCCACCTGGCGCGTGCCCTTGCCGCGCACCGTCTTGATCGCCAGCTCGAACGGCAGGTCCTTGAAGTTGACCGCGGTGAGTTGCTCCACACGCTCCTGGGTGATGTTCTTGCGCGTCTTCACCTCGATCAGGTTGCCGCTGAACAGGTAGGTCGCCTTGTCGTCCGTGTAGACCACCTCCTTGCCGGAGACCACTTCGTACAGGTCCAGCATGTTGGTCTTGGTGATGCGGTCGATCTTCAACCCGGGAAAGCGCGCCTCGAGTTCCTTCTTGACCGAGGCCTCATCGGCCAGGGCCGCGCCGCAGGCCAGGGCGAACAGGGAGAAAACGGCCACAAAAAAACGTAAGTGGCTGATTTTATTCATTATTTACTCCATGTTCAAATCGTAACGTCGCGCTACCACAGCGCAGTGCCGGCGGCATGCCGTGTCGCGACCGTCTTTAGGAGCGGCGCGCGGTCGAATAAGTTCAGTCCGGCGTTGCGCAGGCGCGCCACCACCGCCGATGGGTTCGAGAACAGGCGCACCAATCCATCGGTCGCTGTCTTCATCGCCAGTATATCCCCGGCCCTCGCGCGCTCGTAGGCGCGCAGCACGCGGCGCGCGCCCGGATCGCGGCTGCCCGCGAGGCAGGCCGCCAGGCAGCCGGCATCGGCGAAACCGAGGTTCGCGCCCTGGCCGGCCAGCGGATGCACCACGTGCGCCGCATCGCCGATGAGTGCCACGCGCGGCGCGATCAGCCGGTCCACGCCCATCAGCACCAGCGGAAACGCCGCCGCCCGCCCGATCAGCCGCAGGCGACCGAGTTCGTTGCCGCCGGCGCGCGCGACCTCGGACTCCAGCGACGCGGGATCCATCTGCAGGAGCGCGCGCGCCTGATCCTCCGGCGCGGACCACACCATCGACATGCGCCTGCCCGGCAGGGGCAGCCATGCGAGGACACTGCCGTTCGCCCCCGCGCCCTCGCGCCTGAACCACTGGCGGGCGATGCCGCGGTGCTCCAGTTCGCAATCAAAACTCGCGACCACGCCGGTCTGCCCGTAGGGCACGCGCGTCGCATGCAGGCCCGCGGCATCGCGCGTCCAGGACCCCGGGCCGTCGGCCCCGACCAGCAGCGGTGCGCGCAGCGTTTCCCCGGATGCGAGCGCGAGTTCGACGTGCGTGTCCGCCTGCGACATGCGCTCAGGCGCGACGGCGTGGCGCAGGGTGATGCCGGGCGCGGCCAGAGCCGCCCCGCGCAGCGCGTGCTGCAGGCGGCCCACCTCGACGATGTGCGCAAGCACGTCCAGCCCCGCGTCCCAGGCGCTGAACTCCAGCAGCGACGCACCGTCGTCGCCGCGCACGCGCATGCGCTCGATCACGCCGGCGCGCGGCCCGTCGAACAGCGCGCCGACGCCGCAACCGCGCAGGAAGGCGACGCTCGCAGGGGACAGCGCGAGCACGCGCGGCTCCCATTGGTCCGGCGCATCGGGAAGCGGCGCCGGCGCCGGCGCGGCATCCAGCACGGTGACGCGCCGCCCGGCCTGCGCGAGGGCCAGCGCCAGCGACAGCCCGGCGGAACCGGCGCCGACGATCACGGCATCGCAAGGGGTATTCATTGCCATGCGCGGATTGTAGGCGCGGGGGACACCCCCGCGCCGCAAGGCTAGTGAGCCTGCCCCTCAGCCGGCCTGGCCCGCCACGCGCGGCGCCGGGATGTCGAACGGATGGGCGCGGATGTAGACCTTCTCTTCCTGCATGCGCCGGCCCAGCAGTTTCACCAGTGCGAACACGGTGTCGATGTGCGGCGTGGGCACGCCCACCAGCCGGCCCAGCTCGATCACCGAGCCCACCAGCGCGTCGATCTCCGGGTCGCGCCCGGCCTCCACGTCCTGCAGCATCGAGGTCTTGTGCTTGCCGACCTTCTCCGCGCCGGCGATGCGCTTTTCCAGCGACACGCGGAACGTGATGCCCAGGCTGCGCGCGACCGACTCGGCCTCGCGCATCATGCTGGCGGCGATCTCGCGCGTCTGCGGGAACTGGCAGATGTCCACCAGCGTGGAATGGGTGAGCGCGCTGATCGGGTTGAAGGTGAGGTTGCCCCAGAGCTTGAGCCAGATCTCGGCGCGGATGTTGTCCAGCACCGGGGCCTTGAGGCCGGCCGCGGCGAAAGCCGCGGACAGGCGCTCGACGCGCTCGGTGCGGCTGCCGTCGATCTCCCCGAGCGGGAAACGGTCGCCCTCGATGTGGTGCACCACGCCCGGCGCGGCCAGCTCGCACGCGGGATAGACCACGCAGCCGATGATGCGGCGCGGGTCGATCGCGGCGGCGATGCGCCCGTTCGGATCCACGGTCTCGACACGCCGGCCGTCATGCGGCCCGCCATGGCGCTGGAAGTACCACCACGGGATGCCGTTCTGCATGGGGACCACCAGCGTGTCCTGGTGCATCAGGGCGTCGATCCGCGCGCACACCGCCTCGACCTGGTGGGCCTTCATGCCCAGGATCACCACGTCCTGCGGGCCGGCCTCGCGCAAGTCGTCGGTGGCGCGCACGTTGCGGGCGATGTGTTCGATGCCGCCGGCGCGCAAGCGCATGCCGTTGGCGCGGATGGCGGCGAGGTTCGCGCCGCGCGCGATCAGGGTGACTTCATGGCCGGCCAGCGCGAGCTTCACGCCCACATAGCCGCCGATCGAACCGGCTCCGACAACGCAGATCTTCATGGCCGCACCCCCGGGTTGGCGCCGGTCGGAAAGGGAGTCCGAAACGGCAGTTTGTCATGTTCATTTTGACAAATCCATGTTACGGAGCAATCCCGGGGATGGCAAGGTCAGTGCATGAATTTCACGATCCGGAACGGCGGATGCGGCACGGATACAACACGCCAACCCCGCCTTCCTTGACACGGCAGGGCACGAAAACCGATAATTCACGGTCTTGCATGGCGAATTAGCTCAGCCGGTTAGAGCGACGGAATCATAATCCGCAGGTCCGGGGTTCGAATCCCTGATTCGCCACCAACAAAAAGCCCGTTGATTCGACAGGATTTTTCCTGGCGGACCAACGGGCTTCCGCTTTTGCGGGATGCCCTCATCCCCCCGTGGGGCCGCCGGCTCGCCGGCCGGGCGCCGACGTCCATCGCACCGCGCCCCGGACCGGGTCAACCGCCGTCGCCGACCACCACGTAGGGCGCCCAGAACAGCGGGTGCGCATAACTGAATGCCTCGCCGGCCGACAACTGCATCAACCCCAGCGAGGACTGCTGCAGGGCGCGCGCGCGCGACAGCGTGGCATCGGCCGCCTGCCGCCGGAACGCGTCCGTGGTCAGGAGCCGTGCCGATACCGTCTCGACCGGCCAGTTGGTGACCAGCAGGGCCTTGGCCCCGGCATAGAAGAACGCGCGACCCAGGCCCGACACCGCCTCGCCGCCGCTGCCCGTGGGCGAGGCGGTGTTGCAGGCGGAGAGCACCACCCAGTCCGCGCGCAGCCGCAGGCCAAGGATCTCGTCCATGGTCAGGACCCCGTCCTCGCCATCACCGCTGACCGCCGGGTTGGACAGCGCCAGCGCCGGCTGGAACAGCCCGGGCATGTCGCCCGGCACCAGGCCGTGGGTGGCGAACATCACGACGCGGTAGCCCGACAGGTCGGTCGCCTTCACGTTGCGCTCGGACGCGCGGCGCTGCAGGTAGACGTCGCGCGCCGCATCGGCGTTCAGGATCTTCGCGACTTCCATGATCTCCTCGGCCGTGTCCGGCAACTGCGCGAGCAGCGCGAGGTCCACCGCCGCGGCCGGATCGGCGCGCTGCTCCGCGGTTGCGCTGACCACCAGGTTGCGGCGTGCGGCCGAGCGCGTCGTCCCGGCGGTGGTCGCCGGGCTGAACACGGGGTCGCCGAAGCCGGCGAACGCGCGCTCGGCGCGCGCGCCCTGCGCACGGCCGCGCAGCGCCACCAGCGCCACGGCGGCCGGCAACTGCGACACCGCCACGCGGCGGATCAGCCAGGGCGCCTGGGCGAACTCGCCGTAGCGCAGCCTGGCCGCCGGCGCGCTGAACGGCGCGGTGGTCAGCACGCCGAAGGGCAGCTGGCCCAGCCGGCCGTGCGGCACGATGACCAGTTCGCGCGCACCCTGCCAGCCTGCCTCGACGGGAGCGAGCAGCTGCGCATACAGCTCGTGCGCGGCGGCGAAGTCGAAGGCCGGCAGTCGCTCGATCGGGCTTTCGTCGGCGTCCAGCGCCTTGCGTATGCGGCCCACGCGCTCGGCGATCTGCGCCTCGCTGAGCGACGACACGGTGAAGCGCACCGGCCCGGACTGGGGAATCGCCCAGACCAGGGTACGGTCGCTGCCGGTGTAGATCGACACCATGGCCTCGCCCGGCTTGAGCAGGCGCTGCAGGTCCGCGACGCTCGCCGGACGCGGCTCCAGCAGGCTTGCATAGTCCGGGTAGCGCCGCTGCAGGTCGCGCCGCACGCCGGCATGTTCGTTGCGCATGCGCGTGAGCTCGGCGCGCATGTCGGCCACCACCTTGTCCTGCTCGGCGATGCGCCCGCGCGACAGCAGGTTGCCGATCGCGTCCGACAGGGAACTCATCTCGCGCTGCAGGTCCTGCTCGCGCCGCGCCAGCGCCGCGAGGGCCGGGTCCGCGATGTTCGCGCGGGAGGCGGACGCGGCCAGCGCGCGCTGCACCGTGCTGCCGCGGGCCAGGTCGGCGAGGCGGAAGGCTTCGGCCACCGGGTCGAGCCTGCGGGGGCCGATCGCGCCGGCGCCCTCGCGTGCCGCATCGGACAACGCGCGTATGTAGCCGTCCAGGATCCAGTTCAGCCGCGTGGCGCGCAACACGCCCGCCTCCGACGAGGAGCGCTCCGCGTGCGACAACTCCAGCAGGCGCGGCACCGCTTCGCCCAGTTCAACCAGCGCCGCGTCACGCTGCCCGGCCGCGGCCAGCGCCACCCCGTAGAACGCGCGGCCCTCCCAGCGGTGCAGCGAGTTCGCGTCGAACAGGGTCTCGCGCGCGTCGACCACGCGCTTCATCATGTCCACCGCCTGTTGCGCCCGGCCCAGCCGCACCAGCGTGTAGGCGTAGTCATCCGACACCACGCCCCGGTTGCCGCGCGCGGCGGGCGCCGATTCCAGCGCACGGCGGCGCGCCTCGAGCATCTGCAGGGCCTTGTCCCAGTTGCCCTCGAGCATGTCCAGCTGCGCTAGCATCAGACGCAGGTTGGCCACCCTGCCCGAGCCTTCGCTGGCCTTGGCCGCGACTTGCATCGCCAGCGCGGCATCGAGGATCTTGCGCGCCTCGGCGCTGCGCCCCTGTTCCAGCGCCACGCGCGCGAAGCTGGGCGCCAGCCTGGCGATGATCTGGGGCCGTTGCTGGTCCTGGCCCAAGCGGTCGACGAAGGCGCGCTGCTGCGCCGCCACCGCGCCGGCCTCGGCCAGCTTGCCCTGCGCCACCAGGGCGTCCACCAGGCCGCGGCTGCAATCGGCGAGCACGAAAGCCAGGCGCATGGCCGTATCCGGGTTGGGGCCGAGGTACCGCGTCATCGAGGACACGCAGGCCTGGTAGGCCGCCTCGGCCTCCACCGCGTGGCCCTGGGGCGTGTGGTAGTTGCCCGTTGCCCAGGCTGACCAGGCCTGGAACACGTCGCCATTGCGCGACCAGGCCGGCGACAGGCGCAGCCGGCCGAGAACCTGCGCCAGGCGGTCAAGCGACTGTTTGGCGCCGGCGCGGTCCAGCACGGCGGCGCGCGAGGTGACCTGCGCCGCGATGACCTGCAACTCCTGCCCGGGACCGGATACGGTGCGCAGCTGCTGCTCGACCACGCGCTGCACCTCAGCATTGTTGCCGCGGTCGGCGTGGTACTGGCGCATCTGCAGCCACAGCCAGAATGCGTCGGTACTGGTCGGGCCGACCGCCTTCAGGCCTTCTTCCAGGACCTCGAGTTCCCGCTCGGGATCCTGTCCGTCCCGCGCGGCGACCGACCGCTCGATCCAGCCCCGCACCGCCTCGCTGATCGACGCCCCAGCTGGCGCAATGCCCCCTGCGGGCACGCCTTGCCGCGGGCCTTGTCCGCCACCCTGCCCAGCGCCCTGGCCGCCGCCGAAACGCCCGCCACCGGGCTGCTGGGCCTGCGCGGGAAGCGACGCCATCACGAGCATGGCCGTACCCAGGACCAATGCGGACGAGGATGCGAGGATGAAACGGAGACGCTCGTTGCTTGCCACGTTGTTCCTTGGTGTTCGAGCCTGGTCATCCAGGGCAATACGACGGAAATGCGAGGGAGGCGCACCATGCGCCCGTCGCACGCTGTCAGGCGTGGGTCCACGCAAGGCCGGCGCCCGGCAGGCACGCTGGTAAACTGGTGATATTGCAGCGCCATCGCGCCGGCTGCCTGCCGATAGGCTGACAGCGTCGGCGCCGGCCTGTCGCGGTCAGCCGACCGCGGCGGCGCGCGCTTAACGGGAAACACCACCCCATGTCACTCATTCTGGGCATCGCGTCCTCGCATGACGCCTCGGCCTGCGTGTTCCGCGACGGCCGCCTGGTCGCGGCCATCGCCGAGGAACGCCTGTCGCGCGTGAAGTGCGACGGCGGCCGCCTGCCGCAGGCGGCGATCGACGAAGTGCTGCGCCAGGCCGGCGCCACGCGCCGCGACGTGGACCTCATCGCCTCGATCTACGGCCACTTCGCCGAGCGCTACGTGCGCCGCGCGACCGCGCTGAAGGAAGTTGAACGCACGGTCGCCCGCTTCGCCAAGCGTTTCCAGTCCGCCCCGGCCGAGCGCCAGTTCTCCACCAGCAACCTGCTGAAGGAACTGCGCGCGGGCGGCGGCCGCGTCGAGGACCATTTCCGCACCGAACTGTTCCTGCGCGAGGAGGGATTCCGCCCCGACGCGCAGCTGCGCTTCTTCGACCACCACGCCACGCATGCGATCGCCGCCGCGCACTACAGCGGCTGGGACAGCGCCGCGGTGGTGACGATCGACGGCGAAGGCGACCTCGACCAGCACCATACGGCCAGCCACTGGCGCGGCGGGCGGCTGGAGCGCCTGCGCGTGTCAGACACGCCGGGCAATTCGCCGGGCTTCTTCTACGAGGTGGTCACGCGCCTGCTCGGCTTCACGCCGCTGCGCCATGAAGGCAAGGTGCTGGGACTGGCGGCCTTCGGCGATCCCGCGCCGTTGCGACCGGCCATGGCAGCAGCCCTGCGCGCGAGCGCCGACGCCACGGATTTCGATTCGGATTTCGCCGGCCGCCCGGATGCCTACGCGCTGCGCGCCGCGCACATCGAACAGGCGGTGCGCGGACGCTCGCGCGAGGAAGTCGCCGCCGCCGCCCAGGACGCGCTCGAAACCAGCGTGGTCGCCGTCATCCGTTCCTTCCTCGCGCAGACCGGCGAGAAGCGGCTCGCGGTCAACGGCGGGGTGTTCGCCAACGTCAAGCTGAACCAGCGCCTGGCGGCCCTGCCCGAGGTCGAGTCCCTGTTCGTCTTTCCCGGCATGTCCGACACCGGCAACAGCGTGGGCGCGGCGCTGCTCGCGCTGGAGGCGAAGCCGGCGGAGCCGTTGCGCGACGTGTACTGGGGCCCGGAGTACGGCCCGGACGAGATCCGTGCGGAGCTGGACCGGCGCGGGCTCAGGTACGAGCAGCTCACCGAAGGCGAGCTGGTCGAGCGGGCCGCGCAGGCGGTGCATGCCGGACAGGTGGTCGGCTGGTTCCAGGGGCGCATGGAGTTCGGTCCGCGCGCGCTGGGCAACCGCTCGATGGTCGCGCGCGCCACCGACGCCGAGATCAACAAGTCCCTGAACGACCGGCTGTCGCGCACCGAGTTCATGCCTTTCGCGCCCAGCTGCCTCGCCGAGTTCGCCGACGAGCTGTTCGTCAACGCCGCGCCGGCGCGCCATGCCGCCGAGTTCATGACTGTGACCTTCGACGTGCGCGAGGAATGGCGCGCGCGGGTGCCGGCGGTGGTCCACGTGGACGGGACGGCGCGGCCGCAGTTGGTGCGGCACGACCGGAATCCGCGCTACCACGCGCTGATCAACCGCTACCGCGAGCTCTCCGGCATCCCGCTGGTGCTGAACACCAGCTTCAACGTGCACGAGGAACCGATCGTCTGCGCCCCGAGCGAGGCCGCGCAGGCCTTTGCGGACCGGCGCATCGACTGCCTGGCGGTGGGCGAGTTCTGGCTGTCGCACTGAGGGGCGGGCACCGGCCTGCGCACGCAGTCGCAGGGGCCGTTTCGCACGGGCCCGGGCACGCCCCCCCGCTTGAACCCCCACGGGCCGAATCCCATAGAATGGCGCCATGCAACCCCGACCTTGGCTGAATTCCCTGCTGCGCGCGGCCGCCGCCGCGCTCGGCCTGGCGGTCTTTGCCGCCGCCGCCCAGACCCGCGCCATCCCCGACTTCGCGCAACGCGGCTACATCAGCCATGTGACCGGCGCCCAGGTGGTGGTCGAGGGCCAGGCCATGCTGCTGTCCCCGGGCGCGCTGATCCGCGGCCAGAACAACCTGCTGATCCAGCCGCCCGCCATGCCCGCCGGCAGCGTGCTGGCGGATTTCGTGATCGACGGCAACGGGCAGGTCGCCCGCGTCTGGATCCTGACCGAGGCCGAGGCATCCCAGCCACGCCTGCCCCGTGCCGCCACCGGCGCCCCGATCGTCACCGATCGCGTGTTTCCCCCGCCGGCGGACGCGTCCAGCCAGGGACGCTGACGCCATGCCGGCGCGCAAGCTCTACCTGCGCACCTTCGGGTGCCAGATGAACGAATATGACTCCCAGAAGATCGCCGACGTGCTGGGCGACGCGGAGGGCTTCGAGCCGGTGGACAGCCCCGAGCAGGCGGACCTGATCCTGTTCAACACCTGCTCGGTGCGCGAGAAGGCCCAGGACAAGGTGTTCGCCGACCTGGGCAGGGTGCGCGAACTCAAGCAGGCCAACCCGGCGCTGCTCATCGGCGTCGGTGGCTGCGTGGCCAGCCAGGAGGGCGAGGGCATCGTGCGCCGCGCGCCCTACGTCGACCTGGTGTTCGGCCCGCAGACCCTGCACCGCCTGCCGCAGATGCTGGCCGCGCGGCGCGCCAGCGGCCGGGCGCAGGTGGACATTTCCTTCCCGGAAATCGAGAAGTTCGACGCCCTGCCCCCGGCGCGCGCCGAGGGCGGCAGCGCCTTCGTCTCCATCATGGAAGGTTGCAGCAAGTACTGCAGCTTCTGCGTCGTGCCCTATACCCGGGGGGAAGAAGTGTCACGCCCGATCGGCGACGTGCTGGCCGACGTGGCGGAACTGGCGCTGCAGGGCGTGGGCGAGGTGACGCTGCTGGGCCAGAACGTGAACGCCTGGCTGGGCGCGCTGCCCTGCGGCACCCCATGCGACTTCACCACGCTGCTGGAGCACGTGGCGGCCGTGCCCGGCATCGAGCGCATCCGCTACACCACCTCGCATCCGCGCGAGTTCGGCGAGCGCCTGGTCGGCGCGCACACGCGCATCGGCGCGCTGGCCCCGCACGTGCACCTGCCGGTGCAATCGGGTTCGGACCGCGTGCTCGCGGCGATGAAGCGCGGCTACACCGTGCTCGAGTACAAGGCCATCATCCGGCGGCTGCGCGCGGCGCGCCCCGGGATGTCGGTCTCGTCTGACTTCATCGTCGGCTTCCCCGGGGAGACCGAGCGCGACTTCGAGCAGACACTGGCGCTTGCCGCGGAGCTGGGCTTCGACGATTCCTATTCATTCCTCTACAGCCGGCGTCCCGGCACGCCCGCTGCGGACCTCGCCGACGACACCCCGCACGAGGCCAAGCTCGCCCGCCTGCAGCGCCTGCAGGCGCTGATCCAGTCCCAGGCCGATGCGATCAGCGCGTCCATGCTCGGATCGGTGCAGCGCGTGCTGGTCGAGGGGCCGTCGCGCCGCGATCCGGGCGAACTTGCGGGGCGCACCGGCAACAACCGCATCGTCAATTTTCCCGGCGACGCGTCGCTTGCGGGCGGCTTCGTGGACGTGCTGGTCACCGAGGCGCGCTCGCACACGCTGCGCGGACGCCTCGCCGCCACGGCGGGCCAGCCGCGTGCGGCCGGGGCCGCGGCTTGAAGGCCCGGCCGGTCATGGTGTCGTTCTCGCCGGTGGACAACATCCGCCTGGCCCACCTGTGCGGCGCACTGGACGAGAACCTGCGCCAGGTCGAGTCGGCGCTGGAGGTGTCGATCGCCCGCCGCGGCGAGCGCTTCACGCTGGGCGGCGACCCGGCGCGCGCCGCGCAGGCCGCGCGGCTGCTGCAGGACTTCTATGCGCGCGCCGAGGATCCGGTCAGCCTGGACGAAGTGCAGCTCGCGCTGGCCTCGCTGGCCGGCGGGGGCGCGAGCGCCGAGCGCGGCGAGGGCGAGCCGATGCTGCGCACGCGGCGCTCCGACGTGCGCGGCCGGACGGCCCGGCAGCGCGAGTACATCCGCAACATCCTGGAGCACGACCTCACCTTCGGCATCGGTCCCGCGGGAACCGGCAAGACCTTCCTCGCGGTGGCCTGCGCGGTGGATGCGCTGGAGACCGACGCGGTCAAGCGCATCGTCCTGGTGCGCCCCGCGGTGGAGGCGGGCGAGCGCCTGGGTTTCCTGCCCGGCGACCTCGCGCAGAAGGTCGATCCCTACCTGCGCCCGCTGTACGACGCGCTCTACGACCTGATGGGCTACGACAAGGTCGGCAAGATGCTGGAGCGCGGCGCGATCGAGCTCGCGCCGCTGGCCTACATGCGCGGGCGGACCCTGAACCACGCCTTCATCATCCTGGACGAGGCGCAGAACACGACGCCCGAGCAGATGAAGATGTTCCTCACCCGCATGGGCTTCGGCTCGCGCGTGGTGATCACCGGCGACGTCACCCAGGTGGACCTGCCGCGCGGCCACAGGAGCGGACTGGTCGAGGCGCGCAACGTGCTGGACGGCGTGCGCGGCATCGCCGTCACCGAGTTCCGCACCGAGGACGTGGTGCGCCACCCCATGGTCCAGCGCATCGTGGACGCCTATGAGCGGCACCGCGAGGCGGAAGGCTGACATGGCCTTGCCCCGGCTGCGCATGGCCCTGCAGGTCGCGAGCCGCTCGCGCACCGTGCCCGACGCGCGCCGGTTCCGCCGCTGGGCCGCGGCCGCGCTCGCCAAGCCGGCCGACCTCACCCTGCGCGTGGTGGACCGCCCCGAGGGCGAGCGGCTGAACGCCGGCTTCCGTGACGGCGACCATGCCACGAACGTGCTGACCTTCGTCTACGGACGCAATGCAGGGCGGCTGGAGGGTGACATAGTGCTGTGCGCGCCGGTGGTCCGCCAGGAGGCGCGCGAGCAGGGCAAGCCGCTGGACGCGCATTACGCCCACCTCACCGTGCACGGCGTGCTGCACCTGCAGGGATGGGACCACGGGCGCGACCGCGACGCGCAGGAGATGGAAGCGCGCGAAACCGCCATCCTGCGCGGCCTGGGCTTTGCCGACCCCTACCTGCCGGTGGCGCCCGCGTCCGCGGCCGGTGCGAGGCGCAAGCCATGAGCGACAACCCGTCGGGCAAGCCGTCGCTGCTCGAGCGCCTGTCGGCGCTGCTGCTGCGCGAGCCCGAGGACCGCGAGCAGTTGGTGGTGCTCCTGCACTCCGCCTTCGACCGCAACCTGCTGGACGCGGACGCCCTGGGCATGATCGAGGGCGTGCTGCAGGTGTCGGAGATGTCGGTGCGCGACATCATGGTGCCGCGCGCGCAGATGGACGCGATCGACATCAACGAGCCGCCCAACGCCTTCATCCCGCTGGTGATGGCCACAGCGCACTCGCGCTTCCCGGTGTTCGACCGCGACCGCGACGACGTGATCGGCATCCTTCTGGCCAAGGACCTGCTGCGCTACTACGCCGGCGAGGAAGAGTTCAACGTGCGCGAGATGCTGCGCCCGGTGGTGTTCGTGCCCGAGTCCAAGCGCCTGAACGTGCTGCTGCGCGAGTTCCGCGCGGCGCGCAACCACATGGCGATCGTCGTCAACGAGTACGGCGGCGTGGCCGGCCTGGTCACCATCGAGGACGTGCTCGAGCAGATCGTCGGCGACATCGAGGACGAGTACGACTTCGACGAGGACGCCGACAACATCATCCGCGAGCAGGCCGGCCGCTGGCGGGTGAAGTCCCAGACGCCGATCGCCGACTTCAACGAGGCGCTGGGCGCTGCGCTGCCCGAGGGCGACTACGACACCGTGGGCGGCCTGCTGATAGAGCGCTTCGGCCGCCTGCCCAAGCGTGGCGAGTCGACCGTGGCGGGAGACCTGCGCATGACCGTGCTGCGCGCCGACAGCCGCCGCCTGCACCTGGTGCAGGTGGAGCGCGTCGCCCCGCGCGGCTGATGCGGGCCGCGCTGCCCGACCCGCGCAGCCGCGCGGCACTGTTGCTCGCGCTGGCGCTGGGCGCGGCGAACGTCGCCGCATTCGCACCGCTCGGACTGTGGTGGCTCGCGCCGCTCACGCTCGCGCCGCTGTTCGCGCTGTGGCAGTCCTGCGACTCGCCGCGGCGCGCCGCGCTGCTGGGCTTTGCCTTCGGGCTCGGCCACTTCGGCGCCGGCGTCTCGTGGATATTCATCAGCCTGCAGCGCTTCGGTGGCATGCCGGTGCCGGTCGCGGCGCTGTGCACCGCGCTGTTCTGCGCCTACCTCGCGCTGTATCCGGCGCTGGCGGGCTCGCTGCAGGCGCGCCTGCCACGATCCGGCTGGCGGCTGCTGGCCGCCGTGCCCGGGCTTTGGGTGCTGGGCGAATGGCTGCGCAGCTGGATGCTGACCGGCTTCCCGTGGATCGCGCAGGGCTACGCGCACACCGACGGACCGCTCGCGGGCTATGCGCCGGTGTCGGGCGTGTTCGGCGTCGGACTCGCAGGCGTTTCGGTGGCCGCGTTGCTGGTGGCTCTGGCGCCAGGCAAGGGTGCCCGAGCCGGCGCGACCGGGAACGGCCCGGTCGGCGGCCGGATCGTTGCAACCTGCGCGCTCGCCACCATCGTCGCAACCGGCTGGATGCTGCAACGGACCGAGTGGACCTCCCCGGAGGGCGGGCCACTGCGCGTGTCGCTGGTGCAGGGAAACATCCCGCAGGACATGAAGTTCGATCCCGAGGCCTACGCGCAGACGCTGCGAACCTACGAGCAGCTGGTTGCAGCCAGCACCGGCCGGCTGGTGCTGTTGCCGGAGACGGCCATCCCGCGCTTCCTCGACCTGGTGGACACCGCTTACCTGGAGCGGCTCGCGGCGACGGTGCGCGCGCGCGGCGCCGACCTGCTCCTGGGCGTCCCGGCACGCGAAGCGGGAGGGCGCTACTACAACGCGGCGGTGAGCCTGGGCACCGCGCCCACCCAGTACTACGCTAAGGTGCACCTGGTCCCGCTGGGCGAGTTCGTGCCGCCGGAGTTCGGCTGGATCCTTTCCGTGCTCCGCGTACCGCTGTCGAATTTCAGCCCCGGCAGCGATGCGCCGCAGCCGATTTCCGTCGCGGGACGGCTGGTCGCGGTGAACATCTGCTACGAGGACGCGTTCGGCGCGGAGATCGCTCGGCAGCTGCCGGAAGCCGGGTTGCTCGCCAACCTGTCCAACGTGGCCTGGTTCGGCGACTCGCTGGCGCCCGAGCAGCACCTGCAGATCGCCCGCATGCGTTCCATGGAGACCGGCCGGCCCAGCCTGCGCGCCACCAATACCGGCGTCACCGCCGCGGTGGATGCGCGCGGACGGGTCATCGCGCGCCTGCCCGGCTTCACCCAGGGGGTGCTGGAAACCGAGGTCACCACGCACGCCGGGGCCACGCCCTACGTGCGCCACGGCGACACGCCGGCGCTGCTGCTTGCGTTGCTCGCCTTCGTGATGGCTGTGGGTGCGGCATTGCGCCGCAAACCGGGCTGAGCCGCCCGTCCCCGATGGGAACATGGCTGAAAACCCAGTAAAATCAGCGGCCTTCCGCGGAACAACATGAAAACCTTCCAGCAACTCGTGATGACCCTGCAGTCGTTCTGGGACGGCCAAGGCTGTGCCGTGCTGCAGCCCTACGACATGGAGGTCGGCGCAGGCACCTCGCACACCGCGACCTTCCTGCGCTCGCTCGGACCGGAGCCCTGGCGCGCTGCCTACGTGCAGCCGTCGCGCCGCCCCAAGGACGGCCGCTACGGCGAGAACCCGAACCGCCTGCAGCACTACTACCAGTTCCAGGTGGTGCTCAAGCCGTCGCCGCCCGACATCCTCGAGCGTTACCTCGCCTCCCTGCGCGCCATAGGCATCGATACCGGCAAGCATGACATCCGCTTCGTCGAGGACAACTGGGAGAACCCGACGCTGGGCGCCTGGGGCCTGGGCTGGGAGGTGTGGCTCAACGGCATGGAGATCACCCAGTTCACCTATTTCCAGCAGGTCGGGGGCATCGACTGCAAGCCGATCACCGGCGAGATCACCTACGGCCTGGAACGGCTCGCGATGTACCTCCAGGGCCGCGAGAACGTGTACGACCTGCTGTGGACCGAGTGGACCGAGAACGGGGCGGCGCGCTCCCTCAGCTACCGCGACGTGTTCCACCAGAACGAGGTCGAGCAGTCGACCTACAACTTCGAGCAGTCGAGCGCGCCCATGCTGTTCGCGCACTTCACCGACTACGAGACAGAGGCCAAGCGCCTGATGGAGGCGTCGCTCGCGCTTCCCGCCTACGAAATGGTGCTCAAGGCGGCGCACACCTTCAACCTGCTGGATGCGCGCGGCGCGATCTCGGTGACCGAGCGCGCGGCCTACATCGGGCGCATCCGCAACCTGGCGCGCGCCGTGGCCCAGGCCTACCTCGAATCGCGCGAGCGCCAGGGCTTCCCCATGCTCGCGCGCGCAGCGGCCTGAGGAACTGACCATGGCCGCCAACGAAGCGCTGCTCGTCGAGCTGTTCACCGAGGACCTCCCGCCCAAGGCGCTTCGCCAGCTGGGCGAGGCCTTTGCCGCCGGCATCACCCAGGGCCTGGCCGCGCGCGGCCTGGTCGACAAGACCGCCGCCGCCGAGGCCTTCGCCTCGCCGCGCCGCCTCGCCGTGCGCCTGGCCGCCGTGCCCGCGCGCGGCGCGGATCGCGCCGAATCGCGCAAGCTGATGCCGGCCAAGGTCGCCTTTGCCGCCGACGGCTCGCCCACGCCGGCACTGCAGAAGCGCCTCGAGAAGGAACAGGCGCAGGCAGGCCAGCTGGTTCGCCGCGCGGAAGAAGGCGGCGAGCAGGTCTACCTGGAACGCACCCTGCCGGGCGCCGGACTGCGCGATGCGCTGCAGGCGGCGCTCGAGGAAGCCATCACGCGCCTGCCCATACCGAAGATGATGAGCTACCAGCTCGCCGACGGACAGACCACGGTGCAGTTCGTGCGCCCGGCGCACGGCCTGGTCGCGCTGCACGGCACCACCGTGGTGGACGTGGGCGTACTGGGCCTGCGCGCCGGCCGCGTGACGCAGGGCCACCGCTTCCAGGGGGCGCGCGACATCGAGGTGCCCTCTGCGCTGGCCTACGAGGAATCACTCGCCGCGCACGGCAGGGTCACTGCCTCGTTCGACGCGCGCCGCGCGGAGATCGCGCGCCAGCTGCGTGATGCCGCCGCGGGCCTGAAGGCCTCGCTCGGCGACGAGCAGGACATGGACGCGCTGCTGGAGGAGGTGACCGCCCTGGTCGAGCAGCCCTGCGTCTATGCCGCGTCCTTCGAGCAGGAATTCCTGGAAGTGCCGCAGGAATGCCTGATCCTGACCATGCGCCAGAACCAGAAGTACTTCCCGCTGTTCGATGCAGCCGGCAAGCTGACGCCGCATTTCCTGATCGTCTCGAACATGCGCCTGGACGACGCAACCAACGTGATCGACGGCAACCGGCGCGTGGTGCGCCCGCGCCTGGCCGATGCGCGCTTTTTCTACCAGACCGACCGCAAGGCGCGCCTGGACTCGCGCCTGCCGCAGCTGGCAACGGTCGTCTACCATAACAAGCTCGGCACGCAGCTGGAGCGCAATGCCCGCGTGCGCACGATCGCCCGCGTCGTGGCGACGCTCACCGGCGCCGATGCGGTGCTGGCCGAGCGCGCCGCCGAGCTCTCCAAGGCGGACCTGGCCACCGGCATGGTCGGCGAGTTCCCGGAGCTGCAGGGCGTGATGGGTCGCTACTACGCGCTGGCCGACGGCGAGGACGCGCGCGTCGCCGACGCGGTCGAGCAGCACTACCGCCCGCGCTTCGCCGGCGACGTGCTGCCGACCGACCCGGTCGCCGTGGCGCTCGCCATGGCCGACAAGCTCGAGGTGCTGGCCGGCCTGTTCGCCATCGGCCAGCAGCCCACAGGCGACAAGGACCCGTACGCGCTGCGCCGCCAGGCGCTGGGCGTGCTGCGCATGCTGGTCGAGAAGTCGCTGCCGGTGTCGCTGGACCGGCTGGTGGACGAGTCGCTCGCCACGATGTCCGGCAAGGCGCCCGACGCGGCGCGCCAGGCCGCGCGCGAGTCGCTGCTGGAATTCCTGTTCGACCGCCTTCGCGGCTACCTGCGCGAGCGCGGCTACGCCACCGAGGAGGTCGAAGCGGTGCTGGGCCTGCGCCCGATGCGCATCGACCAGGTGACCGCGCGGCTGGAGGCGGTGCGGGCCTTTTCCGCGCTGCCCGAGGCGGCGAGCCTGGCCGCGGCCAACAAACGCATCGCCAACATCCTGCGCAAGGCCCCGCCCGGCGAAGGCGCACCGGCCGACGCGCTCCTGGTCGAGCCGGCGGAGCGCGCGCTGGCCGCGTCCATCGCCGCGATACGCCCGGACGCCCAGGTGCGCTTTGCCGCGGGGGACTACGCCGGCACCCTGCTCGCGCTCGCCTCGGCGCGCGACTCGGTGGACGGATTCTTCAAGGACGTGATGGTGATGGCCGAGGACCCGGCGCTGCGCGCCAACCGCCTCGCGCTGCTGCGCGAGCTGCACGCGCTGATGAACCAGGTGGCCGACCTGTCCGGCCTCGCCGCATGACCTGCGCAGGCCGCGCGCGATGAAGCTCGCGATCCTGGACCGCGACGGCGTGATCAACCACGACAGCGCGCAGTACATCAAGTCGCCCGACGAATGGAAGCCGCTGCCCGGCAGCCTGGAGGCGATCGCCCGGCTCACCCAGGCGGGTTACCGCGTGGTGGTCGCCACCAACCAGTCCGGCATAGGGCGCGGGTTGTTCGACATGGCCACGCTGAACGCGATGCACGGCAAGATGCACCGGGCCGCGGCGCAGGCGGGCGGACGCATCGACGCGATCTTCTACTGCCCGGACACCGACCAGTCGGCCTCGCCCTGCCGGAAGCCGGCGCCCGGCATGTTCGCCGCCATCGGCGAGAGGATGAACATGCGCCTGGAAGGCGTGCCCGCAGTGGGTGATTCGCTGCGCGACCTGCAGGCGGCCGCCGCGGTCGGCGCGGCGCCCATGCTGGTGCTCACCGGCAAAGGGGAGAAGACGCGGCGCCAGGGCGGCCTGCCGGAGGGCACGAAGGTGTTCGCCGACCTGCACGCGGTGGCCATGGCGCTGTGCCCTTGAAGGCCGGCCGGTGAAGCTGCTGCGCTCGACGCTGTTCGCGCTTGCGCTGGTGGCCATCACCCCGCCGTACTCCGTGGTCGCAATGGCCAGTTTTCCCCTGCCCGCGATGGCGCGCTACCGGGTCATCAGCGGCTGGTCGCGAATTGTCGTGTGGCTCGCCACCGTGCTGCTGGGCATCCGCTACCGGGTCGTCGGACTGGAGAACCTGCCGGGGCAACCCGCGATCATCCTGTCCAAGCACCAGTCCGCCTGGGAGACACTGGCCTTCCAGGCGATCTTCCCGCCGCAGGTGCTGGTGCTCAAGCGCGAGCTGCTCGCCATCCCGTTCTTCGGCTGGGGCCTGGCGATGATGAGCCCGATCGCGATCGACCGGTCGCGCGGCGCGATCGCGCTGCGGCGCATGGCGGACTCCGCCACGCTGCGCCTGGCGCAGGGATTCTGGATCGCGATGTTCCCCGAGGGTACGCGCATGCCTCCGGGTCGGCGCGGACGCTACCGCGTCGGTGGCGCATGGCTCGCGGTCAAACTGGGCGCCAAGGTCGTTCCGGTGGCGCACAACGCCGGCCTGTTCTGGCCGAAGAACGCGTTCATCAAGCATCCGGGCGAGATCGTCGTCGAGGTCGGTGCTCCCATCGACCCTGCCGGCCACACGCCGGAGTCGCTCAACGCGCAAGTCGAGGACTGGATCGAGCAGCGCATGCTCGTCCTGTGCCCGCGATGAGCCAGCTCGAACTGGTGTTCGCGCCCCCGGCTACGGTGGCAAAGGGCCGGGAGCGTGACCTGGCGCGCACCGCCCGCCTGCATTCGGGCACCATCGCCTACCGGCTGGTTCGGCAGCGCCGCCGCACCATCGCCATCATGGTGCTCAAGGATGGCGTGGAGGTACGCGCGCCGCGCAGCACGACGCTGGGCGAGATCGAGGGCTTCCTGGGGGAGAAGGCGGGCTGGATCGCAGGCATGCTGGAACAGGCGCGGCAGGCTCCGCCTCCCTTCGTCTGGCGAAATGGCGCGCTGCTGCCCATGCTGGGCCGCAAGCTGCGCCTGGTCGCCCACCCGCTGGGCGACGATGTGCGCCTGTCCGGATCGAGGCTTGAAGTGGGCCTGGCCTCGGTCGCCACCCACCCGGCGCTGCGCGAGCGGACGCTCGCCTGGGTGAAGCAGCAGGCGCTTGAGCACTTCGCGGGAAGGATGGAAGCGCTGCGCCCCCTGGCGGAACTGCAGGCGCCCCAGCTCGGGCTGTCCAACGCGGGCACGCTCTGGGGCACCTGCAACTGGCAGGGCCGCATCCTGCTCAACTGGAAACTGATGCTGATGCCGCCGCACCTGGTCGACTACGTCGTGGCCCACGAGCTCGCGCACCTGCGCGAGATGAACCACTCGAAACGCTTCTGGGCGGTGGTCGGGCGCATGTATCCTGACTACAAGGCGGCACGCCGCGAGCTGCACATGCAGGCGCGGCAGCTGCCGGACCTCTGAACGCACAAGGAACGCCATGAGAATCCTGCACACCATGCTGCGCGTGGGCGACCTCGGGAAGTCCATCGCCTTCTACACCGAGGTGCTGGGCATGCGCCTGCTGCGGCGCAAGGACTTCCCGGACGGCCGCTTCACCCTGGCTTTCGTCGGCTACGGCGAGGAGTCCGACGGCGCGGTACTGGAACTCACCCACAACTGGGACACGCCGTCCTACGAACCGGGCACCGGCTACGGCCATGTCGCCATCGCAGTGCCCGACGCGGCGGCGGCCTGCGCCGCGATCCGCGGGCGCGGCGGCAAGGTGGTGCGGGACGCGGGCCCGATGAAGCACGGCACCACGGTGATCGCCTTCGTCGAGGACCCCGACGGCTACAAGATCGAACTGATACAGCGGCCCTGAGCGTGCCGCGGCCCGCGGAGCGGGTGGCCCCGCTCCGGTGTCCGCCTCAACGGCGGACCAGGCCCCCGGCGTAGTTCTTGAACTGGCTGGCCTGGCCCAGCAGCAGCTTGGCGAAATTCTCCAGGCAGGCCTCGTCGATCTCCGTGGCCGGGACGATGAACTCCTCCGGCCCGAGGCGCATCAGGTTCTTGGTGGCGAACACCAGGCGTCCCGCGTCGAAGTCCGAACGGATGGTCACGTCGGTGACCACCACCGAAGGGACGCTGAAGCGCGTCTTGACCAGGGAACCGCGGTCGTTCTTGACCTCTTCCTCGGTGAACTTGATACCCACGGCCCACAGCGCGTCGCGGACCTTCTGGATCGAGGCGGGCATGTCGCGATCCAGGCTCATCGGGGCGGCGCCGGTCCACTTGATGAAAAACGACACGGTGTCATACACGTCCATGTTGTCCAGGCGCTTGCGCCGGAAATCGATGAACGACTCGCCGAAACCCAGGCCCTTGATCTCGCCCACTCCGGGAATGTAGAACAGGGTCGGGTTCACGGGCTTGAGCACCGCGAGCTGCTTGAGCAGGTCGTTCAGGTACTGGAACGCCTTGTTCATGCGCTCATTGACCAGCTTGACGTGTTCGGCGCGCATCGACTGCTGGTCCGACTGCTGCGTCTTGACGATATCCGCCTGTTTCTTCAGGTCATCTAGCAGGCCCATGGCCGGTCCACTCCGCGGTTGGCGGCCCGTCGAGGGCCTAAACCGCAAATTCTGCCACCCGCGGCCTGCTTTGTGAACAGTTCCCGCATTTATTCACCCGCGGGTCGGCGCGCCAGCCTCGCCAAGGCGACGAACTGCTCCAGCGAGACGGTTTCAGGGCGGCAAGCCGGATCCAGGCCGGCTTCGGCGATGGCGCCGTCGGGAAGGACTCCCTCCAGCGCATTGCGCAGCATCTTGCGCCGCTTGGTGAAGGCGGCGGTCACCACGCCGGCCAGGACGGCCACATCCACGTCCCCCGCCACCGGGTGCGGCACGAGCCGCACGACCGCGGAACGGACCTTGGGCGCCGGGCGGAACGAATCGGGCCCAACGTCCAGCACCTTCTCCATCCTGAAACGGTACTGCAACATCACCGAAAGCCGCCCGTACTCGGCGCTGCCGGGCGCCGCGACCATGCGGTCCACCACCTCGCGCTGGAGCATGAAATGCGCATCCCGCAGGCGGTTCGCGAGGTCGGCGATGCGGAACAGCAGCGGCGTCGACACGTTGTAGGGCAGGTTGCCGACCAGCCGTAACGGGCCGGCAATCGTGTTCCAGTCGAACCGCAGCGCATCGGCCTCGTGGACCGTCAGCGCGGCGTCGGGGTGCGCGATGCGCAGCCGCGCCGCCAGGTCCCGGTCGATCTCGATCACATCCAGGCGCCCGGCCCGCGCGAGCAGCAGGTCCGTCAACGCGCCCAGGCCGGGGCCTATCTCCACGATGCACTCACCGGGGCGGGGGTCCACCGCGCGGACGATTCCCTCGATGACGTCGCGGTCCACCAGGAAGTTCTGCCCGAAGCGCCGGCGCGGCGCGTGTCCCTGCACGCTCATCGTGGGTACGCCGTCACCGGCGGCGCGAGCGGGACGCGACGACCATCGCGGCGGCCGCGTCGATGGCCGCACGCAAGCTGCCGGATCCGGCCCGGCCGGTGCCGGCAACGTCCAGGGCGGTTCCATGGTCGACGGAGGTCCGGATGAACGGCAGGCCGAGGGTGATGTTCACGGCCTCGCCGAAACCGGCGTGCTTGAGCACCGGCAGTCCCTGGTCGTGGTACATCGCCAGCACGCAATCCACGCCTTCCAGCGCGGCGGGCGTGAACAGCGTGTCCGCAGGCAACGGGCCGTCAACCAGCCAGCCGCGCCCGCGCGCCGCCTCGACAGCAGGCGCGATCGCAAGGATCTCCTCGTCACCCAGGTGGCCGCCTTCGCCCGCATGCGGGTTGAGTCCGGCCACGCGGATGCGCGGCGCCGCAATCCCGAAATGGGCGATCAGGTCTGCATGGAGCACTCCGAGCACGCTCTCCACCAGTTCCCGGCTGATGGCCGCCGCCACGGCGCGCAGCGGCAGGTGCGTGGTGGCCAGGGCCACGCGCAGGCCGCCTCCGGCAAGCATCATGACCACCTGCGGGGATCCGGCGCGTTCGGCGAGGAACTCGGTGTGCCCGCTGAATGCGACGCCAGAATCGTTGATCACCGACTTCTGGACCGGCGCCGTCACCATGGCATCGAATTCGCCCGACATGCAGCCATCGCAGGCGCGCTCCAGCGTGGCCAGCACCTGGCGCGCATTGCGCGCGTCCAGCTTCCCGGGCAACACCGGGACTGCCACGGGGACGTGCAGGACGCTCGCACCGGCCACGCGCGGCCCACCGGGGTCGTAGTCCGGCAGCGCGAGCGCCAGCCCCAGCGCGCGCGCGCGCGCCGCGAGCACGTCGCGGTCGCCAACCAGGACCAGCCGGTGCGTCCGGTCCCCGGAGGCGATGGCGGCGCAGATGTCGGGGCCGATCCCGGCGGGCTCGCCGCAGGTAAGCGCGATGGTGAACACGGGCCGGGCGTCGCTCAGGCTCTGGGAGCGGGCCGGCGCCGCTACCGGTCTTCCAGGCGCAGCTCGACGTAGGCGCGGTCGCGCAACTGGCGCAGCCACTCCTGGTAGGCCTCGTCGACCTTGCGCTCGCGCAGCACCCGGCGCGCCTCGACGCGCTTGCGCTCGGCCGACGCATCGGCGACCCGCCGCTCGACGACCTGGATCAGGTGGAAGCCGAAGGGCGAGCGCACGGGCTCGCTGACTTCGCCGGGCTTGAGCGCGCGCATCGCCCGCTCGAAGTCGGGCACCGTGTCGCCCGGGTAGACCCACCCCAGGTCCCCGCCGCGCGAGGCGGTCGAGTCATCCGAATGCGCGCGCGCCAGCTCCGCGAAATCCGCGCCGTTGACGATGCGCTCGCGCAGGCCGCCCAGGCGCCTGCGCGCCTCCGGCTCAGACACCAGTTCGTTGACGCGGATGAGGATGTGGCGGGCGCGGTTCTGCTCGATCTCGCGCACGGTGCCGGCACCGCGCCGGTCCACCAGCTTGAGCACGTGGAAGCCGGCGGGGCTGCGCAGCACCGGCGCCAACTCCCCGGGCTTCAGCTTGGCCATCGCCTGGACGAACAGTTCCGGGAGCCGGTCCTCGCCGCGCCAACCGAGCGAGCCTCCCTGCAAAGCATCCGGTCCGTCGGAGAAGGACGCCGCCACCTGCGCGAAGTCACTGCCGCCCTGCAGGCGCTTCACCGCCTCCTCGGCGCGCGCGCGGCGCTGCTCGATCAGTTCCGGCCCGGCCTGCTCCGGCACCCTCACCAGCACGTGCGACAGGTTGTACTCCAGCCGCTCGGGGGGCTTGTCCGCCTGCTCGGCCATGTAAAGGTCGACTTCGTTCTCCGCCACCGAGATGCGCGAGTCGACCTCGCGCTCGCGCAGCCGCTGCAGCACGATCTCGCGGCGCACTTCCTCCCGGAAACGGGCGAAGGGCACGCCGTCGGACTCGATGGCGCGCCGGAACTCAAGCAGGGGAAGCTTGTTGGCCTCGGCGATGCGCGCGACCGCCTGGTCCAGCTGCAGGTCGTCCACCGACACGCCCAGGTCGGACGCGAACTGGGTCTGTACGCGGTCCATGATCAGGCGCTCGAGGACCTGTCCGCGGAGCTGCGCCGAGTCGGGCAGCGCGGTTCCGCGGCTGCGCAGGTCGAGTTCCACGCGCTGGAGGCGATCGGCCAGCTCGCGCTCGGTGATCACCTCCTTGTTGACCACGGCGATGATGCGGTCCAGCAGGACGATGCGCCGCGGGGACTGGCGCTCGGCCGGAGCCTGTGCCATGGACGAAGGGACGGTTGCGGCGAGCGCAAGGAGGGTGGCCGCCATGCGCGCCGCACTCCACAAGGTGCCACGGGGCACGCGCGGGTAATTTGCCGACATGTGGTCTTTCAGTCGAAGAAATCGAAGGCCGGGTTCACCGGAGCCGCGGTCTGGATCTGGTTGAGCCGCGTGTAACCCGGGACGTTGCGCTTGAGCGCTTCCAGCGGGTTCGACCCGAAACGCGAAAAACCGTTCAGCTCGACTTGGAAGAATAGCGTATTGCTGGCCAGCGTGGTTCCGCTGGCGAAACGCTGCGTCACGACGCGGAAAAACCAGCAATCGCCGGCGTACTCGGCGCCGAACAGGCCTTCCACGACACGCCCGGCATTGATGGAGTAGTTGTAGCGCGCCACCGCGTACCAGTCGCGCGTGACCGGCCACTGGCCGGAGATGTCCACCTGGTGGACCTGGTTCTGCAGGAAGCGGTAGGCGGCATTCAGCACCCGGCCGGGCCCCGGCTGCCAGCGCGCGCCCAGGGAGATGCGCTCGTAGCGGCGCTCGCGCGGGTTGTACTGCACGCCGGAGTCCATGCTCCACTCACGGGACAGGCGTCCGCCGAGCGAGGCGATCCAGTCGGAGCTGTGGTTGGTCGTGGGCGGCGTCGCGGCGGTCAGGCCCACCAGCTGGTCGCGGAAATAGTAGCGCTGCCCGACCGTGCCGCGCACCAGTTCCTGGCCGTTGCCGGGATAGATGAGCCGCGACGTCGTCGCCAGGGTGATCTGGTTGGCGTCCCCGATCCGGTCGCCGCCGGCGAACCGGTTCTCGGAAAAGATCGACGCGTAGTTGAAGTCCGCCAGGGCACTGTCGAACACGGGAATCTTGCTCTGGTCCCGGTAGGGAATCCACACGTAGTAGGCGCGCGGCTCCAGCGTCTGCACGAACTCCTGCGAGCGGAACTGCACGTCGCGCTCGTACACGAGGCCGCCATCGACGCTGACGATGGGCACCGCGCGCGACTGCCTGTCGGGCACGCCCGCGCCCTGGCGGTCGAGTCCGTACTGGGTGGAATGCACGCCGACCTTCGGGGTCAGGAATCCGCCCGGGGTGATGAGCGGCAGCGAGATGCTCGGATACTGCGTCGTGCGCACCCCGAGCACCTGCGTCGGGTGCAGGAAGCTCACGGCCTCGCCGCTGAAGTTGAAGTCGATGCCGCCGACGACCTGCTTGCCGGCGGAAAAGAGCATTTGCGGCGCGCGGTCGTAGGGAATGGGCACCGGGTTGGCGGGATCCTGGAGGGTCTGGAACCGCTGCACCCGCCCGATCGCCGTCCAGGTGCCGCCCTCCCACCACGAGCCCGAGTAGGACAGTTGGCCCTCGCGCGGGAGCGTGGTCTGCGCCACGATGTTCAGCCGGCTCGAGAGGTCGCGGAAATAGTTGTCGTCCGAGACGTAGTTCAGCCGCAGCAGGCCGGCGACATTGCCTTCGCTGTAGTTGTGGTTGACCGTGACGGCCTGGCGCGTGGCGTTGCGCACCTGGTCGTTGGGCAGCACCTCGGCGCGCACGTCGCTGAGGTTGTGCCGGTCCATGTAACGGAACTCGCCGCCGAGCTGCAAGCCCCGCTTGCCCAGCACCCGCGGCAGCAACGTCGCGTCGTAGTTGGGTGCGAGGTTGAAGTAATAGGGCAGCGTGATCTCGGCCCCGTTCCTGCCGCTGGTGCCGATGAAGGGAGGGAGCAGCCCCGACTTGCGCTGGTTGTTGAGCGGGAAGTCCACGTACGGTATTCCGGGCAGGGTGACGCCGAGGAAGGTCAGCTTGGCGTCGCGCGCGATGCCCTCGCCCTTTGCGGTGTCCAGTTCCAGCTCGCCGACGCGCATGTACCAGGAGTCGTCGCCCGGCTTGCAGGTGGTGAAAAGGGCACCGAACAGCCGGTACTTCTCGGCGCCCTCGAACTGCATGCGGTCGGCGCCGCCGCGCGCGCCCACGGGGTCCAGCGTCGCGCGCTGCTTGGGCGCGATCACGTACTCGGGCTGCTCGAACCAACCGGTGGCGTCCGAGGGCCGGTACTTCAATGACGGGCCGGTGACCACGTCCGTGCCGCGCTCGATGCGCACCGACCCGGTGGCGTACAGCTCGTCGGCCTGGCTGTCGTAGCGCATGCGATCCGCGTGGACGGACAGGTGTCCCTTGCGGAACTCGGCGTTCCCGGTCGCGGTGAGTTCCCTGTTGGCGATGCCGTCGAGGCGGTCGGCAAAGAGGAACGACGGGAGGTCCCCCCGCGTGGCCTGTGGCGGACCGCCGAGCGTGCGCTGCAGCTTCAGCCCCAGCCCGTCGTCAGCGGCGAGCGCGACGGACGGCAAGACAATGGGCAGCGCCAGCACTAGCACTGCGGCGCGCGCGATCCGGGGAGTCATCTGGGGAAGTGCGGAAAGAGTCGGCGAGCGGGGTGCTAAAATCGCACAAATCGCCGCCAAAGGCAATTTGCCGGAGCATCCGCCGGACCGCCCGGAGGCAGCAGCAGGACGGATTCCGCCCCGAGCATGGATCGCCTCGAGCAACTTGAACACTGGCTGCGCGCCGACTGCGGGCTGCAGGGCGCCCGGCTGACCCCGGCCTCGAGCGACGCAAGCTTCCGCCGCTACTTCCGCGCGCACCTGGCCGGCGGCGGCACGCGCATCGTCATGGACGCGCCCCCGGAGCACGAGGACTGCCGTCCGTTCGTGCGCATCGCCGCCCTGCTGCGCGAGGCGGGGCTGAACGCGCCTGAGGTGCATGCGGAGGACTTCGCGCAGGGCTTCCTGCTGCTGTCGGACCTCGGCACCACCACCTACCTCGACGCGGTCAAGGCAAGCGACCCCGACCCGCTCTACCGCGACGCGATCGGCGCGCTGGTGTGCATGCAGGCGGCCAGCCGGCCCGGCGTGCTGCCCGAGTACGACCGCGCCGTGCTGCTGCGCGAACTGATGCTGTTTCCCGACTGGTACATCGCCCGGCAGCACGGGCGCGAGCTCTCCGGGAAGGAGCGCGCCATGCTGATGACCACGTTCGAACGCATCCTCGAGAACAACCTCGCGCAGCCACGCGTGTACGTGCACCGCGACTACCACTCCCGCAACCTGATGGTGGCCCGGCCCAACCCCGGCGTGCTCGACTTCCAGGATGCGGTGTACGGCCCGGTGACCTACGACCTTGTATCGCTGCTGCGGGATGCCTACGTCGAATGGCAGGAGCCGCAGGTCATCGACTGGGCCGTGCGCCACTGGGAAACGGCGCGCGCCGCGGGCGTGCCCGTGCAGCCCGACTTCGGCGAGTTCTACCGCGACTTCGACTGGATGGGCGTGCAGCGCCACCTGAAGGTACTTGGCATATTCGCGCGGCTCGCGCTGCGCGACGGCAAGCGCGGCTACCTTGACGACCAGCCGCTGGTGATGCGTTACCTGCGCCGCGCCTGCGCGCGCTATTCGCAGCTGGGGCCGCTGGGCGTATTGCTCGAGGAGCTGGACACCGGCTCGGTCGCGCCCTCCGGCTACACGTTCTGAGCCGCGCGGGGATGGAACGGGCATGAAGGCGATGATCCTCGCGGCCGGTCGCGGCGAGCGCATGCGCCCGCTCACCGACACCATCCCCAAGCCGCTGCTGAAGGCCGGCGGAAAGCCGCTGATCACGCGGACCATAGAGGCGCTGCGCCGCGCGGGCGTGGCCGAGATCGTGATCAACCACGCCCACCTCGGCGCGGAGATCGAGCGCGCCCTGGGCGACGGCAGTGCGCTCGGCGTGACGCTGCGCTACTCGCCCGAGGCCGAGGCGCTCGAAACCGCCGGCGGCATCGCCAAGGCGCTGCCGCTCCTCGGCCCACACCCCTTCATCGTCGCCAACGGCGACGTGCACAGCGACTTCGATTTTTCACGGCTGTCCGGCGCGCTCGCAGCCGGGTCGCTCGCCCACCTGGTGCTGGTGCCCAACCCCGGGCACCATCCGGCCGGCGACTTCGCGCTGCACGACGGGCTGGTCAGCCTCGCCGACGGGCCGAAGTTCACCTTCTCCGGCATCGGCGTGTACCGGCCCGACTTGTTCCGCGGTATCGTGCCCGGTGAGAAGGCGAAGCTGGCGCCCCGCCTGCGCACCGCCATCGATGGCGGCCTGGTCAGCGGCGAACTGCACGCCGGCCTCTGGCTCGACATCGGCACCCCCGAGCGCCTCGCCGAGCTGGACCGGCTGCTTGCCACCCGTGCTTGAACATCGCGCCCGCGCGCCCCACAATCAGCCATGACCACGAACGCCACCGACCATTCCAGCGACGCCTTTACCGCACGCAAGCTAAGGCGCGAGCGACTCGCCCGCGCGCTGGGTGCCGGCGTGGCGATCATCCCGACTGCTGCTGAGAAGCTGCGCAACCGGGACAGCGACTACCTTTTCCGGTACGACAGCTACTTCTGGTACCTGAGCGGGTTCCCCGAACCCGAGGCGGTGCTGGTCATCGTCGCCGGGGACACGCCTCGCAGCATCCTGTTCTGCCGCGAGAAGCATCCCGAGCGGGAACTGTGGGACGGATTCCGTTTCGGGCCGGAGGCGGCGCGCGAGCGTTTCGGCGTGGACGAGGCATGGTCGATCGCCGCGCTGGACGAGCAACTGCCCCGGCTGCTGGCCAACCAGCCTGCGGTGCACTTCGCCGCCGGCGCCGACGCCGCCTGGGACGCACGGGTGCTGGGCTGGATCAATGCGGTGCGCGCCCAGTCGCGCACCGGCGTAACCGCGCCCGCGCAGATCCACGACGTGCGCCTGCCGCTGGACGAGATGCGCCTTCGCAAGGATGAGGAGGAGCTCGCGACGATGCGGCGCGCCGGCGTGATCTCCTCGGGCGCGCACCACCGCGCCATGCTTGCGGCGCGGCCGGGTGGTGCGGAGTACGAGCTGGAAGCCGAGCTGCTCTACGAGTTTCGGCGCCATGGCGCGCAGTTCCCCGCGTACTGGCCGATCGTCGCCTCCGGAGCCAATGCCTGCGTGCTGCACTACCGCGACAACAGCGCGACGCTGCGCGACGGCGACCTGCTGCTGATCGACGCGGGTTGCGAACTCGACGGCTATGCCTCGGACATCACCCGCACCTTCCCGGTGAACGGACGCTTCACCAAGCCGCAGCGCGCCGTGTACGACCTGGTGCTCGCGTCGCAGCACGCGGCCATCGCCGCGACCGGTCCGGGTGTGCCGTGGGAAGCCCCCCATGACGCAGCCGTGCGCGTGCTGGCGCAGGGATTCATCGACCTGGGATTGTGCAAGGGCGGCATCGACGAGGTGATCCAGTCCGGGTCGTACCGCCAGTTCTACATGCACCGCACCGGCCACTGGCTGGGCCTGGACGTGCATGACGTGGGCGAGTACAAGCTGGCGGGCGAGTGGCGGCCGCTGGAGCCGGGGATGACGCTCACCGTGGAACCCGGCTGCTACATCCGCCCGGGCGAGGGCGTGCCGGAGGAGTACTGGAACATCGGCGTGCGCATCGAGGATGACGTGCTGGTCACCGGTGCGGGGTGCGAGGTCATCACCCGGGACGCGGTCAAGACCGCCGCCGACATCGAAGCCTTGATGGCGGGCGGCGCGCGCTGAGGCGCGGCGGCATGCAAAGCACCTACGACGTCGCCATCGCCGGGGGCGGCGCTGCCGGCCACGCGCTCGCGGCCATGCTCGCCGGGCGCGGCCTGTCCCTGCTCCACGTGCACTCCGGTACACCGGGCGACGCGCGCCCTATCGCGCTCTCATGGGGCAGCAGGCAACTGCTCGGGGGGCTCGGCGCCTGGCCGCAGGTCGCCGCGGATGCCAGCGCGATCGAGTCAGTCCACGTGTCGCACAAGGGCCGTTTCGGACGCACGCTGATGTGCGCCGCCGACCACGGCCTGCCGGCCCTGGGCTACGTCAGCACCCTGGACCGCATACAGGCATCGCTGCGGTTGCAGGTCGCAACGCACGGCGACCGCCACGCGGTGGAGGGCCGGCTGCAGCGCTGGCGGGGCCGTCCAGGGGACTGGCAACTGGAACTGGAGGATGCCGGGCGCCCGCGCACCGCGCGCTCGCGCCTGCTGGTGCTCGCCGATGGGGGGGAGCACATGGACCGGCTCCGCACCTACGGACAAACGGCGATCGTCGGCGTCGTGGGTTCCACGGGCGCCGTACCCGGCATGGCCTTCGAACGATTCACCCAGGAAGGCCCGCTGGCCCTGCTGCCATGGGGCGCGCAACACGCCCTTGTCTGGTGCGTGGGCGATGCCCGCGCGCGGCAACTGATGGATGCGGGCGACGAACGCTTCCTTGCGCAGCTCGGCGCCGCATTCGGCGGCAGGCTCGGTCGCCTTGACGCCGTGAGCGCCCGCGCCGCCCACCCACTGTCATTGCGCTGGCGCTCGGACGTCGCCGAGGGCGGCGTGATCGCGATCGCGAACGCCGCGCAGGCGCTGCACCCGGTCGCCGGACAGGGCTTGAACCTGGGGCTGCGCGACTGCGCCATGCTCGCGCGCGCGGTGCTGGACTGCGCGCCGCAGGCGCTCGGTGACGGGGACTTCTGCGCGCGGTACCGGGACTCACGCACGGCCGACCGCGCCTGGGCCATGGGCGGAACGGACGCGCTGGTCACGCTGTTCGGCTTGTCGGCCCCGCCGGCCGCCGTTGCGCGGGGCGCGGCGCTCGCCGCGCTGGACATGCTCGCGCCGGCCCGGCGCTCGCTCGCCAGGCACATGATGCTGGGGACACGGGCATTTCCGTAACACGTGCCCATGCACGGGTCAAGCGAGCGGAGCGTGGATCGTCTGGGAAAGCGGCACGCGCATCCTTCCCCCGGCGCACCTTTCCGCCAGGGGCACTTTTCCCGCAAGGGCACTTTTCCCACTTGGCGCGTTTGGGTATAGTTCGCCTCCCGCCGCCCCGTTCCCCCGGAACCCCGTTCAACTTCCATGCGTATCGGTGCACACGAATTGCGCAACAACCTGTTCGTTGCGCCGATGGCGGGTGTCACGGACCGGTCGTTCCGCAAGCTGTGCAGGCGCTTCGGCGCCGGCCTCGCGGTCTCCGAGATGATGGCCTCCAATGCCGTGTTGCGTGGCAGCGAGAAGACGCTGCGCCGCGGCAACCACGAGGGCGAAGCCGGACCGGTGTCGGTGCAGATCGCCGGCGGCGACCCGGAGAGCATGGCCGACGCCGCGCGCTACAACGTAGGTCGCGGCGCGCAGATCATCGACATCAACATGGGCTGCCCGGCCAAGAAGGTCTGCAACAAGGCGGCTGGCTCGGCGCTGCTGCGCGACGAGATGCTGGTCGGGCGCATCGTCGCGGCCGTGGTGGCCGCCGTCGACGTGCCGGTCACGCTCAAGTTCCGCACCGGCTGGGACACCACCAACCGCAACGCGGTGCGCGTCGCGAAGATCGCCGAGGACGCCGGAGTGCAGCTGCTTTCGCTGCATGGCCGCACCCGTGCCTGCGGCTTTTCTGGCCAAGCCGAGTACGACACCATCGCCGAGGTGAAGCAATCCACCCGCCTGCCGGTGATCGCCAACGGCGACATCGACTCGCCGCAGCGCGCGCGCGACGTGCTGCGCCTGACCGGCGCGGACGGCGTGATGATCGGCCGCGCCGCGCAGGGCCGTCCGTGGATATTCCGCGAGATCGAGCATTTCCTCGCGACCGGCGAGCAGCTCGCGCCGCCGCTGGTGGCGGAGATCCACGAGGTGCTGGTGCAGCACCTAGCTGACCTGTACGCGCTCTACGGCAGCGACACCGGCGTGCGCGTCGCACGCAAGCACATCGCCTGGTACACGCGCGGCCTGGCCGGCGCTGCGGCGTTCCGGCAGACCATGAACCGCCTGGACCGCTGCGACGAGCAACTCGCGGCGGTGGACGGCTTTTTCGAACAACTGGCACGTCAGGCAGACCGCCTGTGCTACCAGGAGGAACTTGCAGCATGAGATCGCACACCAACGAGATCGCCGACAGCGTCAGGCGCTCTCTCGAGCGTTACTTCAAGGACCTCGACGGTGCCAAGCCGCGGGCGATCTACGACATGGTTCTGAACAACGTCGAGCGGCCGATGATCGAGGCGGTGCTGCACAAGGCCGAGGGTAACCAGACGGTCGCGGCCGAGATGCTGGGCATCAACCGCAACACGCTGCGCAAGAAGCTGCAGCTGCTGAAGATCAAGGCCTGAGCATGGGACGCACGCGATGCTGACCCCGGTCCGGCGCGCGCTCCTCAGCGTGTCGGACAAGACCGGCGTCGAGGCCTTCGCCCGCGCCTTGGCGGCGCGCGGCGCGTTGATCCTGTCCACGGGCGGCACGGCCAAGGCGCTGTCGGCCGCCGGCATCAAGGTGACCGAGGTGGCCGAGGTCACCGGCTTCCCCGAAATGCTGGACGGGCGCGTGAAGACCCTGCATCCCAAGGTGCACGGCGGCATCCTCGCGCGGCGCGACCTGCCGGAACACATGTCCGCGCTGGCCGGTGCCGGCATCGCGCCGATAGACCTGGTCGCGGTCAACCTCTACCCGTTCCGGGAAACCATCGCGCGCCCCGGCTGCTCGCTGGAGGACGCGATCGAGAACATCGACATCGGCGGCCCGGCGATGGTCCGCGCCGCGGCGAAGAACCACGGCGGCGTCGCCATCATCACCGACCCCGCAGACTACGCCTGCGTGCTGGAAGAGCTCGAGCGCGACGGAGGCATCGGGGATGCGACCCGCTTCGCGCTCGCGGCCAAGGCCTTCGCCCACACCGCCGCCTATGACGCCGCGGTGAGCAACTACCTGACCGGCCTCGATGCCGAGGGGCGCCCCGGCAAGGCGCCCGGCAGCCTGACGCTGCAGTTCTCCAAGCTGCAGGACCTGCGCTACGGCGAGAACCCGCACCAATGGGCGGCGTTCTACCGCGATGAATCTCCCGCGCCCGGGATGCTCGCCGGCTACCGCCAGCTCCAGGGCAAGGAACTGTCCTACAACAACATCGCCGACGCCGATGCGGCCTGGGAATGCGTGAAGAGCATGGCGCGCGGGCAGGCCGCCTGCGTGATCATCAAGCACGCCAACCCCTGCGGCGTGGCAGTCGCGCCCACGGCGCTGGCTGCGTACCAGGGCGCTTTCGCCACCGATCCGACCTCCGCCTTCGGCGGGATCATCGCCTTCAACCGCGAACTGGACGCCGATGCAGCGCAGGCGGTGGCGAAGCAGTTCGTCGAGGTGGTGATCGCCCCGTCCTATTCGGCCGGCGCACGCGGGGCCTTCGCCGCGAAGGCCAACGTGCGGCTGCTGGAGGTGCCGCTTCTGGACGGGGACAACCTGCGCGACTTCAAGCGCGTCGGCGGTGGCCTGCTGGTGCAGTCGCCGGACTCGCGCAACGTCGCCGGCACGGAACTGCGCTGCGTGACCAAGCTGGCGCCGGATGCACAGCAGATGCAGGACCTGCTGTTCGCGTGGCGCGTGGCCAAGTACGTGAAGTCCAACGCCATCGTGTTCTGCTCCGGCGGCCGCACGCTGGGCGTGGGCGCGGGACAGATGAGCCGCGTCGACAGCGCGCGCATCGCCTCGATCAAGGCGCAGAACGCCGGGCTGACGCTCGCCGGCTCGGTGGTCGCCTCGGACGCATTCTTCCCGTTCCGCGACGGCGTGGAGGTGGTGGCGCAGGCCGGCGCGCGCGCCATCATCCAGCCGGGCGGCAGCGTGCGCGACGACGAGGTGATCGCGGCAGCCGACGAACTGGGCGTCTCGATGCTGTTTTCCGGCGTGCGCCACTTCAGGCACTGAGCCAGCCGATCAGCAGGCCGCAAGGCATATCTTGGAACACGGGGAGCAGCGCCGGTGAAACTGATGGTGATCGGATCGGGCGGCCGGGAACACGCGATAGCCTGGCGCCTGGCGCAGAGTCCGCGGGTCCAGGTGGTCTACGTCGCGCCGGGCAACGGCGGCACCGCCACCGAGCCCGGGCTGGAGAACGTGGACCTGTCCGGCACCGCCGAGCTGCTCGCGTTCGCGCAGCGCGAATCCATCCAGCTCACCGTGGTCGGTCCGGAGGCGCCGCTGGCCGAGGGCGTGGTGGACGCCTTCCGCGCCGCGGGCCTGCGCATCTTCGGGCCGACGCGCGCCTGCGCCATGCTCGAGAGCTCCAAGCAGTTCGCCAAGGAATTCATGGTCCGCAACCACATCCCGACCGGCGCCTACGCCGCCTTCGAGGATGCGCGCGCCGCGCATGACTACGTGGACCGCATGGGCGCGCCCATCGTGGTCAAGGCCGACGGCCTGGCCGCCGGCAAGGGCGTGGTGGTGGCGATGGACGCCGCCGAGGCGCATGCCGCGATCGACGCGATGCTGGTCGGCGGCTCGATGGGCGCGGCCGGCGCGCGCGTGGTGATCGAGGAGTTCCTCGACGGCGAGGAAGCCAGCTTCATCGTGATGTGCGACGGCAAGAACGTGCTGCCGCTGGCGACCAGCCAGGACCACAAGCGCCTGCTCGACGGCGACATGGGCCCGAACACCGGCGGCATGGGCGCCTACTCGCCGGCGCCGGTGGTGACCCCGGCGCTGCATGCGCGCGTGGTGCGCGAGGTGATCCAACCGGTACTCACCGGCATGGCGCGCGATGGGCATCCGTACACCGGCTTCCTGTATGCCGGCCTGATGATCAACGCCGAGGGAACGCCCAAGGTGCTGGAGTTCAATTGCCGCCTGGGCGACCCGGAAACCCAGCCCATCCTGATGCGCTTGAAGAGCGACCTGCATGAGTTGCTGGATGCCGCCATCGACGGGCGGCTGGACCAGGCCCAGGCGGACTGGGACCGGCGCGCCGCGCTGGGCATCGTCGTGGCCGCCGAGGGCTACCCGGAGGCGCCAAAAAAGGGAAGCGAAATCAGCCAGTTACCCCCTTCCGAGCCAGACATGAAGGTGTTCCATGCCGGCACCGCGCTGACCCATGGCAAGCTGACCGCGCAGGGCGGGCGGGTGCTGTGCGTCACCGCGCTGGGCGACTCGATCAAGATGGCGCAACGCCGCGCCTACCAGGCGATGGACGGCGTGCGCATGCAGGGCATGCAGTACCGCAGCGACATCGGCCACCGGGCCATCCGCAAGGGCTAGCAGGCATGGACAGCCAGTTCGACATCAAGCCGGTGCGCGACTACCTCACCGGCTTGCAGGAACGCATCGTGGCTGCGCTGGAGAAAGTCGACGGCGGCAGCTTCCGCCGCGACGCATGGGAGCGGCCCGAGGGCGGCGGCGGCACCACCCGCATCATCGAGGAAGGCAATGTCTTCGAGCGCGGCGGCGTGGGCTTCTCGCACGTGCGCGGCGACAAGCTGCCCGCGTCGGCCTCGGCCTCGCGCGGCCAGATCGCCGGCCGCGCGTTCGAGGCGATGGGCGTGTCGCTGGTGCTGCATCCGCGCAACCCGCATGTCCCGACAGTGCACATGAACGTGCGCTTCTTCGTCGCCACGCGCCCGGGCGAGGCGCCGGTCTGGTGGTTCGGCGGCGGCATGGACCTCACGCCCTACTACCC
>CAIVVS010000282.1 GCA_903909415.1 uncultured Pseudomonadota bacterium | reverse complement strand
GTGCGCTTGTCCGAGGTCACGGCCAGCGGCACCAGCCGGCCGTTCTTCAGGAACTGGATCACCGCGCCGGTGGAGACGATCATCGCCACCACCTGGCCGCCGGCCAGGTCGTTCAGCGCCGGGGCGCCGCCCTTGTAGTGCACGGCGGTGGGCTCCACGCCCGCCGCGATCTTGAACAACTCCAGGGACAGGCGGCTCGAGGTGCCGGCGCCCGCGGTGGCGAAGTCCAGCGCGCTGCCTTTCGCGCGCGCCAGCTGCAGGAATTCCCTGAGGTTCTTCACGCCCAGCGACGGGTGCACCGCGAACACCTGCGGGTAGCGCGCCACCAGCATGATGGGCGCGAAGTCGCGCGAGGGGTCGTACTGCACGTTCCTGAACAGGAAGGGGTTGGTGGTGAAGCTGTCGAACACGATCAGCAGCGTGTAGCCGTCCGGCGCCGACTGGGCCGCCTGCTGCGTGCCGACGGTGCCGCCGGCCGCGACGCGGTTGTCGATGACGATGGATTGGCGCAGTTCGGCGGACAGGCGCGGCTGCAGGATGCGCGCGGTGACGTCGATCGCGCCGCCCGGAGAATTGGGCACGATCAGGCGCAGCGGCTTGGTGGGGTATTCCTGCGCATGCGCCGGCGTGCCCGCTGCAAGGCAGGCAAGGCTCAGGGCCGCAATCAGGTGGGCCGCGAAAAGGGACCGTGGCATGGGCGTGGGGATCTCGGGCGCGACTATATCCCAGCGCTGATCGCAGGTGCGCCCGGAATCGGGCCTATTTCACGGCCGTGCCCCGGCGCGGGGCGCCTCCGGGCTTCGGCAGCCGCCCGCTTCCGGCCCTCCCCGTGGCACTCCCGCCCGGGGTGGGTTCTTGCTAGAGTCCCGCCTCCTTCCACCATTCCCCGCCCGCGGGAGCCAGCCCATGAACCACGCCGCATCGACATCATCCGGGTTGCCTCCGGAGCAAGCCGTGCGCTTCGACTCCGACGGCCTGTCGCTGGCGGGCTTCGTCGGACTGCCCGCGGGCATGGCCGACGGCGAGCGGCGCCCTGCGTTCATCGTGCTGCACGGCTTCGGCAGCCACAAGGGCGCGGGCAACGTGACCGGGCCGGTGGCGATGCTGCGCGCGCTCGGATACGTGACGCTGCGCTTCGACATGCGCGGCTGCGGCGAATCCGAGGGCGAACCGGGCCGGCTGATCTGCCTGGAGCAGGTGGCCGATACCGGCAACGCGCTGGCGTTCCTGTCCCACCACCCGGCGGTGGACCCGGCGCGCATCGCGCTGCTCGGCTCCTCCTTCGGCGCCGCGGTCGCGGTCTACACCGCCGGCACCAACCCGCGCGTCGCGGCGGTGGTGTCCTCCGGCGGCTGGGGCCATGGCGAGCGCAAGTTCCGTGGCCAGCACACCACGCCCGAGGCCTGGGAGCGCTTCACCGCGATGCTGCGCGCCGGGCGCGAATACCGCGAGCGCACCGGCAAGTCGATGATGGTGGGGCGCTACGACATCGTGCCCATCCCCGACCACCTGCGCGGCCACGTGGTGGACAAGTCGGCGCAGGTGTTCCCGGCCGAGACCGCGCAGAGCATGTTCGACTTCCGCGCCGAGGACGTGGTCGGCCGCATCGCGCCGCGCCCGCTGCTGCTGCTCCACAGCTCGGTGGACTCGGTCACGCCCACCGAGCAGTCGGTGGCGATGTTCCAGCGCGCCGGACAGCCGGCGGACCTGCACCTGTTCGCTGAGACCGACCATTTCATGTTCGACGAAGCCAACCTGCGCGTGCATGAAGTGGTGCGCGCCTGGCTCGCCCGCTTTTTTCCCGTCCATCGCTGATAACCAAGGAAACACCGCAGTGAGCAACCAGACCTTCACCACCTCCGACGGCTGCCGCATCGCCTATACCCTGCGCGGCACGGCCGGCGCCCCGCGCATCGCCCTGGTCCATTCCCTCGCGCTGGGCGGGCTGATCTGGGACGGCGTGGCCGAGATCCTCTCGGCCAGGGCGCAGGTCCTGACCTACGACTGCCGCGGCCACAACGCCTCGGACCGGAAGCACGGCCCCTACACGCCCGAGCTGTTCGCGCGCGACCTGGCCGAGCTGATGACCCACGTCGGCTGGAAGGATGCCGCGGTGGCCGGCTGCTCCATGGGCGGCTGCGTCGCGCTCGCCTTCGCGCGCGACCACGCCGCGCGCCTGACCGGCCTGGGCCTGGTGGACACCACCGCCTGGTACGGCGCCGATGCGCCCAAGGCCTGGCGCGAGCGCGCGGCCACCGGCCGCGCCAAGGGCCTGTCCTCTCTGTCCGAGTTCCAGATGACGCGCTGGTTCGGCGACGCCTACCGCTCGGGCGAGGCCAGGGCCGCCAAGCAGCTGCTGGCGGTGTTCGAGGCCAACGACGTCGAGTGCTACGCCGCCGCCTGCGAGATGCTGGGCGACTCCGACCTGCGCTCGGCGCTGGCCGCGATCCGCGTGCCGACCGCCATCGTGGTCGGCTCGGAGGACTTCGCCACGCCTGTGGCCATGAGCGAGCAGCTGCACGCCAACATCGCCGGTTCCAGCTTCAAGGTGCTGGAGGGCGGGCGCCACCTGACGCCGGTGGAAATGCCGCGCGAGGTCAGCGACGCGCTGGCAACGATCGTTCGCTGAGTCATCCGCTGACCGTGATGGACGCCATGCGCACGCCGTTCCTTGCCGCCGCGGTCGCGGCACTCGCCATGGCGATGGGTCCGGGCGCGCAGGCGCAGCAGGGCAGGACGCTGCGCATCGTCGTGCCGTTCTCGGCCGGTGGTGCATCCGACCTCGTGGCGCGCGCGATCGCCGAGCGCATGGGTCCGAAGCTGGGCACGCCGGTGATCGTCGAGAACCGCCTCGGCGGGGGCGGGCTGATCGCGGTCAAGGCGGTGCAGGCGCTGCCGGCCAACGGCGAGGCCATGCTGCTGGGCACGCCCTCGGTGATGGTGATCCTGCCCAAGATCACCAAGGTGGACTTCGATCCCGAGGCCGACTTCACCGCGGTCTCCAACCTCGGCAGCTTCCCGCTGGCCTTCGCCGTGCACCAGTCGGTGCCGGCGCGCACGTTGGCTGAGTTCGTCGCGTTCGCGAAGGCGCGCCCCGGCAAGCTGAGCTTCGCCTCGGGCGGGGCCGGCACCACCACCCACCTCGCACCGGCGCTGCTGTTCCAGCGCGCCGGCATCGAACTGCTGCACGTGCCCTACAAGGGCGGCGCGCCGGCCGTGCAGGACCTGATGGCGGGCCATGTGCAGGCCTACTTCGGGAACCTCACCGACTTCGTGGGCCACGCGGCCAACCCGAACCTGCGCCTGCTCGGTGTCTCCAGCAGCAAGCCGGTCGCCGAGCTTCCCGGCGTGCCGGCGATAGGCGATACCTACGCGGGGTTCCAGATACTCACCTGGAACGGCCTGCTGGTTCGCGCCGGCACCCCGCCCGAGGCGCTGGCGCGGCTGGAGCGCGCCGCGCGCGAGTCGGTGCGCGAGCCGGCCTTCCTCCAGGCGATGGCCAGGGTCGGCGTCGAGCCGCTGGGCACCACGGCCGCGGAGTTCAACGAGACCTTGCGGCGCGACCGGTTGCTGTGGGACGGCGCGGTGAAGGCGGCGAACCTGAAGGTGGAGTAGTCGGCGGGCTCGGTGCCGCCGTGGCCGCCGCGCGACGCGGAGGACAGGCCGTTTCGGACTAGCTGCTAGTGCGAAATCCTGCTGGCCTGAAATACGCCGCTCGTCGACAATGACGGGCTGCCTCGCCCTGCGGGAATGGCAGAAACATTAATTAAATCAGGCACTTGATATAGAAATGGCACAAATGGCCCAGTCCGTCTTCGACATCCATCCGCACGTCATCGCGCCCGACCAGTCGCGCTACCCGCTGTCACCGCTGGGCGGCGAACAGTCGCCGTGGTCGCGTGAGCGTCCCGTGAGCATGGCGGCGATGCTGGAGGCCATGGACGAGGCGGGCGTCGCGCGCTCGGTGCTGGTGCAGGCGTCCACGGTCTACGGCCACGACAACAGCTACGTTGCCG
>CAIVVS010000281.1 GCA_903909415.1 uncultured Pseudomonadota bacterium | reverse complement strand
CGTCGGCTTCGCTGGCGTGCAGGGGGAGCGCCAGGGTAAGCAGCAGGCAGGTTGCCAAGGTCAGGCCGGCGCGATGGATTGCCTTCGATTGGAAAAACAAGATGGCAGACTTTCAGTTGGTCGCGCAAAGCGGCTGCGGCTCGGGTGCGCAGGATAAAGGCAACCCGCGGCATTCGCATTGCATGGCGTGCTGCTTGCCATGTGCTGTCCCGGATCGGACGAAAACTCGATTCGAGCACTCGCCGATGGCGATCGGCGATGTCCGGGGAGTGATCGGGGAGTGACTGGCTTGCAACAAAACTGTATAAATATACAGTCCATGCTTGGTTGCTGCTCATGCTCCCCCCCTACGCCGAACTCCATTGCCTCTCGAACTTCAGCTTCCTGCGCGGCGCCTCGCACCCGGAGGAGCTGGTGCAGCGCGCGGCCAAGCTGGGGTATGCCGCGCTTGCGATCACCGACGAGTGCTCGCTGGCGGGCGTGGTGCGCGCGCATGGGGCGGCCAAGGAAACCGGGCTGCACCTGGTCATCGGCAGCGAGTTCCGCCTCAACCAGGAAAGTGATGAGCCCGGGCCGAAGCTGGTATTGCTCGCCACCAACCGCAACGGCTACGGGAACCTCTCCGAGCTGATCACCCTCGCCCGGCGCCGCGCCGACAAGGGCGAGTACGAATTGCGCATGGCGGACCTCGATGCCGGCCTGCCGGACTGCCTCGCCCTGCTCGTTCCCGCATTTTCGACTGGGTCGCCAGCGAAGTCGATCCGCGCGTCGCACAGCCTCGCCCACGCCATCTGGCTGGCCGAACGCTTCCCCGGCCGCGCCTGGATCGCCGCCGAACTGCTCTGCGGCCCGGATGACCGCGCGCGGCTGCTGGCCTTGCGCGCCCTGTCGCGCGCCTCGGGCCTGCCACTGGTGGCCGCGGGCGACGTGCACATGCATGTGCGCTCGCGCCGGCGCATGCAGGACGCGCTCACCGCGGTGCGCGTCGGCCGCCCGGTGGCCGAGTGCGGCCATGCGCTGTTCCCCAGCGGCGAGCGCCACCTGCGCCCGCGTTTGCGCCTCGCCAACATCTATCCCGCTGATTTTATTGAGGAATCTGTTGCCGTTACGAGCCGCTGCACGTTCTCGCTGGACGAGCTGCGCTACGAGTACCCCGAGGAAGTCGTGCCCGCGGGCAAGACCGCGGCGCAATGGCTGCGCGAGCTCACCGAACAGGGGCTGGCGCTGCGCTTCCCCGCCGGCGTGCCGGACCACGTGCGCGGCCTGGTCGAGCACGAGCTCGCGCTGATCACCGAGCTGCACTACGAGTACTACTTCCTCACGGTGCACGACATCGTGCGCTTCGCGCGCGAGCGCCACATCCTCTGCCAGGGGCGCGGCTCGGCGGCGAACTCGGCGGTCTGCTACGCGCTGGGCATCACCGAGGTGGACCCGGGGCGCATGTCGGTGCTGTTCGAGCGCTTCATCTCGCGCGAGCGCAACGAGCCGCCGGACATCGACGTGGACTTCGAGCACCAGCGCCGCGAGGAAGTGATCCAGTACCTGTACGCCAAGTACGGCCGCGGGCGCGCCGCGCTGGCGGCCACCGTGATCTGCTACCGGCCCAAGAGCGCGCTGCGCGACGCCGGCCACGTGCTCGGGCTGGATACCTCGCAGCTGGAGCGCATCGCCGGGGCGATCGCCTGGTGGGACGACCGCCACCACCTCGGCGAGCGGTTGCGCGAAGCCGGCTTCGACCCGGAGGCGCCGGCGATCCGGCTGCTGATGAAGCTCGCCAGCGCGCTGATCGGCTTCCCGCGCCACCTGTCGCAGCACGTCGGCGGCTTCGTGATCTCGCGCGGGCCGCTGTCGCGCCTGGTGCCGGTGGAGAACGCCTCCATGCCCGATCGCACCGTGATCCAGTGGGACAAGGACGACCTGGACGCGCTCGGGCTGCTCAAGGTGGACGTGCTGGCGCTGGGCATGCTCTCGGCCATCCGCCGCGCGCTGGACATGGTGGGCGGCTGGCAGGGTAAGCCGCTTCGCATGCAGGACATCCCGGCCGAGGACCCGGACGTGTACCGCATGATCCAGCGCGCCGACACCGTGGGCGTGTTCCAGATCGAGTCGCGCGCGCAGATGTCCATGCTGCCGCGCCTGAAGCCGGCCACCTTCTACGACCTGGTGGTGGAAGTCGCCATCGTGCGCCCCGGGCCGATACAGGGCGGCATGGTGCATCCCTACCTGCGCCGCCGCCAGAAGCTGGAGCCGGTGGTGTACCCGAGCGAGGCGGTGCGCGGCGTGCTGGCGCGCACGCTGGGCGTGCCCATCTTCCAGGAGCAGGTGATGCAGCTCGCGGTGGTGGCCGCGGGCTTCTCCCCCGGCGAGGCGGACCGGCTGCGCCGTTCCATGGCCGCGTGGCGGCGCAAGGGCGGGCTGGAGCACTTCGAGCGGCAGCTGAAGGACGGCATGGCCGAGCGCGGCTATGCCGCCGAGTTCGCCGAGCGCATCTTCCAGCAGATCCTCGGCTTCGGCGAATACGGCTTCCCCGAGTCGCATGCCGCCAGCTTCGCGCTGCTGGTGTACGTGTCGGCCTGGATCAAGCACCACCACCCCGCCGCCTTCCTCGCCGCGCTGATTAACAGCCAGCCGATGGGCTTCTACGCGCCGTCGCAACTGCTGCAGGACGCGCGCCACCACGGCGTGCCGGTGCTGGCGGTGGACGCGACGGTGAGCGGCTGGGACTGCACGCTGGAGCCGTGTCCTGGGGCTGAGGAACGCGTCCCGGCAGTGCGGCTGGGACTACGCATGGTCAAGGGCCTGTCCGAGGACGGCGCGCAGCGGCTGGTGCAGGCGCGCGCGACCGGCCCGTTCGCCTCGGTGGACGAACTGGCGCGGCGCGCGACGCTGGATGCGCGCGACCTGAAATGCCTGGCCGCAGCCGATGCGCTGGCCGCGCTCGCAGGACACCGGCGCGGCGCCTACTGGGCGGTGGCCGGCGTGGACACGCGCGCCGGCCTGCTGCGCGAGGCGCCGCTGCATGAGATGGCGGCGTCACTGGAAGCCCCCGGCGAAGGCGAGGAACTGGTGGCCGACTACGCCAGCCTCGGGCTGACGCTCGGACGGCATCCGCTCGCGCTGTTGCGTTCGCGCCTCGCGCGCATGCGCTATGCGACCGCCGAGTCCATCGCCGCCCTGCCCCACGGCAGCCGCGCGCGCGCCGCCGGCATCGTCACCGGCCGCCAGCGCCCGGACACCGCCTCGGGCGTGGTGTTCGTCACGCTGGAGGACGAGACCGGCCAGGTGAACGTGGTGGTCTGGCGCAGCGTCACCGACGCGCAGCGGCGCGAACTGCTGGGCGCGCGCCTGATGGGCGTGCAGGGCGTGATCGAGCGCGACGGCGACGTGGTGCACCTGGTGGCGCGCAAGCTCGAGGACAACAGCACTCTCCTCGGCCGGCTGCTGACAAGTTCGCGGGATTTCCACTGATCCGGTTGAAATCCTTCCCGGGCCTGTCCTACACTGCGTCATCGCATCCCGATGTGATGACGGCTTGATCTACGCGGACACGCTGCAACTGATCGCCCACCTGCCGGCGCGCCAGCCGGCCCCCGCCCTGCCTTCGCGCCTGGGCATCCTGTTCCACCGCCTCGCGCTCAGCCCCGACGCCGGCACCGCCACCGAGGCCGAGGACCAGATCTGGGACGCGTGGATGTACCACACGCATGAAGGCGCCGAGCGCGCACTGGACCTCGCGGTGCGCGACATGGCGGCCCAGCGCTGGGACCTGGCCGAGACCCGCCTCACGCAGCTGCTGCGCCGCCGCCCGGACTACGCCGAGGCCTGGAACAAGCGCGCCACGCTCTACTACATGCTGGAGCGCGACGACGAGAGCGTGCGCGACATGCACCGCGCGCTGGAACTGGAGCCGCGCCACTTCGCCGCGATCTGCAGCTTCGCCGAGATCCTCAAGGCCAATGGCGAGCTTGGCGCCGCGGACTTCGCCTTCAGCACCGCGCTGCGCATCCATCCGCACCTGCCGGGCGTGCGCGACACGCTGGCCGAACTGCGCCGCCCACCGCTGCCGCCGGCAGTCCGTCCGGCCTGATCCTGCGCGGACGCCCGCGCCGGGGCACCGCGGGGCCGGTGCTACACTCGCGCGCACCCCAAATGGCGTGCGAACCATGGCAGAGAACGACAGCGGTATCCTCTTCGAGCGGGCCGACGGCTACGCGGTCATCACCCTGAACCGCCCGGACAAGTTCAACAGTTTCACCGCCGCCATGCACGACGCGATGCGGGCGGCGCTGGTCAGCATCCGTGCCGATGCCGGCGTGCGCGCCGTGCTGATCACCGGCAACGGCCGCGGCTTCTGCGCCGGCCAGGACCTGGGCGAGCGCAACATGGCGCCCGGCGCCGCGCCGCCCGACCTGGGCAAGACCATAGGCGAGAACTACAACCCGCTGGTGCGCGCCTTGCGCGACCTGACCATGCCGGTGGTGTGCGCGGTCAACGGCGTGGCGGCAGGCGCGGGCGCGAACATCGCGCTGGCCTGCGACATCGTGATCGCCGCGCGTTCCGCCTCCTTCATCCAGGCGTTCTGCAGGATCGGGCTGATCCCGGATTCCGGCGGCACCTGGTTCCTGCCGCGCCTGGTGGGGACCGCGCGCGCGCGCGGCCTGGCGCTGATGGGCGACAGGCTCTCGGCCGAACAGGCCGAGCAATGGGGCCTGATCTGGCGTTGCGTGGACGATGCCGACCTGATGACCGAGGCGCGCCGGATCTGCGCGCAGTTCGCCGCCGGGCCGGCGCAGGGCCTGGCCACCATCAAGCAGGCGCTGCGCGCCGCCGAGAGCAACACGCTGGACCAGCAACTCGACCTGGAACTGATCCTGCAGCGGGAACTCGGGGCCAGCCACGACTACCGTGAAGGCGTGCGCGCCTTCATCGAGAAGCGCCCGCCGAAGTTCACCGGCAAGTGAGCGCAACGCGCGTGGGCGACGGGGATGGGGCAGGCGCCGCGACTGACACGCCGGCCGGGGCGACGGCGAGCGCCATGCTGTCGCGCGACCGCGCGATGCAGTCGGCAGGGCTGCAGCTGCTGGAAGCGCGCGCCGGTTACTGCCGGCTCGCGATGGCGGTGCGCGAGGACATGGTGAACGGCCTGCAGATCGGCCACGGCGGCTACATCTTCCTGCTGGCCGATTCCAGCTTCGCGCTCGCCTGCAACAGCCACGGCCAGAATGCGGTGGCCATGAGCGCCGCGATCGATTTCCTCAAGCCGGCGAAGCTGGGCGACGTGCTGGTGGCCACGGCAGTGGAGCAGGCGCTGGCCGGCCGCCACGGCGTCTACGACATCCGGGTGGAGAACCAGCACGGCGAGCTCATCGCCCTGTGCCGCGGCAAGTCGGCGCAGGTGCGGGGCAGCGTCCCGCCCGCCTGAGCGGGCGACACCCGATGACGCGTCGCCCGCCTTCGCGTCGACTGCTGGTCGCCCGCTTCGCCTACGCGACCAATGCCTTCCATCCGGCGCAGGCCGGCCTGGCGGACTTCCGCGCGCAGCAGTGGCAAAGCGGCGAGGCCGCGCTGGCCTCGGAGGTCGCGGAACTCACCGCGGTGCGCGACTTCGCGCGGGCGCACCCGGATTGGGAGGTGGTGGTCTCGCGCTGCGCCTCGGCGTTGACCGCCGGCACGCTGGACGAAGGCCTGTTCGACGCGCTGTGCAACGAGGTCGCGGCCGACGCGGCCGATGGTCCCTGGGACGCGATCTACCTGGCCCTGCACGGTGCCGCGGCGACGGACACGCGCGGCCAGCTCGAACTGGAACTGGTGCGCGCCATCGTGGCGGACGCGCCCGGGGTGCCGATCGCCGCCAGCTTCGCCGCGCAGGCCAACCTGCCCAGCGCCCTGCCCGCGTTGCTGGCCTTCGCGGCGGCGGGTGGCGGCCAGTCGGACCGCGATCGCGCCGGCAGCGTGCTGGCGCGCCTGCATGCCCGTGTCGAGCACGGCGAGCGCCTGTTCCCGGCGATCGCGAGCTCGGCGATGCTGATTCCCTGCTGGCCGGTGGTCGCGGCATCCGAGGCGATCAGGGAGGTGGAGCGCGTCGCGCGGGAATCGCTGTCGGACGAGGTGGTGGCCACCAGCCTGGTCGGCGGCTTCCCACATGCCGACCACACCCACGCCGGCGCGGCGGTCATGGCCTGGTCGCGGGGCGACGCGCAACCGGCACGGGAGGCAGCGGGCCGCATCGCGCGCGCGCTGCTGGAACGGCGCGCCGCCCTGCGACCCGCGCTGCCGGGTGCGAACCAGGCCTTGATGCAGGCGGGTGGCGAAGCGTGCGTGCTGCTCGACGTGTCGGACGCGCCGGAGGCCGGTGGCACCGGCGACACCACCCTGCTGCTCGCCGCCCTGCTCGCGCGCCAGGCCGGCCCGCGCGCCGCCTTCGTCGGCCTGCTCGATCCCGACACGGTGCAGGCGGCCATCGACGCAGGCGTCGGCACCGTGCTGGATCGCAGGCTGGGCGCGCGCCTCAGCCGGGACTATGGTGCGGCCCTGCCGGTGCGCGCCGTGGTGCTGTCGCTGGACATCGGGCCGCGCGGCGCCAGCGTGCTGCTGGATGCGGGACATTGCGACGTGCTGCTGACCGCCACGCGCGGGGCGCTCACCGATCCATCGCTGCTCGCGGCCCACGGCGTCGCGCCGGACAGCCATCCGCTGCTCGGGCTCAAGGCCGCGAGTGCGCCGCCGGAGGTACTGGCCGCGTGGACGCGATGCATCGCGGTGGACACCCTGGGTCCGGCGGGCCTGGACCTGCCCTCGCTGCCGTTCAACCGGCTGCGTCCCCGCTGAGGCCGCGCCGCAGCCACCGCGCAGCCGTCTCACCTGCTGCGAATCCGGGTTGACATGCCGCGGCAAGCGCCGACAATGCGCGGCTGACTGACACCCACCCCGCAGGAGCAGGCCATGACCCTGGACGCCCGCCTGAACCACATCCAGCTGCTGTCCCCCGAACCCGGGCGCATCGCGGCGTTCTACGAATCGGCGCTGGGCATGAAGATCGAGTCCCTGCCCGGCGGCGTGTGGGCCTGCCGCGGCCCGGCCCGCACCGTGCTCGTCGGCAACGGTCCGAAGCACAGGCTGGGCTTCGCGGCCTACGGCTTTCGCGATGCGGCCCAACTCGCGCGCCAGCGCAAGCGCATGGAAGCCATCGCGCCATTGCAGCCCAGCCCGTCGCCCTTGTTCGGGCCGGAGGCCTTCGCGGTAAAGGACCCCGACGGCAACCTGTTCACCTTCGGCCTTGGGCGCGTCGAGGACGAGACTGACACGCCCCTGCCCGGCCGCCTGCAGCACGTGGTGCTGCGCACCACCGATCCCGAGCCGATGCTGGCGTTCGCCCGCGACGTGCTGGGGTTCATGCTGTCGGACCAGGTGCGCGACGGCGAAGGCGCGCTGCGCGCCTGCTTCCTGCGCACCGACAGCGAGCACCATTCGCTGGCCATCTTCCGCGCGCCGGAAGCCCGGCACGACCACCATTCCTTCGAGGCGCCGGACTGGAGCTGGATGTCGCGCTGGGCGGACCACATGGCCGCCAGGGGCGTGCCGCTGGTCTGGGGCATAGGCCGTCACGGCCCGGGCAATGACTTCTTCTTCATGGTCGAGGACCCGGACGGCAACCTCACCGAGATCTCCTCGGAGATCGAGGTCTGCGCCGAGGACCGCGCCACCGGCACCTGGCCGCATGCCCCCAGCACGCTGAACCGCTGGGGCGTGGCCATCATGCGCAGCTGAGCGGGCCGGACCGGGCCACACGTCCATGTCCAGCGCGCAGCGCGTGATCGACCTGATGGGCCTGTTCACCCAGGCGCAGCCGGTCTGGTCGCCTGAGCAGGCGGCGCGCACGCTGGGCGTGTCGCGCGCGAGCGCCTACCGCTACTTCGCGCTCCTCTCCCGCGCCGGGTGGGTCGAGGCGAGCGGCACCGGCGGCTTCGCGCTCGGCCCGGCCATCGTCGGCCTGGACCGGCAGATCCGCCTGGCGGACCCCTTGCTGCAGGCGGCGCGAGACCCGATGGACGACCTGGCGCGCCACACCGGCGGCATGGTGCTGCTGTCGCGCCTGCACCGCGACCGGGTGATGTGCATCCACCAGAGCGGCGCGGGCGGCCGCGCGGCGCTGCCGGTGAGTTACGAGCGCGGCCGCGCCATGCCCCTGCACCGCGGCGCCACCTCCAAGGCCATCCTCGCCTTCCTGCCGCCGCGCATGCTGGCACGGATGCTGGAGGAAAGCGGCGGCAGCGCGGCCGCGAAAACGGAGATGCAGCGCATCCGCGCGAACGGGCTGTGCATGACACGCGGCGAAGTCGACCGCGGCGCGCTGGGCATTGCGGTGCCGCTGTTCGAACCGGCGGGCGGCGCCGAGCCGGCGGTGACCGGCAGCCTGAGCGTGGTGCTGGCGCGCGATTCCGTGGACGAGGCCGCGGCGGGGCGTGCCACCAGGCAACTGAGGCAGGCGGCGGCGCGCATCCACGAACGGCTGGAGCAAGGACACGCCGCTCGGCGTCGAACCGGGCGCCGCAGCAACAAGGAAACAGCGCAATGACCGCAATCAACGACACCCGCTGGCCCGTCGTCATCATCGGCGCCGGGCCCGCGGGCCTGACCCTGGCCAACCTGCTGGGCACCTACGGCGTGCGCACCCTGCTGCTGGAGCGCAATGCGTCCACGGTGAGCGAGCCGCGCGCGGTGTCCATCGACGACGAGACGCTGCGCGTGCTGCAGGCCTGCGGCCTGGACCAAGTGGCGCTGGCCGACATCGTGCAGGGCTACGGTCTGGACTACTACACGCCCTCGGGCAGCCGCTTCGCGCAGGTGCGGCCGCAGTCGCGCGAGTTCGGCTTCCCCAAGCGCAATGCCTTCCGCCAGCCGGTACTGGAAGCACGGCTGCGTGAGGGACTGGCACGCTTCCCGCACGTGGAGGCGCGTTTCCAGCACAGGCTGGAGTCCTTCACCCAGTCTGCCGACGGCGTGCGTGTGCAGCTCACCGGGCCCGAGGGCCCTGGCGAGGTGGCATGTGACTGGCTGGTCGGTTGCGACGGCGCCAGCAGCAAGGTGCGCGAGTCGCTCGGCATCACCCTCGGTGGCTCGACCTTCGTCGAGCGCTGGCTGATCGTCGATCTGGCGGGCACGCCGGACCGCTACCGCCACACCCGCGTCTATTGCGACCCGAAGCGCCCGGCGATCAACCTGCCCGGCCCGCACGGCACGCGCCGCTATGAATTCATGCTGCATCCCGGCGAGGACGCGGAAGCCATCCTCGACGAAGGCCGGGTGCGGGACATGGTGGCCGGGCGCGTGCCGGGCGACCGCGACCTGGCGATCGTGCGCAAGGTGGTCTACACCTTCCATGCGCGCATCGCCAACCGCTGGAAGGACGGGCGCGTGATGATCGCCGGGGACGCCGCCCACCTGTCCCCGCCCTTCGCCGGCCAGGGCATGAACAGCGGCCAGCGCGACGTGTTCAACCTGGCCTGGAAGCTCGCCGCCGTGACGGGGGGGCGCATCGGGGCGGGCTTGCTGGACAGCTACCAGGTCGAGCGGCGCGACCACGCCTGGGCGCTGATCGAGATGGCGGTGAACATCGGGCGCGTGATGCAGCCCAAGACGGTGCTGGGCGCCTTCCTGGTGCAGAACGGCATGCGCCTGCTCAGCCTCTACCCGCCGGCGCGCGACTACCTGATGCAGATGAAGTACAAGCCCAAGCCGCGCTTCCACGAGGGCTTCGTGGTGCCGGACGGGCGAAGCGGCGACGAATCGCTGTCGGGCCGCCTGTTCCCGCAGCCCATGATGGAGACCTCGGCCGGTGCCTACGGGCGCCTGGACGACCTTGCCGGCGCCGGCTTCACATTGCTGCTGTGCGGCGCGGGGGCGGACCGCGTGGTCGATGTGCCCGCCCTGCCTCCGGGCCTGCCCGCGCGGGTGTTCAGGATCGTGCCCGAGGACGACAGTTTCCCGCTGCACGCACCGGAGCCCGGCGTCGAGGGAGTGCTGCGCGATGCGCAGGGCGTGGTGGGCGCGGCCATCGCGCCCTTCATGCCGTCACCCGGGCCGTCCCCGGCAGGCTCCGCGGGCGTGGGCGTGCTGTTGCGCCCGGATCGTTACGTGGCCGCCGTCATGCCGCTGGCCGCGCCGGGCCCGGTGCTGGACGCATTGCGAAACCGGATCGCGGCAACCCGTTCCTGAGCGTGTCCGCGGGCCCGGCGTCCCGCAGTCCTACAGGGCCGCCAAGCCGCTGCCATCCTCGCTGTCATATTGCTGTCAAGCGCCCCGATTGTGGTTAGAATCCGCCACCACCAGAACCGAGGAGGAATCATGACGTTCAAGCGCACCCTGATCGGGCTGGCGACGGCAACCGCCGCCGCGACCCTTTTCGCCGTTCCCGCGATCGCGCAGACGATCAAGATCGGCGTGGTCAACACCTATTCCGGCCCCACGGCCGCGCAGGGCGACCAGATCGACAAGGGCATCAAGCTCTTCCTCAAGCTCAATGGTGACAAGCTGCCGCCGGGCGTCAAAGTCGAGATGATCTACCGCGACGACACCGGCCCCAACCCGGACAAGGCCAAGCAGCTCACGCAGGAACTGATCGTGCGCGACAAGGTCCAGTACCTGACCGGCGTGGTCTGGACCCCGAACGCCATGGCGATGGCTCCGCTCACGCAGGAAGCGAAGGTGCCGTTCTTCATTTCCAACGCGGGCACCTCCTCCATCACCACGCGCTCGCCCTACATCTCGCGCTACTCGTTCACGCTGTGGCAGTCGGCCTACCCGTTCGGCCAGTGGGCCGCCAAGAAGTACAAGCGCGCCTACATCGCGGTCTCGGACTTCGCCCCGGGCCATGACGCCGAGGAAGCGTTCGAGAAAGGCTTCGTCTCGGGCGGCGGCCAGATCGTCGGCAAGGTGCGCATTCCCCTGTCCAACCCGGACTTCGTGCCCTTCATCCAGCGCGTCAAGGACGCCAAGCCGGAAATCCTGTTCGGCTTCAACCCGGCGGGCAAGGCAGCCACCGGCATGATGAAGGCCTTCGGCGACCTGGGCCTGGACAAGGCCGGCATCAAGTACGTGGGCACCGGCGACATCGTGACCGACGACGAGCTGCCGAACATGGGCGACGTGCCGCTGGGCGTGATCACCGCGCACCATTACTCCAACTTCGCGGACCGTCCGGCGAACAAGGCGTTCGTGGCCGCCTGGCGCAAGGAGTTCGGCAACACGGTGGAGCCCGGCTTCATGGCCGTGGGCGCCTACGACGCGATGGACGCCATCTTCTGGACCATCCGCGAGCAGAAGGGCAAGGTCGATCCGGACCGCACGATGGCGCTGGTGAAGACCTACAAGAACCCCAACAGCCCGCGCGGCCCGATCTCCATCGACCCGGAAACCCGCGACATCATCCAGAACGAGTACATCCGCGAGGTCCGCAAGGTCAACGGCAAACTCGTGAACGTCGAGCTCGAGACCATCCCGAACGTCAAGGACTTCTGGAAGGAATTCAACAAGAAGTAAGGCCCCGGCGCCATCCCGCCGCGCCCCTTCCACCAGGGGCGGCGGGGGCCTCCCAGGCCCGGCGCCGCCTTCCCGCCTCGTTTCCCGTGCGCTGCTGAACCATGCAGGAACTCCTCGGATCCATCGTCAGCGTCGCCTTCCACGGCACCGCCTACGGGATGATCCTGTACGTCATTTCGGTCGGCCTGTCGGTGACGATGGGCCTGATGGGATTCGTCAACCTCGCCCACGGCGTGTTCGCCATGGCCGGGGGCTACATCCTCACCGCGTCGCTGGCGAAGTTCGGCATACCGTTCCCGCTGGCGCTGTTCCTGTCCTTCGCGCTGGTCGCCATCGGCAGCGTGCTGCTGGAGCGCCTGCTGTACTCCCGCCTCTACGGCGCGGGCGAACTCGAGCAGGTGCTGTTCACCATCGGCATGATCTTCATCTCGGTCGCCGTGGCGCGCATGATCTTCGGCACCCTGCAGCAGCCGGTGGTGCTGCCCGAGTACCTGAAGGGACAGTATTCGCTGGTCGGGCGCGACTTCCCGACCTACCGCGTGTTCCTGATCGCGTTCTCGGCCTGCATGATCGCCGCGCTCTGGTTCGGCGTGGAGCGCACCCGCTGGGGCGCGATGGTGCGCGCGGCGGTGGACAACCGCGGCATGGCGCAGTCCATCGGCATCAACACCAAGTTGCTGTTCACCCTGACCTTCTCCCTCGGCAGCGGGCTTGCCGGCATGGGCGGCGCGCTGGGCGCGGAGATCGTCGCCATCCAGCCGACCTACCCGTTCGAGCAGCTGGTGTACTTCCTGATCGTGGTGTCGGTGGGCGGGCTGGGCAGCCTGCGCGGCACCTTCATCGCCGCGCTGCTGATCGGCGTGACCGACACCGCCTGCAAGTACTGGGTGCCGCAGTTCGGCGCCTTCTTCATCTACTTCGCCACCATCGGCCTGCTGCTGTGGAAGCCGGCCGGCCTGTTCGGGCGCGCCCACTGATGGGCGCCTCGACCGGAGGACTAGTGCGCGCCTCGACCGGATCACTGATGGGCAACGGAGCCGCGCCATGACGCATTCCGGCGGATACAGCGCGGATTCGCGCATACGCCCGATCGAGTGGCTGCCGTTCGCCATCGCGATCGCGGCCTTCTTCATGCTGCCGGAGTACCTGTCGCTGGGCGCGCGTATCCTGGTGTTCATCCTGTATGCGCTGTCGCTGGACCTGATCGTCGGCTACGCCGGCATCGTCACGCTGGGCCACAGCGCGTTCTTCGGCATGGGCGCCTACGTCGCCGGCATCATGGGCGCGAAGATGGGCATTTCCGACCCGCTGCTGCAGCTCGCGGGCGCGGCGGCGGCCTCGGCGCTGCTGGGCATGCTCACCGGCGCGGTGATCCTGCGCACCACGGGCCTGACCCTGCTCATGCTCACCCTGGCGATCACCTCGGTGCTCCTGGAGATCGCCAACAAGGCCACCAACCTAACCGGCGGTGCCGACGGGCTGTCGGGGATGGTGGTCGCGCCCATCCTCGGCATGTTCAAGTTCGACATGTTCGGCAAGACCGCCTTCGTCTACTGCCTGATCGGGCTGCTGGTCGCCTGGTTCCTGGTGCGCCGGCTGATCTACTCGCCCTTCGGCGCCTCGCTCACCGGCATCCGCGAGAACACGCACCGCATGCACGCCATCGGCTCGCCGGTATACGGCCGCATGGTGATCGTCTACACCGTGTCCGGCACGCTGGCCGGCATCGCCGGCGCGATGCTCACCCAGACGAACCAGTTCGTCGGCCTGAACGTGCTGGGTTTCGAGTCCGCCGGCGAGCTGCTGGTGATGCTCATCCTCGGCGGCGTGGGCCGGATCTACGGCGCCTTCGTCGGCCCGGTCGTGTACCTGATCGCGCAGGACCAGCTGGCCAAGCAGTTCCCCGAGTACTGGTACCTGGGCATTGGCGGGCTGCTGGTGGTGGTAGTGCTGTACGCGCGCGGCGGCATCCTCGGCATCATCGACCAGCTCGTGGCCAGGGTCCGCGGAAAGAAGGCAGAGTGAGCGCCGTCCTCGAGACACGCGACCTGTGCAAGAGCTTCGGCGCGCTGACCGTGGCCGAGCGCATCGACTTCTCGCTGGAACCCGGCGCGCGCCATGCGCTGATCGGCCCGAACGGCGCGGGCAAGACCACCTTCGTGAACATGCTCACCGGGCGGCTCGCGCCGACCACCGGCTCCATCCTGCTGGGCGGGGTCGACGTCACGCGCATGTCGCAGCGCGAGCGCGTGCGCCGCGGCCTGGGCCGAACCTTCCAGATCAACACCCTGTTCCGCCAGCTTCCGGTGGTCGACAACGTGGCGCTGGGCATCGCCGAGCGCCTGGGCGTGGGCGGTCGCATGTTCCGCCCGGCCAACAGCCAGCGCGACGTGGTGGACGAGGCCATGGCGGTGCTGGCGACCCTGGGACTGACCGAGGACGCGCACCGGCGCGTGTCCGACCTGCCCTACGGCAAGCAGCGGCTGGTGGAAATCGCCATCGCGCTGGGCATGAAGCCGCGCGTGCTGCTGCTGGACGAGCCGGCCGCCGGCGTGCCGTCGCTGGAGACGCACCGCATCCTGTCGGTGCTGGACGCGCTGCCGTCCGAGATAGCCATCCTGATCATCGAGCACGACATGGACCTGGTGTTCCGATTCGCCAAGCAGATCACGGTGCTGACCCAGGGCAGCGTGCTCATGCAGGGCACGCCCGCCGAGGTGAGTTCGGATGCGCGCGTGCGCCAGGTCTACCTGGGCGAAGGCCATGAGTGAACCCGCGGTGAACCCGAAGGCCGGAGGCGCCGGGAACGAGGTGCTGCGCGTCGACGGCCTGCATGCCGGCTACGGCGATACCGTGGTGCTGGAGGACATCTCGCTGGCGGTGGCGGAAAAATCGTCGCTGTGCATCCTCGGGCGCAACGGCGTGGGCAAGACGACGCTGATGGCCACCATCATGGGCCACACCACGCTCCACTCGGGCAGCATCCGCTTCGGCGGGCGCGAGATCCAGGGCCTGCCGGTGTACGAGCGCTCGCGCGCCGGCATCGGCTTCGTGCCGCAGGCGCGCGAGATCTTCCCCTCGCTCACCATCGAGGAGAACCTGATCGTCGCCGAGCG
>CAIVVS010000280.1 GCA_903909415.1 uncultured Pseudomonadota bacterium | reverse complement strand
GTTCGACGGCACCATCGTGAAGTGCTCGCTGCACGGGTTCCGCGTGGACGTCTGGACCGGCATCGGCAACGCCGGCAAGCGGGTCAAGACCTTCCCGGTGCGCATCGACGGCACCGATGCCGTGGTCACCGTGCCGGACGCCCCGCCGCCGGAATAGCCGCCGGGCCCGGATCGGACTGCCCGCAGGTTACGCGCGCAGGCCCCGCCCGCGGGGCCCGCCTACAGCAGCTTCGCGATCCCGGTCAGCGCCAGCGACAGCAGCACGGTGCTGGTGAAGGGCAGGTACCAGAGCCGGCCGCGGAACTTCAGCGTCACGTCCCCGGGCAGCCGGCCCAGGCCGTAGCGCGCCAGCATGGGCGACACCGCGGTGAGGATCACCAGCGCAATCACGGTCGTGAGCAGCCATTTCAGCATGGCCGCATTGTATCCGCCCGGCCCACGTCATCAAGTCCATGTCATCGGGCTCACTTCATCAGGGAATGGGTAGACTGTCGCGATCAGCACCAATCCACAGGGGACGACGATGATCGAACTGTACACGTGGGGCACGCCCAACGGCAAGAAGGTGTCGGTGATGCTGGAGGAGTGCGGCCTCCAGTACAACACGCACAAGGTCAACATCGGCAAGGACGAGCAGTTCGCGCCGGAGTACCTCGCGATCAACCCGAACGGCAAGATCCCGTCCATCGTCGATCCCGATGGTCCCGGCGGCAAGCCGCTGGCGATGATGGAGTCCGGCGCCATCCTGATCTACCTCGCCGACAAGACCGGCAGGTTCCTCGCGAAGGACGGCGCGGCGCGCTACGACGCGCTGCAGTGGCTGATGTTCCAGATGGGCGGCGTGGGCCCGATGTTCGGACAGGTGCACCACTTCGTGCGTGCGGCCAAGGAACAGGTGCCCTACGCGATCGACCGCTACACCAAGGAGAAGGACCGGCTCTACGGCGTGCTCGACCGCCGCCTGGGCGAGTCCGCCTACCTCGCCGGCGAGTACTCGATCGCCGACATCGCGACCTATCCCTGGGTGTGGCGCCATGAGTGGCACAACACCAACCTGGCCGACTTCCCGAACGTGAAGCGCTGGTACGACGCGATCTCCGCGCGCCCGGCGGTGCAGAAGGGCATGTCGGTGCCGGGCTGAGCGGGACGGGCGCGGGCAGGGACGGCACGATGGCCCGCGGTCCCGGTGGTCCCGGCGTGCTGCGCATCCCGCAGTCGGCGCGGCTGGAGCTGCTGGCCTGCGTGCCCGAGGCGCCGAAGGAAGGCGCGCCGGCGCTGCTCTTCATCCATGGCGCCTTCGCCGGCGCCTGGTGCTGGGCCGAGCATTTTCTGCCCTGGTTCGCGCGCGCCGGCTGGCGTGCCTATGCGCTCAGCCTGCGCGCCCACGGCGGCTCGCCGCTGCCCGCTGGCATCCCCCAGGACGACCCAGCCCATCCGGGCGCGTCCATCGCCGACTACGTGACCGACCTCGCCGAGGCGGTCGGCGTGGTCGCGGCGCTGGAAGGCGGCGCGCCCGCGCTCATCGGCCACTCCATGGGGGGCTTCGTCGCGTTGAAATACATCGAGGGTGGCGCGCGCGTCCCGGCGCTGGCACTCATGGCATCCGCGCCGCCGCAGGGCCTGCTCGGGTCGCAGATGCTGATGGCGATGCGCAGCCCTGCATATTTTTCTGAATTGAATCAGGCACTTAATGCGAAATCGGCGGATTTTGCCCAAGGCAGCGCTGACCTCTACGGGCGCATCCTGTTCGCCACGCGGCCCGCGCCCGAGGACCTTGCGCGCTGGCAGCGCCTGTCCTGCCCGGAGTCGCAGCGCGCGGTCTGGGACATGACCCTGGGCGCGCTGCCCAATCCCTTTGCGTTGCAGGCGGCGCTGCGCGGCCTGCGCCTCGCCTGGTTCGCGCCCGGCGCCGATGCGCTGATCGCGATCGAGCAGCAGCGCATCGGCGCGCAACTGCTGGGCTGCCAGCCCGAGGTGTTCGAGGGCATGGGCCACGCGCTGATGCTGGAGCGCGGCTGGGAGCGGGTCGCGCAGCGCGTGTCGGACTGGCTGGCCGGCGGCTGAGCGGCCGGGCCCGGTGCCGGTGCGGTTCCGGCGCGCCGCACACGCCTAACTGCCCGCGCCTTACTGGGCGCGCCGGTCCACGAAGCGCACCGCCTTGGTCTGGCGCGGGTCGTAGATCTCGCTGGCCTGCGCGAACTCCACGCGCGGGCGTACGCGCACCGCGGTGTGGCCGGCCTCCACCACCTTCGCGACCAGCGCCTCGCGCTCTGCGTCGCTGATCGCCACGCTGCTGGCGACGCGCACCACCATCTCGTCCATGGAGAACGGGTCCTTCGGGTCGGTCTTCTGCACCACCACCTGGAACTCGTCGATGCCCGCGATGCCGCGCAGCAGCTCCAGCAGCACCGGCGGGTTGATCAGCATGCCCTTCACCTTGATCAGGTCCTTCACGCGCGTCACCGGCCCGACGATGCGGTCGCCGCTGCGTCCGCAATGCGGGCAGGGCGTGCGCACCACGCTGGCCACGTCGCCGACCAGGAAGCGGACCAGCACCGTGCCGCGCCGGTCGATGTGGGTCACCGCCAGCGCGCCGCGCTCGCCGTCGGGCAGGCGCGCGCCGGTCTGCGGGTCCACCGCCTCGTGGTACTGGGTCTCGGGAGCGGGGTTGTGCCACTCGCCTTCCTCCTGGCATTGCGCCAGTCCGCCGAGCTCGGTCGAACCGTAGCGGTCGAAGATGTACCAGCCGCGCGCGCCGGCCGCGCGCATGTGGGCGCGCAGGTCCTCGCGCATCGCCGGCGTCGAGGCTTCGCCGGTCACCGCGCACATGCGCACCGTGGAGAAGTCCGCGCCCAGTTCCACCGCGCGGATCAGCACGCGCCTGATGAAGCTGGGCACGCCCCAGAGGATGGTCGCGCGGTGGCGTGCCACCATGCGCACCGCGTCGTCTAGCGAGCGGTGCACGCCGAAGTCGCCGTGCGGGCTGCCGGTGAGCGCGCCGAACACCGCGCAGCCGGCCGCGTAGGCATTGGCCGTGCCGCGCAGGAAGGCGCCCATGGGCGCGGGCGTCAGCGGCAGCAGGTTGGCGATCATGTCGTCGTCGCGTATGCCGACGATCTCCGACACCCGCCCGGCCTGCAGCAGGTAGGCGTGGAAGTCGTGCGTGGTGTTGTAGATCGGCGTCGGGTCGGCGGTGCTGCCGGTGGTGTGGATGATTTCCCACAGCGCGCGCTCGTGCAGCGGCAGCTCGGGCACGTTCAGCCGGAAGGCCTCCGGGTCGGCCATCAGGTCCTGCTTGGTGGTGAGCGGCAGGCGCGGCAGGTCGGCCACGCTGCGGATGGACGCGATGTCGATGCCGGCCTCGGCCCAGCGCTTGCGGTAGAAGGGATGGCCCCTGGCGCACAGCGCCAGCACGTGGCGCAACTTCTCCGACTGCAGGGCTTCGATCGCCTCGATCGGCTGGTGCAGGATGGTGTCGTCCATGGGGGCTTTCAGTGGGGCGTTCCGTCCAGGAACCCGGTCAGGAACCAGCGCCCGCCCTGCACGATCAGCACGATGGCCATCACGAACAGGATGCGCTTGAGCCAGACATTGTAGGAGCGTGTGTCGAACAGGCGGTTGAGCCTGAAGCCGACCAGCAGGCCGGTGATGGCGAGCACCGCGGGAAACAGCGTCACCACGACCAGGTTGAGCGGCAGGGCGCCGGCCGCGCCCACGGTGGCGGCCTGCACCACGCGCCCGCCGAAGAAGCACAGGTTCATGATCTGCGACATCGCCACCGGCGCGATGCCCAGCAGCATGAAATAGATCAGCAGCACCGGCAGCGACAGGTTCACCGTGCCCGAGAAAAAGCCCGCGCCCAGGCCGAACAGCGCCTGCGCGACCTTCTTGCGCCGGGTCAGCCAGCCCCAGTCCAGCTTCGCGAGCCGGTCCTGGTACAGGAACACG
>CAIVVS010000279.1 GCA_903909415.1 uncultured Pseudomonadota bacterium | reverse complement strand
GGCCACCCCGAGGTGTACATCATCGCGATCCCTGCCTTCGGCGTGGTGTCCCAGGTGATCCCCACCTTCTCGCGCAAGCCGCTGTTCGGCTACGCGTCCATGGTGTACGCCACCGCGTCCATCGCGGTGCTGTCGTTCATCGTGTGGGCGCACCACATGTACACCGCCGGCCTGCCGGTCACCGGCCAGCTGTATTTCATGTTCGCGACCATGCTGATCGCCGTGCCCACCGGCGTGAAGGTGTTCAACTGGGTCGCGACGATGTGGAAGGGCGCGCTGACGTTCGAGACGCCCATGCTGTTCGCGCTCGGCTTCCTGTTCCTGTTCACGCTGGGCGGCTTCACCGGGCTGGTGCTGTCGATGACCGCGGTGGACGTGCAGCTGCACGACACCTACTACGTCGTCGCGCACTTCCACTACGTGATGGTGGCCGGCGCCCTTTTCTCCGCCTTCGCCGGCGTGTACTACTGGCTGCCCAAGTGGACCGGCCACATGTACGACGAGACGCTGGGCAAGTGGCACTTCTGGCTGTCCATCATCTTCTTCAACATCACCTTCTTCGTGCAGCACTTCCTGGGCCTGGCCGGCATGCCGCGGCGCATCCCGGACTACAACATGCAGTTCACGGAGTTCAACCAGATCTCCTCCATCGGCGCCTTCGGTTTCGGGATATCGCAGCTCCTGTTCCTGTATGTGGTGCTCAAGTGCATCCGCTCCAAGGAACCTGCCCCGCAGCTGCCCTGGGACGGCGCGGACACGCTGGAGTGGACGCACCTGCCCACGCCCGCCCCGTACCACACGTTCGAGAACCCGCCGGTCGTGAAATGAGCACGGCGCCGGACATCGGTCCTTCCATGGCCGCGGACGAGCAACGCGCGGCGAATCGCCGCACGGGCCTCCTGCTTGCTGCCGTGGCGGTCGCGTTTTTCGTCGGTGTCATGCTCAAGTACTGGTTGCTGAACAACACATGAGCGCAGCACACGCCAACGCCGGCACAGTCGAGGTCGCCAACCGCCAGATGCTGCGCAAGCTGCTGGTGGTGGTGGTCGCGATGTTCGGCTTCGGCTACGCGCTGGTGCCGATCTACGAGGTGATCTGCGAGGTCACCGGCCTGCGCAACGTGTTCAAGGCGGACGCGGCGCCGGTCAATACGCAGGTTGACCTGACCCGCAGCGTCGGCATCGAGTTCGACGCCAACCTGCAACGCCTGGCCTGGACCTTCCGGCCGCTGGAAGGCCATGTCCAGGTGCATCCCGGCGAGGTCACGCAGGTTGTCTACGAGATCCGCAATACGCTTGACCGCCCGGTGACCGGGCAGGCGGTGCCCAGCTATGGGCCGGCGGCGGCGGCGCAGTATTTCAAGAAGCTGGAGTGCTTTTGTTTCCAGCAGCAGACGCTGGGACCCGGCGAAGTTCGCCGCATGCCGGTGGTGTTCGTGGTGGATCCCGCCCTTCCCAGGGAAGTCGGGACGATCACGCTGTCGTACACCTTCTTCGAGGTGGCAGGGGCGCGCAAAGAGCCCGGTTGATGGCCGGGGACGGGCTCCCGGAAGGCAGGAAGCAGTCGCCGCTCGCCGCGGCGTGGCACACGGTCAGGACCGTGTTCTTCGCGTTCTTCGGCGTGAGGCGCAGGGATGAGCACGAGGCGGAAACCGTCAAGCTCTCGCCCGTTGCGGTGGTCGCCACCGCAGTGGCCGGCGCGGCGGTCTTCGTGTTGAGTCTGGTCATGCTGGTGAAGTTCATCGTCAGCAGGGCCGCGGGTTGAACGTACCGGGGTAAAGGGAGAAGTTCCATGAGCAGCGCGACGCCGACACACAACTACTATTTGCCGGAACCGGCGCCCTATCCCGTGATCGGATCGGTGGCGTTGCTGCTGATGGGCGGCGGGGCGGCCATGTGGTTCAACGACAGTGCGATAGGGCCATGGATGACCCTGGCGGGCCTGGCGGTCCTGGTGCTGATGATGAAGCTCTGGTTCGGCAAGGTGATCGGCGAATCCGAGGGCGGGCTCTACACCAAGCGCGTGGACGTGTCGTTCCGCTGGTCCATGAGCTGGTTCATCTTCTCCGAAGTCATGTTTTTCGCGGCCTTCTTCGGCGCCCTGTTCTACGCGCGCGTGCTGTCGGTGCCCGACCTCGGAAGCGTCGACTCCAAGCTGCTTTGGCCTGATTACAGCCCCAACTGGCCGACCGCAGGCCCGTACGGCAGCGATCCCTTCAGCATCATGGGCGCGTGGGGCATTCCCGCGCTGAACACCGCGCTGCTGCTGGCCTCGGGTGTAACCCTGACGATCGCCCACCACGGTCTCATCGCGAACAAGCGCGGCCAGCTGAACCTGTGGCTGTTCCTGACGATCTGCCTGGGTGTGGTCTTCCTCGGCTTCCAGGCCTACGAGTACGGCCATGCCTATTCGGAGCTGAACCTGAAGATGTCGAGCGGAATCTACGGCTCGACCTTCTACATGCTGACCGGCTTCCACGGGTTCCATGTGACCGTCGGCACCATCATGCTGATCGTGATCTGGTTCCGTTGCCTGAAGGGCCACTTCAAGCCCGACCAGCACTTCGGCTTCGAGGGCGTGGCCTGGTACTGGCACTTCGTTGACGTGGTGTGGCTGCTGCTGTTCGTGCTGGTTTACTGGCTGTAGGTCACTGCCGGCACGGTCGCAACCGAACTTCGAGGAGGGGTACCCCGTTCCAAGAGCCCAAAGGGCCGGGCGGGGTCGTGGGGGAGAGGCGCCGCACGCGAGTGCGGCGCCCTTTTTTTCCCCGTCCAGCACCGCGGGCGAAATGCCCCTTGTTCACCGGTCAGTGCAACTTACCGGCTGGAATCAGTCCAAGGTAGTGACCGCCGACGAGCAGCAGGAACAGCGTCACTGACAAGCCGACCCTGATGGCCAGGGCGCGGACCATCCGCCGCTGGTCGCCGCGGTGGACGAGCATGAAGTAAAGGGCGGAACCGAGGCTGGCGAGTATCGCCACCAGGAACAGTACTACGACGACTCGCATGGCCTAAAGCCCGGTCGGGCGTTGCGGGATTGGAAACGAATGCAGTCTATATCGGGACAGCCGATGCGCGGCGTGAGGATAGGACGATGGCGGTTCGCCCCCCCAGCCTGGGCGAGCGTGCTCGCCATTGCCGTCGCCGCCACTGCCGTGTCGCTCGGCAATTGGCAGACGGGCCGCGCCGAGGAGAAGCTGGCGCGCCAGGCCAGGATCGACTCGCTCGCTTCCGGTCCGGCGATGCGGGTCGATGCAGCCGTCCGCCCTGCGGGCGAACTGGTGAACCGCCGCCTTGTGGCGCGCGGCCGTTTGCTGCACGAGCGGGGGTGGCTCATCGACAACCGGATCCACAACGGCCGCCCCGGATACCACGTCGTCACGCCGCTGCTTCTCGAAGATGGCGGGAGCCATGCGCGCACCCCTCCGGTTGTGATGCTGGTGAACCGAGGCTGGGTCGCGGCACCCCCGCGCCGCGACCAGCTCCCGGAAGTCGACCTTCCGCAGGGTGTGTTGGAGATCGAGGGTATCGGCGTCGAGCCGCGGGTGAGCGCCTACGAGCTCTCGAAGGACGCAGCGGCCGGACGCGTGCGCCAGAACCTGCTGATAGACCGCGCGCAGGCGGAATTGGCGTCTGCGCTTCCGGGCGCCATCCTCCAGCCCGTGGTGCTGCAGCAAGCCGGCAACGCGGGGGCACCTGTGGATGGACTTTCGCGCGACTGGCCACGGCCGGACGCGCGGGTGGACGTGAACCGGGCTTACGCGTTGCAATGGTATGCCCTTGCCCTGATGGCGCTGGCCATCTGGGTCGGCATGAACTTGAAGAGGCAATCATGACCGAGCAGTCACCGCAGGCGCCCGCTGCCTTGGCAGGCCGAGAAACGGCCAGGCGCACCAATCGCTGGACCCTCTGGTTGGTCCTGGCCGTGTGCGTCGCCCCGTTCGCGGGTTCACTCGCGCTCTATCACTTTTCCCCGCCGGACTCGCGCATGAACTACGGCGAGCTCACCGAGCCGCGGCCCTTGCCGGGCTTGCCGATGAGCCGGGCCGACGGCGCGCCCTTCAACCTGGCGGAATTGCGTGGCAAGTGGATCATGTTGCAGGCCGACGGGGGGGCTTGCGAGGCCGCATGTCGCGACAAGCTGTACAAGATGCGCCAGGTCCGGCGCACGACCGGCAAGGACATGGACCGCATCGAGCGCATCTGGCTCCTCACCGACGATGTGCCCGTCGACGCGGCGTTGCTCCAGGAGCACGAGGGACTGGTGCTGGTGCGCGCAGCGGGCAGTGCGATGTTGCGGGAGGTGTTCGCCGCGCGGCCCCCGGGCGCGCCGCCGACCGCGACGGTGTCGGAGCCGATCTGGCTGGTGGACCCCCTGGGCAACCTGATGCTTCGCTGGCCGGCGCAGGCGGATCCCTCCAGGATGAAGAAGGATCTCGCCCGCCTCCTTCGCGTGTCGCGCATAGGCTGACCGCATGGACCCCCTGCACCGCATCCTGCTGCTGGGCCTGACGCTCGCCATCGTGGCCTGCGTCTGGTTCCTGACCGGCCGCTCGCCGGGCCGGTTTCGGCGACTGGTATGGAGTACAACCGCCCTGACACTGCTGCTGGTGGTGCTGGGTGCCTACGTGCGGCTGTCCGATGCCGGCCTCGGCTGCCCGGACTGGCCCGGCTGCTACGGCCAACTCACGCCCCACCACGCGGCCGAAGAGATCCTCGCGGCGCATGCGGACGAACCCCATGGCCCGGTCAGCCTGCCCAAGGCCTGGAAGGAAATGGTCCATCGCTACCTCGCCGGCGTGGTCGGATCCCTCATCCTCGGGATCGCGCTGCTGGCGTGGCGCAACCGGTCCCTGTCGGGTCAGTCCCCATGGCTGGCGACTTCGCTGGTTTTCGTCGTTGCATTCCAGGCGCTGCTGGGTGCATGGACGGTCACGATGCTGCTCAAGCCGGCGATCGTCACCAGCCACCTCGTGGGGGGGATGGCGACGTTCGCACTGCTGGTGCTGCTGGCCATGCGTCAGGAACCGGCGCTGTCGGTAGCCGCCCCGGCGGGGGTCCGCAGGCTCGCCATCGCCGCGCTCCTCGTCGGCTGCCTGCAGATCATCCTCGGCGGGTGGGTCAGCACCAACTATGCCGCGCTGGCCTGTCCGGACCTGCCGCTGTGCCGCGGGGAAGTGGTGCCGCCCATGGATTTCGGCAACGCGTTCCACGTGGTACGCGAACTGGGCATGACCGCCAGCGGTGATCTGCTCTCCAATGAGGCGCTGACGGCAATCCACTGGCTGCACCGCTTGGGCGCAATTCTGGTCTTCGCGGTGATGATCGCCTTGGGTGTCCGCCTGATGCGCCTGCCGGAGATGCGCCGGCTCGGGCTGGCGCTGCACGCGGTCGTCACGGCGCAGTTCGCGATCGGGCTCGGCAACGTGGTGTTTTCGCTGCCGTTGTCCCTGGCGGCCGCGCACAATGCCGGTGCGGCGCTGCTGCTGGCAGTGCTGGTCGTGATAAACTATCGATTGTTTTCAACCACTTCCGTTCGCTGACGTCACTGGCGATCGCCTCCGCGCAGCCCCCCCTGATGCAACTCGTATGGGACCAGTCGGCGCACAAGCTCAGGCAGTTCTATGAGCTGAGCAAGCCGCGTGTCGTCGCGCTGATCGTCTTCTGCGCGGTGATCGGCATGTTCCTCGCCACGCCGGGGATGGTGCCCATGAAGGTGCTGGTGGCCGGCACCGTGGGCATCTGGCTGGTGGCCGGGGCCGCCGCCGCCATCAATTGCCTGGTCGAGCAGAAGCTGGACGCGCTGATGGCGCGTACCCGCGGCCGTCCCCTCCCCCGCGGAGAACTGTCCTCCCTGCAGACCCTGGTGTTCTCCGGCGTGGTCGGTGGCGCGGGGCTCTGGACGCTCTACAACCTGGTGAATCCGCTCACCATGTGGCTGACCTTCGGCACCTTCGTCGGGTATGCCATCGTCTACACGGTGGTACTCAAGCCCCTGACCCCGCAGAACATCGTGATCGGCGGCTTGTCCGGCGCCATGCCGCCGCTGCTCGGCTGGACCGCGGTCACCGGCGAGGTGGCCCCGGAGGCGCTGCTGCTGGTGCTGATCATCTTCGCCTGGACCCCGCCGCATTTCTGGGCGCTGGCGCTGTACCGGACCGAGGACTACGCGCGGGCAGGTCTCCCGATGCTGCCGGTGACCCATGGCTCGCGCTACACGCGGCTGCACGTGCTGCTCTACACGCTGATCCTGTTCGCATGCTCGCTGCTTCCGTTCGTGCAGGGCATGAGCGGGTGGATCTACCTGGCATCCGCGGTGGTGCTGGGCGGCATGTTCATCGCCTATGCGGTGCGCCTCTATGTCGCTTATTCCGACGCGCTCGCGCGGCGCACCTTCCGCTTTTCCATCACCTACCTCGCCCTGCTGTTCGCGGCGCTGCTGGTTGACCACTACGTCCGTTGAGCGCCGGAGCGCGCTCGGCCTGCTGGCACGCGGCGCGTGTGCGCTGGCCTTCGCGGGGCTGCTTTCCGCATGCGGCAACGATGCGTTGTCGTTCCGCAATGTCGACGTCACCGGCGCCGACTACGCGAAGGATTTTTCGCTGACCGACCACACCGGCAAGGCGCGAACGCTGGCCGATTTCCGGGGCAAGGTCGTGGTGATGTTCTTCGGCTTCACCCAGTGCCCCGACGTTTGCCCGACGACCATGGCGGAGATGCGCGCGGTGGTCGACGCGCTGGGCCCCGACGGGGCCAGGGTGCAGGTGCTGTTCGTCACGGTCGACCCGGAACGCGACACCCAGTCGTTGCTGGCCCAGTACGTTCCCTCGTTCCATCCGTCCTTCATCGGGCTGTACGGGGACGCGGCCGCGACGACCCGCACCGCCCAGCAGTTCAAGGTGTTCTTCCAGAAGGTGCCGGGCTCGGCTGCGGGCACCTACACGGTGGACCATACCGCCGGAAGCTATGTCTACGATCCGCAGGGGCGGTTGCGGCTGTTCGTGCGCCACGGCCAGGCGGCGTCCCTGGTCGAGGACATCCGCACACTGCTCAGGACCGCGGGTTAGCGTCGCGCGCCCGGCGCAATTGAAAACGGCCGCGCCAGGGGCGCGGCCGCATCGCCATGGCGCGGCCTGCTTCAGGACGCGCGGAGGTAGCCCCGCATCTTCTGCAGCGCCTTGACTTCCACCTGGCGTATGCGCTCGGCGGACACGCCGAACTCTGCAGCCAGGTCATGCAGCGTCAACTGCTCCTTGTCTTCGCGCAACCAGCGCGCTTCGATGATGCGCCGGCTGCGCGGATCCAGGCTGGCCAGCGCCTGCTCCAGGCCTTCTGCCTGCAGGCGTGCGCCCTCGTTGGTCTCGAGGACCTGCGAGGGCTCGGCGGCCGGATCGACAAGGTAGGAAATGGGCGAGAACTTTTCGTCTTCGTCATCCCCCTGGGGTTCAAGCGCGACGTCACCACCGGCAAGGCGGGTTTCCATCTCCCGCACTTCTTCTGGTTTGACGCCCAGCACCTTGGCCACGTTGCTGACCTCGGCCAGCGTCAGCGGCGCCAGGCCGGGCTTCATCGAGCGCAGGTTGAAGAACAGCTTGCGCTGGGCCTTGGTCGTGGCGATCTTCACGGTGCGCCAGTTGCGCAGCACGAACTCGTGGATCTCGGCCTTGATCCAGTGCACGGCGAAGGACACCAGGCGCACGCCGCGCTCGGGGTCGTAGCGCTTCACCGCCTTCATGAGGCCGATGTTGCCTTCCTGCACCAGGTCGGCGTGCGGCAGGCCGTAGCCCATGTAGCCGCGGGCGATCGCGACCACGACGCGAAGGTGCGACAGCACCAGGCGGCTGGCGGAATCAATGTCCCCTTCGTCGCGGAACCGGCGCGCCAGGGCGACCTCTTCCTCGGCGCTCAGCACCGGGAAACGGTTCACCGCCTGCACGTAGCTCTCGATGCTGCCGAGGGCGGACGGTACCGGCAGCGCCATCATCGTCAATTGGCTCATTTCGTTTCCTCCGTAAGCCGGGGTGCTTTTGGCCCCCCGATTTGCCCGTATGCCGCGAGTGCTTGTGACACGCCTGCTGGTTGGACACCTGCAGGTTGTTGCTTTGCGGCATTGGCTACGAAATCAGTTTAGCACTCTGCGGGTTGGAGTGCTAAGGCCCGAATAAGTTTCCGAGCGTTTTCGTGGGAAATACAGTGTTCCTGATCTGGAAACACCTGAGACGCACTATTTAGGCTGAATCTGCCATAAGTGCTTGCTCACAGACATGAATGCACCAAACCATCCCAAGAGGGTGGCAAAGGCCAGCACGGAGAGGACATCGACCCAGCCCAGATAGGTCAGGCTGAAGTCCGACCCGTATTGCACCGCCAGCCGGCCGACCTCGCGGTTGAGCAGGTACAGGGCACCGAACACGATGCCCATCCCGATGGCACCACCTGCCAGGCCAAGTACGCCGCCGAGGTAAAAGAAGGGCCTGCGGACCGTGCTGTCCGTGGCGCCGACCAGCTTGGATACTTCGATTTCGTCGCGCTGCGTCAGGATCTGGAGGCGGATGGTGTTGAATGTCACCGCAACCAGGGCAATCGCAAGCAAGGTGCCCAGCAGGGCCACCGCTACCCGGCCGATCCGGATGAGCGCGTCCAGCCGCTGGATCCAGGCTGCGTCGACCTGCACATGGGCCACCTTGGGCAGGGCGCGGGCCTGGGCCTCGGTCCTGCCGGAGAGGGCGGGGTCGCGGTCACGCAGGGTCACGACGAAGGCATCCGGCAGGGGGTTGTCGCGCAGCGATCCGATCACGTCGGCCATGCCCGGGGCCGCCTTCAGGCTGGTCAATGCGGCATCCCGGGGCACGAATCGCACCGACGCCACGCCCTCCATCGCACGCAGGCGCTTGTCCAGTTCCGCGACGTCGCCGCGCCCCGCCTCCGGCGCGAGGAACACGCTGACCTGGGGCTCCGTCGCCAGTCCCCCGGACAGGGCCTTGAGGCTCGCCAGCAGCGCGTAGCCGCCCAGCGGCAGCGCGAGCGCGATGCCGATCACCAGCGCGTTCAAGGTGCTTGCCAGCGGTGCCTGCGCCAGGCGCGAGAGCGTCGCCGCCAGGCTCTGCGCATGGTGCCTCAGCCAGGCCTTCATGCCCCGCCCCCGTCATCCGTGGGTGGCCCGTCCGCCAGCCGGCCGCGCGACAGGTGCAGCACGCGCGGCTTCAGCCGTTCGATCAGGGACTGGTCGTGCGTGGCGATCAGCACCGTCACGCCGACCTGGTTGAAGTCGCGGAACATGTCCATGATGGTCCGCGCGTAGTCCGCATCAAGGCTGGCAGTGGGTTCATCCGCGAGCAATACGCTCGGCCGGTTCACCACCGCCCGCGCGATACACAGGCGCTGCTGCTCGCCGCCGGACAGGGTGATGGGCCGTGCACGCTCCCGGTCCAGCAGCCCCACCTTGTCCAGCGCGGCGCGCGCGCGGCGCGATGCTTCCCGGTGCGGGTGGCCGGTGACCTGCAGCGGCAGCATCACGTTCTCGAACACGCTCCGGTCGTGCAGCAGTTTCTGGTCCTGGAACACGATGCCGAGTTTGCGCCTCAGGAAGGGGACGGCGGCGGGCTTCAGCCGGGTGATGTTCTGGCCCGCCACCAGCACCGTGCCTTCGGTGGCGCGCTCGATGGCCGCGATCAGCTTCAGCAGCGTGGACTTGCCCGCGCCGGAATGCCCGGTCAGGAAGACCATCTCGCCGGGCTCGATGGCGAAGCTCAGGTGGGAGAGGGCTTCATGCCCGCCCGGGTAGCGCATGGCCACCTGGCTGAAGCTGATCACCGGATCGGACATTCCCCGGCCTGCTCAGTCGCGCAGGTCCAGCAGCGCTGCGATGAACTCGCGCGCGCGGAACGGCCGCAGGTCGTCTATGCCTTCACCCACGCCGATGTACACCAGCGGCACCGGGCGCTGGCGCGCGATGGCCGCGACCACGCCGCCGCGCGCCGTGCCGTCCAGCTTGGTCAGCACCAGGCCGGTCAGTCCGAGTGCGTCGTCGAAGGCCTTCACCTGCGCGAGCGCGTTCTGGCCCGTGTTGGCATCGAGCACCAGCCAGACCTCATGGGGAGCGCCCGCGTCCGCCTTGGCGATCACGCGCTTGATCTTCTTCACTTCCTCCATCAGGTGCAGCTGGGTCGGCAGCCGGCCCGCGGTGTCGGCTATCACGATGTCGATGCCGCGAGCGCGCGCCGCCTGCACCGCGTCGAACACGACGGCCGCCGGGTCGCCCCCGGCCTGGGAAATCACCGTGACGCCGTTGCGGTCGCCCCACTCGACGAGCTGTTCCCGGGCCGCGGCGCGGAAGGTGTCGCCGGCCGCAAGCAGCACCGACTGGCCGTTGGCCTGGAACTGCTTGGCGAACTTGCCGATGGAGGTAGTCTTGCCCGCGCCGTTCACGCCGGCCACCATCAGCACCAACGGCTTGGCGCGCTTCATGTCCGGGTTCACCTCGAGCGGTGCCAGCAGTTCCATCAGCAGGTCCGCGAGCGCCTCGCGCAGCGCCTCGCCGGTCTCGATGCGCTCGCGGCGCGCGCGTTCGCGCAGGCACGTGATCAGGTGGGTCGTGGCGTCGACGCCCGCGTCGGCGGTGAGCAGGGCGGCTTCCAGCTCCTCGAACAGGGCCTCATCGACGCGCGTCGCGCCGAACAGGGCGCCCAGCGTGCCGCGCGTTCGCGCGAGGCCCGACTTGAGGCGGCCGAACCAGCCCCCGCCATCGGATGCCTTTCCGGCGTCGGTGGAGGCACTGCCCTTGGCGGCATCCGCGCTTTTCCTGAACAGGCCTAGCATGGGTCCGGAGCGGTGAGGAGGGGCATTGGAGGCGCGAGGGATCGCGCTGGGGCTGCTGCTAATATGCTTGGTGCAACATCCCGATTGTATCAGCATCGATCCACGATCCCTGCCGGCGACGCTGGCGCCCTGCCCTGAGATGAGCCCGATGCGCCTCGCCCCGACCACCCGGCTGACGCCGCTCGCGTTGATCGCCGCCGCGATGTTGGTGGTCGCCGCCGGCGGTTGGGTGCCGGCACGCGCGGCTGGACCCGACGCGACACGGGAGGTGCGCCTCGCCAACGGCCTTCGCGTGATCGTGCGCGAGGACCGCCGGGCGCCGACCCTGGTGCACCAGGTCTGGTACCGCGCCGGCAGCATGGACGAGCCGGTCGGCGCCAGCGGCGTGGCGCATGTGCTCGAGCACCTGATGTTCAAGGGCACGCGCAAGCTGAAGTCGGGGGATTTCTCGCGCCAGGTTTCCGAGGCCGGAGGGCGCGACAACGCGTTCACCAACCGCGACAGCACCGTGTACCACCAGCAGGTCCACAAGGACCACCTGGAACTGGTGATGTCGCTGGAAGCCGAGCGCATGTCCAACCTCGTGGTGCGCGGGGACGAGTTCGCGCGCGAGATCCAGGTCGTGATGGAGGAGCGCAGGCTGCGCACCGAGGATCGCCCACGGGGCCTGCTCTACGAGGCGCTAATGGCGTCTGCCTGGTCGTCGCATCCCTACCGCTGGCCGGTGATCGGCTGGATGGCGGACCTCCAGGCCATGACGCACCGGGACGCGCTGGCCTGGTACCAGCGCTGGTATGCGCCGAACAACGCGACGGTGGTGATCGTCGGAGACGTCGACGCGGCGCGCGTGTTCCGGCTTGCAGAGCGGCATTACGGCAGGCTCAAGCCCCGGCCGCTTCCGGCAGTGCGTGCCAATGACGAGGCGCCGCAACGCGGGCTGCGCCGCACCGAGGTGCGCGCCCCGGCGGAAGCGCATGGCGTGTTGCTGGGCTGGAAGGTGCCCGCGCTGCGGCGCATGGAGGAGCCGGCAGCCCAGGCCTCGCCGTATGCCCTGGCGGTGCTGGCATCGCTGCTGGACGGGTACGACGGCGCGCGCCTGCGCCAGACGCTGGTGCGGGAGCGCAGGCTCGCTGTGAACACCTTCGCGTCCTACGACCCCTATCCGCGCGGCCCGGCCATGCTGATGCTGGGCGCCACTGCGGCGCAGGGCGTGGGCGGAGGGCAGCTCGAGGCGGCGATACGCGCCGAGGTGGCGCGGGTGGCTGCCGATGGCGTGCCACCTGCGGAACTCGAGCGGGTCAAGACGCAGATGGTCGCGCGGGAAGTGTTCGACCGTGATTCGATTTTCTCGCAGGCCATGGAGATCGGCCGGCTGGAGAACGCAGGCCTCTCCTGGCGCGACGCGGACCGCATCCTCGAACGCATCCGCTCCGTGGACGCGGAGCAGGTGCGGGCCGCGGCCAGGTTGCTGGTGGATGACCAGCTCACGGTCGGCGTGCTGGAAGCGCTGCCCATGGATGCGGCTGCCCCGAGGCGCCCGGCCAGTGGCGCGATGAGGCACTGACCGCCATGGCTAGCTTCCAGTCCGTTCGCATGCCGCGCGCCGCGCGCATGCTGCGCCCGGTTGCCGTACTCGCCGCCTGCCTGCTGGCGCCGATGGTGCACGCCGGCCCGCAGCTGCAGCAGTGGACCGCGCCCAGCGGGGCGCGCGTGACCTTCATCGAGTCGCGCGCCATCGCCGTGCTGGACGTCGCGGTGGAAACGGCCGCGGGCAGCTCCTTCGATCCTGCCGGCAAGGCCGGCCTGGCGCGCCTCACGCATGCGCTGCTGCGCGCTGGGGGCGAGTCGCAGACCGAGCGCGCGATAGGCGAGCGCCTGGCCGATGCCGGTGCGCAACTGGGGACCACGTTCGATCGCGACCGCGCCGGCTACAACCTGCGCGTGCTGTCCGGTGCGCGGGACCGTGACCCGGCACTCGCCGTGCTGGCCACGCTGCTTGCTGAGCCGTCCTTCGCGCCGGACACGGTTGCGCGCGAGAAGGCGAGGCTGCAGGCCCAGGTGCGCGAGGCCGAGACGCGCCCTGAAGCGATCGCCGAACGCCGGCTCTACGAGCGCATGTACCCGGGCCATCCCTATGGCGTGAGCACCAGCATCGATTCGGTGGCCGGGCTGGCCGAGGCCGACGTGCGCGCTTTCCATGCGCGACACCGTTCGGCATCGCGCTCGGTGGTCACCATCGTCGGCGACGTGTCGCGCGCCGAGGCCGAGCGCATCGCGCAGGACCTCACCGCGCGCCTCCCGCGCGCGGCTGCCGCGGACGCCCCGCCCGCTCGCGCGCCATCGTTCCGGCCGCCCTCCGCGCCGGCCGGGACCTTGCGGGTGGCGCATCCGGCCGAGCAGAGCCATGTGGTGATGGGCATGCCGGTGGCGGCGCGCGACGACCCCGACTACGTCGCGCTGCTGGTGGGCAACCATGTGCTCGGTGGCGGGGGATTCACCTCGCGCCTGTTCCGCGAGATCCGTGACAAGCGCGGCTTTGCGTACAGCGTCTACAGCTACTTCCTGCCTCTGGCCGTCGAAGGGCCCTACCTGCTGGGCCTGCAGACCCGGCGCGACCAGTCCGAGGCGGCGCTGGCCGAATTGCGCTCGCAGCTCTCCGCGTTCGTCGAGCGCGGTCCGGATGCCAGGGAGCTGCAGGCCGCCAAGCGCAGCCTGGTCGCGGGCTTTCCGCTGCGCATCGACTCCAACCGCAAGATGCTCGACCAGGCCGCGGTCATCGGCTTTTACCGCCTCCCCGCCGACTGGCTGGACCAGCTGCCCGCGCGCATCGCAAAGGTCACGCTGTCCGAGGTCCGCGACGCCTACTCGCGCCGGGTCGACCCGCAGCGCATGGCCACGGTCGTCGTCGCCGGCGACGCGACGAAGTGAGGGCGGTGCGCGGGGGAGGCGCGCAGGTCCTGCGCATCATCGGCGGCGCCTGGCGCGGCCGCCGGATCCGCTTTCCCGACGTCCCCGGCCTGCGCCCCACGCCCGACCGGGTGCGCGAGACGCTGTTCAACTGGCTGGGGCAGGACCTGTCGGGCCGGCGCTGCCTGGACCTGTTCGCGGGCTCGGGCGCGCTGGGATTCGAGGCGGCATCGCGGGGCGCCCGCGACGTCGCCATGCTGGATGCGCATGCCCAGGTCGTGAAGTCCCTGCGCGACACGGCGGAATTGCTGGGCGCAACCGCCGTCCGTGCAAGCAGGGGCGATGCGCTAGAATTCCTGCGTCAGGCGCCGTCGCCCTACGATGTGGTGTTCCTCGACCCCCCTTTCGGGAGCGGGCTGGACGCGGCGGCGCTGGCGCTGCTTGCGCCGTGGCTTGCGCCCGGCGGCCGGGTCTACCTCGAGTCCGGCAGCGAATACCTGCCTGGAGGCGGCTGGCGCGTGCATCGCGCGGGCCGCGCGGGGCAGGTCCACTACCACCTGCTGGAGCACGAATGATCAAGGTCACTGCCGTCTACCCAGGCACGTTCGACCCGATGACACGCGGGCATGAGGATCTCGTGCGCCGCGCGGGAAAGCTGTTCGAGCGCGTCGTCGTGGGCGTGGCCGACAGCCGCGGCAAACGCCCGTTCTTCACGCTGGCCGAGCGCATCGAGATGGCGCGCGAGGTGCTTTCGCCCTACGAGAACGTCAGCGTGCAGGGTTTCGGCGGCCTGCTGCGCGATTTTGTCATCGCGCAGAATGCCAAGGTCATCCTGCGCGGGCTGCGCGCGGTGTCGGACTTCGAGTACGAGTTCCAGATGGCGGGCATGAACCGGGTGCTGATACCCGACGTGGAAACCGTGTTCCTGACGCCGGGCGAGCAGTACATGTTCATTTCCGCGACCATCGTGCGCGAGATCGCCGTGCTGGGCGGGGACACCGGCAAGTTCGTGCATCCCCTGGTCGAGTCGCGGCTGGTGGCCAAGGTCAAGGCGCTGGGTGGCTGAGCGCCGCGCGTCGGCACGGGTGCGCGCATGGCGCTGATGATCACCGACGAGTGCATCAACTGCGACGTCTGCGAGCCGGCTTGCCCGAACGAGGCGATCTTCCTCGGGGACGCGCACTACCTCATCGATCCGGCCCGCTGCACCGAATGCGTCGGGCACTTCGACGAACCCCAGTGCGTGCAGGTCTGCCCCGTTGCCTGCATTCCCGCTGATCCCGACGTGGTCGAGTCGCGCGAGCAACTGCTCTCGAAGTACGGGGTGCTCCAGTCGCGGGCCAAGGCTGCGGCTGGCTAGGTCTGCGGCCCGGGCTCAGGTTGCCGTCCGGCCCGGTCCCCCGGGTTCAGGCGCGGGTCTGGCAGGCAGGGCAGAAGAAGGTCGAGCGTTGTCCCTGGCGCACGCTGCGCACCGGCGTGCCGCATGCGCGGCATTTCTCGCCGGTCCGGTCGTACACCTTGTACTGCTGCTGGAAGTAGCCCGGCTCGCCGTCGGCATGGGCGAAATCGCGCAGGGTCGAGCCGCCGGCCTCGAGCGCCGCCGCCAGCGTGTCCCGTATCGCCTTGGCGAGGCGCGCGCAGCGTTCCCGCGTGAGCCTGCGCGATTGCGTCAGCGGATGGATGCCGGCACGGAACAGCGCTTCGTTGGCGTAGATGTTGCCCACGCCGACCACGATGGCCGCGTTCATCAGCAACTGCTTGATCGCCACGCGCCGGCCGCGCGAGGCCCGGTACAGCGTGTCGCCGTCGAAGTCGCCGGACAGCGGCTCCACGCCCAGCGAGGCCAGCAGCTTGTGCGCGCCCGCGTCGCCCTTCTGCCAAAGCACCGCGCCGAAGCGCCGCGGATCGCGCAGGCGCAGCAGCTGCGCGCCGAACTCCAGGTCCACGTGGTCATGCACGCCGAAGGGCGTGCCCGCGGGCAGCACCCGCAGGCTGCCCGACATGCCCAGGTGCACGATCAGCCAGCCGTCGCCCGCTTCGAGGAGCAGGTACTTCGCGCGACGCATCACGCGTCCGATGCGGCGGCCCACCAGCTGCGCGGCGAGGTCGCGCGGCACCCGCCAGCGCAGGTTCGGGTTGCGCACCGTCAGCCCGGTGACAACATTGCCGGACACGTGCGGCTCTATGCCGCGGCGGGTGATCTCCACTTCCGGTAGTTCGGGCATCCGTCATCCGTGGTCAATCGCACATTCCGGTCGCGGCACGCCCGCGACACGGTATCGAACCTGCGCCGCGCCCGCGCCAAACCCGGGGTCCGCAACCCGCAATCCGCTGCCGCAATCCAAGCTTCTTGCGGCAGCGGAATATACTAAACTGGCCTGATGTTTCCTTGGTTCGTTCCCCTGCCGGCATCGGACACCAGCGTGAAAAGCACCCGCGTTCCAGTTCTTCGCCCGGTCGCCGTCGCGGTCCTGGTGGCCTTGGCCGGCCAGGGCGCCCATGCCGCGGACCGCCAGCCGTTGGATGCGGGCACCCTTGTCTTGCCCGGCCAGGTCGCGCAGGCCACGAAGCCGCCCGCCCGCCCGCCGCGCGCCGTGCAGCAGCCTGTCACGCCGGGTACGGCCATGCCGGCGCAGGAACTCACCGAGCAGATCCTGTATGAGTTCCTGATCGCGGAGATCGCGGGACAGCGCGGCAACGTCGGCCTCGCGGCCCAGGCCTACGCCGACCTCGCCAAGCGCACGCGCGATCCGCGCATCGCCCGCCGCGCCACGGAGATCTCCCTGTTCGCCCGCATGCCCGAGGCGGCCATCGAGTCCGCCCGCGTCTGGTACGAGGTCGAGCCCGGCGCGACGCGCGCGTTGCAGACGCTCGCGAGCATGCTGCTTTCCACCGGACGGCTCGACGAAGCCTTTCCCTATGTCGAAAAGCTGATCGCCGAGTCCCCGCAGGGGCCGGGCGAGGCCTTCCTGCTGCTGCAGCGCTCGCTGGCCGGCGCGCGCGACAAGGCGGCGGCGCTGCGCTTCATGCTGCGCCTCGCGGAAAAGCACCCGTCGCTCGCGCAGGCGCAGTACGCAGTCTCCCAGACCGCTGCTGCCGCCGACCAGATCGACCAGGCCCTGGCGGCCGTGCGCCGGGCCCGGACGCTGCAGCCCGACTGGGAGGCGGCGGTGCTGCTGGAAGCCCAGCTGCTGCAGCGCAAGTCGAATGCCGACGCGCTGGGCCTGCTGTCCGGTTTCCTGAGCCAGTACCCCAACGCCCGCGAGGTGAGGCTGAACCTCGCGCGCACGCTGGTTGCCGAGAAGCGCTACGCCGAGGCGCGCGTGGAGTTCCAGCGCCTGCTGGAGATCTTCCCGAAGAACACCGAGGTGGTGTTCGCCGTCGCGCTGCTCTCGATGCAGTTGAATGATTTCGCCCTGGCCGAAGGCAGCTTCAAGCGCCTGCTGGACCTGGGCTACGCGGACGAGGGCACGGTGCGCCTGTACCTCGGGCAGATCGCCGAGGACCGCAAGGACTGGGAGGCCGCGCTTTCGCAGTACCGCCAGGTGACCCAGGGGGAGCAGGCCCTGTCCGCGCAGATCCGGATCGCCCAGGTCTATGCACGCCAGGGCAACCTGTCCGTCGCGCGTGACCACATCCAGAAGCTCGAGGCCAGCAGCACCCAGCAGCGCGTCCAGCTGATCCTCGCCGAGGCGCAGATGCTGCGCGAGGCCAAGCAGGAGAAGGTGGCCTTCGACGTGCTCGAGCGCGGCCTGGATCGCCTGCCGAACAATCCCGACCTGCTCTACGATTACGCCATGCTGGCCGAGAGGATCGACCGCATGGACCTGCTCGAGTCCAGCCTGCGCAAGGTGATCGAGCTGCGGCCCGAGCATGCGCATGCCTACAACGCGCTCGGCTACTCGCTGGCCGACCGCAACCAGCGCCTGCCCGAGGCGCGCGAGCTGATCGAGCGCGCGCTCAAGCTCGCGCCCGACGACTACTTCATCGTCGACAGCATGGGCTGGGTGCTGTACCGGCTCGGCCTCAACCGCGAGGCGCTGGTGCACCTTCGCCGCGCCTACGCCGGACGTCCCGACGCCGAGATCGCCGCGCACCTGGGCGAAGTGCTGTGGGTCGACGGGCAGCGCGAGGAAGCCGAACGCGTCTGGGGCGAGGCGCTCAAGAAATACCCCGAGCATGATGTGCTCAACAGCACGGTCAAGCGCCTGAAGCGCTGAGCGGCGCCCGTCCGCGCCGGTTCCATGCTTTCCCATCCGATCGACGGCCGTGCGCGCCGCGCCGCGCGGACCGTGTGCAGCCTGGTGGCGATCGCGCTGCTGGCCGCCTGCGCCGCACTCCCGGACACGCGCGGTGGCGACGGCGTCGACGGCTTCACGCTGAACGGCCGGTTTTCCGTGCGCCAGGGCAAGGAAGGCGGCTCGGGCCGCATCCAATGGCGCCACGGCGACGCCCACGACGAACTGCTGGTCACCTCGCCCATCGGGCAGGGCATCGCGCGCATCACGCGCTCGGCCGGGGCTCCCTACCGGCTCACCACGGCCGACGAGCGCGAGTTCACCGCGTCGGATGCCGAGACCCTCACCGAACAGGCGCTGGGCTGGCGGCTGCCGCTGTCCGGCCTGCCCGACTGGGTGCGGGGGCGGGCGGCGCCCGGATCGCCGGCGCAGGTCGAGCGTGATGCCCAGGGCCGCCCGAGCAGCCTGCGCCAGGACGAATGGCGCATCGACTACGAGGCCTGGGAGGGCGGGCTGCCCAGCCGGCTCGTCATGGAGCGGGGCGACCTGCGCATCCGCCTGCTGGTGGAGAACTGGGCAGATGCCCCGGAGGCAGGCAGGTGAATGCCACGCCCCCGGCCGGCATCGCGGCGTACCCTGCGCCGGCCAAGATCAACCTGTTCCTGCATGTCACCGGGCGGCGCGATGACGGCTACCACCTGCTGCAATCCGCCTTCCGCCTGATCGACATCGCCGATTCCGTGTCGCTTGCCCCGCGCTCCGACGGCCAGGTGGTCCTGCACACCCCGCATTCCGGCGTGCCGCCTGAGAAGGACCTCGTGGTCCGCGCCGCCATGGCGCTGCGCCAGGCGGCCGGCCGTGCACTGGGCGCCGACATCTGGCTGGACAAGCGCATCCCGGTCGGCGGTGGACTGGGGGGGGCAGTTCGGATGCCGCCACCACGCTCGCGGTGCTGAACCGGATGTGGAACCTGGGGCTGAATTCGACCGAATTGGCCGGGATCGGGCTCGGAATCGGGGCGGATGTGCCGTTTTTCCTGTTCGGCGGCAGTGCCTGGGCCGAAGGCGTCGGCGAGCAGTTGACCTCCCTGGACCTGCCGCCTGCCTGGTACCTGGTGCTGGTGCCGCCGGTGGGTGTGCCGACGGCTGCCGTATTCGGCGACAAGGGTTTGACACGAAACACAAAAAGCGCCAAAATATCAAGCTTTTCCGCAAGGTTTCAACCGTTCCCGGACGCAGAGGCGGACACGGGTGCCAACGAGACAGGCGTCGGGGCCGACAAGGCCTGGTTGCCCAGTCCGACCGGCACTTTCGGCCACAACGACCTGGAACCGGTGGTACGCGGGAAATACCCCGAAGTCGCGCGGCACCTGGACTGGCTCGCAAGCCAGGCAGGCGGCGCGGAGATGAGGGTCCGGATGAGCGGGTCCGGAGCATGTGTGTTTGCAGAATTCGCCACCGAGCGCCAGGCGCGCGCGGTGGCATCCCGGATGCCCGGGGGGATGCGCGGTTTCGTGGCCAAGGGCCTGGACCGCCATCCGCTGGGACTGATGGGGAACGGTTAGCGCTTGGGGAGTCGCCAAGGTGGTTAAGGCACCGGATTTTGATTCCGGCATACGAGGGTTCGAATCCTTCCTCCCCAGCCAAGCATCTGGTCGCCGACAAGGGATGGCATGGCCTACGAAAGCCTGATGGTGTTCACGGGCAGCGCCAACCCGCTGCTGGCGCACGCGGTCGTGCGTCGCCTGAACATCCCGCTCGGCCACGCCACCGTGTCGAAGTTCTCCGACGGCGAGGTCATGGTCGAGCTGCTGGAGAACGTGCGCGGCAAGGACTGCTTCATCCTGCAGTCCACCTGCTCGCCGGCCAACGACAGCCTGATGGAAGTGCTGCTGACGGTGGACGCGCTCAAGCGCGCCTCGGCGGCGAGGATCACCGCGGCGATCCCGTACTTCGGTTACGCGCGCCAGGACCGGCGTCCGCGCTCGGCCCGGGTGGCGATCAGCGCCAAGGTGATCGCGAACATGCTGCAGGCGGTCGGCGTCGACCGCGTGCTGACGATGGACCTGCATGCGGACCAGATCCAGGGCTTCTTCGACGTGCCGGTGGACAACATCTATTCCACGCCGGTGCTGCTGGGCGACGTGTGGAAGCACGGCTACGAGGACCTGCTCGTCGTGTCGCCCGACGTGGGCGGGGTGGTGCGCGCGCGCGCGATGGCCAAGCGGCTGGACGCGGACCTCGCGATCATCGACAAGCGCCGCCCGCGGGCCAACGTGTCGGAAGTGATGAACATCATCGGCGAGAGCGTCGAGGGCCGTACCTGCGTGATCATGGACGACATCGTCGACACCGCGGGCACGCTGACCAAGGCGGCCGCCGCGCTGAAGGAGCAGGGCGCCAAGAGCGTCGTGGCCTACTGCACCCACCCGGTGCTGTCGGGCAAGGCGGTCGAGCGGGTGGCCGAGTCGGCCATGGACGAGCTGGTGGTGACCGATACCATCCCGCTGTCCAAGGAAGCGCAGGCCTGCAAGAAGATCAGGGTGCTGTCGGTGGCCGGGTTGCTGGCCGAGACCATCCTGCGGATTTCCAACGAGGACTCGGTGTCCTCGTTGTTCATGGAATAGGGATTTACGTCCCGCCCGGCTTTTTGCCGGACGGAATGGTTTTACGCCCCACTTGGCCAATGCCAAGTGGGTTTTTGAAGCGGCATGCCTGGTCGCGGGCTGCCGAAACCGGAGAAGCAAATGGCAATCTATGAAGTCAACGCGCAATCGCGCAAGGCGAAAGGAACGAGTGCGAGCCGCCTCCTTCGCAACCAGGCCCGCGTGCCTGGCATCGTGTACGGCGGCAAGGGCGACGCCCAGGCGATCGACCTGGAGCACAACGCGCTGTTCCACCAGCTCAAGCAGGAGAAGTTCCACGCTTCCATCCTGACGCTGGTCATCGACGGCAAGAAGGAGCAGGTCCTGCTGCGCGCCGTGAACATGCACCCCTGGAAGATGCAGATCCAGCACGTCGACTTCCAGCGCGTCGCCGCCGACCAGCTGATCCACATGAAGGTGCCGCTGCACTTCGTCGGCGCCGAGGTGTCCCCGGCCGTCAAGAGCCAGAGCGCCATGATCAGCCACATCTTCAACGAACTGAGCATCCGCTGCCTGCCGGCCGCGCTGCCCGAGTTCATCGAGGTGGACCTGTCCGGCATGACGGTGGGCCACTCGATGCACGTTCGCGACATCAAGATGCCCGCGGGCGTCGAGCCGGCGCTGCGTCCGAACGAGAACCCGGCCGTTGCCGTGGCGCAGGTGCCGCGCGCCGCAGTCGAGGAGGAAGCCGCCGCCGCCGAGGCAGCGCCGTCCGCCGCCGACGTGCCGGCCGCCAAGCAGAAGGAGCCGGCAGCGGCTGCCGCCGCCGGCAAGGACGACAAGGGCGGCAAGAAGTAAGCAGGCAGTTCGCCCCGGAGAAAAGGCGCGGCGCGACTTCCGCGCCTTTTCTTTTTCCGGCGCGCATCGGCCCGCAGCCGCTTTCGCCACACGCGTATTCCGCCTAACGCAGAGACACCCCCATGGGCTCCCCCATCCGCCTGGTCGTCGGCCTGGGCAATCCCGGACGCGAGCATGAGCGCGACCGGCACAACGTCGGCTTCTGGCTGCTGGACCGGCTCGCCTCGCGCGAGAAGCTCGAGTTGCGCAAGGACGCCAAGTACCACGCCCTGTGCGCGAAGTTCGCGGGCCCGGCGGGCGACGTCTGGCTGCTCGCGCCCCAGACCTACATGAACCTCTCGGGCAAGGCGGTCGGCGCGCTGGCGCGCTTTTTCAAGATTGCGCCCGAGGAAACCCTGGTGGTGCATGACGAACTCGATTTCATCCCCGGCACGGCCAAGCTCAAGCAGGGCGGCGGCGCGGGCGGGCACAACGGGCTGAAGGACATCCAGGCCGCCTTCGGCTCGCAGGACTACTGGCGGGTGCGCGTCGGCATCGGCCATCCGGGCGACCGCGACCTGGTGGCCGACTACGTGCTCGGATCACCCTCGCCGGACGACCGCGCCGCCATCGAGGCGACCCTGGACAAGGTCGTCGAGTGCATGCCGCTGATGCTGGCGGGCGACATGACCGCCGCGATGATGAAGCTGCACAGCAAGGACAAGCCGCGCAACAAGGGACCCGCCACGCCCCCGGGCGCGGGCCCCGCCGCGCCCGCGCCGGCCGCCCCGAACGTATCCGCACCCGCCAACCCGGCACCCGCCAACCCAGCGACCGCGCCGGCCAAACCCGGCAAGCCGCAAGACTGAAACAGAAACGGAACCCACACCATGTCCCTCAAATGCGGCATCGTCGGCCTGCCCAACGTCGGCAAGTCCACGCTGTTCAACGCGCTGACCAAGGCCGGCATCGCGGCGGAGAACTATCCCTTCTGCACCATCGAGCCGAACGTCGGCATCGTCGAGGTGCCGGACCCGCGCATGGACAAGCTCTCGGCCATCGTCGTCCCGCAGCGCAGCGTGCCCGCGGTGGTGGAGTTCGTGGACATCGCCGGCCTGGTGGCCGGCGCCTCCAAGGGCGAGGGCCTGGGCAACAAGTTCCTCGCCAACATCCGCGAGACCGATGCCATCGCCCACGTGGTGCGCGCCTTCGACGACCCGAACGTCATCCACGTCGCCGGCAAGGTGGACCCGATCGCCGACATCGAGACCATCAACACCGAGCTCGCGCTGGCCGACCTGCAGACCGTGGAAAAGCAGCTCCAGAAGTACACCAAGCTCGCCAAGACCGCCGGCGACAAGGAAGCCCAGCGCCTGGTCGCGGTGCTGACCAAGGTGCAGGACGTGCTCGACCAGGGCAAGCCCGCGCGCACCCTGGACCTGGCCAAGGAAGAGCTGGAGGTGATCAAGCCCTACTTCCTGCTCACCATGAAACCCTGCATGTACGTGGCCAACGTCGCCGAGGGCGGCTTCAAGGACAACGCCCTGCTGGCGCGCATCGAGGCGCACGCCAAGGCCGAGGGCGCACCGGTGGTCGCCATCTGCGCGGCCATGGAGTCGCAGATCGCCGACATGAGCGACGAGGACAAGTCCGTGTTCCTGGAGGACATGGGCATGGAAGAGCCGGGCCTGGCGCGCGTGATCCGCGCCGGTTATGCGCTGATGGGCCTTCAGACCTACTTCACCGCGGGCGTGAAGGAAGTGCGCGCCTGGACGGTGACCAAGGGCTCGACCGCGCCGCAGGCGGCCGGCGTGATCCACACCGACTTCGAGCACGGCTTCATCCGCGCGGAAGTGATCGCTTACCAGGACTTCGTCGCCTGCAAGGGCGAGCACGGCGCCAAGGAAGCCGGCAAGATGCGCGTCGAGGGCAAGGAGTATGTGGTGCAGGACGGCGACGTCATGCATTTCCGGTTCAACGTCTGAGGCGACGGCTCGGCGCGGCCCGATGCTGTGCCGTGCAGCCGGGGATGGGGCGCGGGAGCCAGTCGCGGAAATGAGCCGCAGGACTCAGTAGCCGCACTCAGTCGCCGGAGAACAGGTCCTGCTGGAGACCGCCCTGGGCATCTCGCCGTGCGCGAGCGCGTTTCGCGCCGGCCTGCGGCAAGCCGGCCTTGCGCGACCCATGCCGCTGCTGTATCGCCTTCGCTTCGGCATGCGCCGACGCATCGCGCCGCAGTCCGTACAGCGTGTCCTTGGCATGGGCCAGCGCCGCGCGGTCATCAACGATGGGATCGGGATAGGCCGACGTGCCCCACTCGGGCAGCCAGCGTCGTCGATAGATGCCGTCCGGGTCGTGCTCCAGCGCCTGTTTCGCCGGTGAATAGATGCGCAGCGTGTTGATGCCGGTGGTACCGGACTGCATCTGCATCTGGCTCCAGTGGATGCCGGGCTCGAAGTCGAGGAAGGCCCGCGCCAGGTGCAGGCCCGTCTCGCGCCAGTGCAGCCACAGGTGGTAGGAGGCGAAGCTCACCAGCATCGCGCGCATGCGGAAGTTCAGCCAGCCGGTGGCGCGCAGCTGGCGCATGCAGGCGTCCACCATCGGGTAGCCGGTGCGGCCCTCGCGCCATGCCTCCAGCCTGTCCTGGTCCCGTTGCGTCATCGGCCGGCCGTCTCCCGGGCGCAGGCCGTCATGGCTGCGGGCGAAGTTGCGGAACTCGATGTCCGGCTCGTCCTCCAGCTTCTGCATGAAGTGGCAATGCCAGCGCAGCCGGCTCGCGAAGCGCGCAAGGTCGCGCGCTAGCCGGCGGTCGGCGCTGTGCTGGATGGCGGCCCCGGTTGCCTGGTGCACGCAGCGCATCGATATCGTGCCGTAGGCGAGGTGCGCGCTCAGCCGGCTGCAGGAGGCCTCCGCAGTCAGCGGACTGGACAGGCCGGCGCTGTAGCCGCGCCCGCGTCCGCCCAGGAAGTCGTCCAGCGTGCGCCATGCATCCGCTTCGGTGGCGCCGCATTCCGGCTGCAACGGTTGCGGCAGGGACAGTGCGGGCAGCGGCTTGGGCTCGAGCGCGATGCCACGCCATCCCGCCGGCATCGCCGCTTCGGCTGCGCCCATGCGCCGCTCCCACGCGGCGGCCCATCCATTGCGGTGCTTCAGCCGCCGCACCACGCCGGTCTGGGGAAACTCGATCCAGCGCACGCCACTGGCCCGGCACCAGCGCGCCACCGCCTTGTCGCGCTCGTAGGTCCAGCCCGGGCCGGTTTCCTCGTGGCTGAGCAGGTGGGTGATGCCATGTTTCCTGTGCAAGGCCACCAGCGTCGTGACCGCCTCGCCGCGGACCACCAGCAACGGCAGGCCGCGCGCGGCCAGGTCGCCCTGCAAGCCTTGCAGCGCCGAGCGCACGAAGCGCCAGTGCTGTGGATGGAACTCCGGCGACGCCAGCCACTCGGGTTCGACGAGGTAGACCGCCAGCGCGCGGCCGAAGCGCGCCGCCTCCGCGAGCGGCGCGTGGTCGCGCACTCGCAGGTCGCGCTTGAGCCAGACCAGCGCGGTGGGTTCAGCCATGGAGGCGGGACCACCAGCGCGAGAAGGAACCGCACAGGGGTGACACCGGCGGGAAATGGCGCGGCTCGGGCCGGACCTGCGCGCAGGACGGCAGCCAGCGGCCCACATGCAGATTCGCGACGGTGCGCACCCGCGATGCCGTCGCCAGGGCCGCTGCCAGTTCTGCTGCCGAGCCAACCCACAGCCTGTCGCCGAGTTGCGCCATGCGAGCGGTGACCCAGTCCCAGCGCCGCGCGCTCCACGGACGCGCGGCATGCGCTTCGGTGATGACCACCCCCACCGTGGTCGCGCCAGGCGGCGGATCACCCAGCGCCCATGGATGCGCCAGCCAGACGTCAGCGCCCTGCAGGGGCGACGGCGACACGCCTGTCCGTGGACGGTGCAGGGTTTCGGGCTCGTCCACGCCGGCCCCCGTCCCGGCAGGCAGCGCGCGTGGCTCGCGCGCCAGCGCATCCCAGGCATCGCGGTCCAGGTCGATCGCGCTGCCCGCGCTGTGCCACTCCGGTGGCGCGAAGCGCGCGACATTGGCTGCATCGAACAGGTAGGGCTTGTGGCTGCCCGTGCCGGCCACCCACTGCCAGCCCAGGTGATTGCTGGCGAGGTCGCCGTCCAGCAGGTGCGCATACAGCCAGTCGGCGCCGGCGCGCCAGTGCACCTTGCGCCCGTGCACTACGTAGCTCGCCAGCCACATGCGTGCATGGTTGTGCAGCGTGCCGCTTGCATACAGCGTACGCACCGCCTGGTCCACCACGGGCACGCCGGTGGCGCCGCGCCGGATGTCAGCCGGCAGGCCGCGCGCGTAGCCCGCCTCCGGCAGCGGCCCCGGATGCAGGCTTTCGAGGATGCCGTCGCCGAGGTGGTCCCACACATGGCGGAAGTACTCGCGCCAGCCGAACTCGTAGGCCAGCTTGTGTTGGTGCGGCAGGCCGAGGGCGGCGAGGCATTCGGGCACGCTGAGCACGCCGTGCGTCACATACGGGGACAGGCCGGTCACCGCGCCGTCCAGGTGGTTGCGGCTGCGCGCGTAGGCACCGGCATCGACGGCTGCGAGCCGTGCTAGCGCGGCTGCACGGTCGGGGGGGGCATGGAAGGTTTCAAGTTGGACATCCGCAAGACCCTGATACCCGTATCAGCTGCAGGAGTTCCGGAGATGGCCGCGTCCGGATTCCCCGGGTTTGCGGTGCGGGCGGCGCCAACCGATTCGCAGCGACTCCCCGGGCATGGCAAGCTGCGCCAGCTGCATGCCGCGCGCGGCCTGCGGCCAGAACGCGGTCCGCCAGTGGCAGGGCGGATTCCCCGAACAGCGGCAGCCATGCCCATATAGGAGCCACCATGACCGTTTCACGCGATCGGCGTTCGCTGCTCCGCGCCGCAACCGCCCTCGTGGCGGCCCCGCCCCTGCTCGCGCTGCGCAACGCGCTCGCCGCCGGCCAGCTGGAGAAGGGCGTGTACCGCGTGCGCGGTGACGCCCGCATCAACGGCCAGCCGGCGCGCCAGGGCATGGACGTGCGCGCGGGCGACACCGTTACCACCGGCCCGGGCGCGGAGATCGTGTTCGTGGTCAACCGCGATGCCTTCATGGTGCGCGCCGATTCGCGCGTCGAGTTCCTCGGCGACGCGGGCGCGCTGGTCGCCGCCGGCCTGCGCGTGTTCACCGGCAAGGTGCTGTCGGTGTTCGTGCCGGGCGAGGCCAAGCGCATCACCTCCAGCACCGCCACCATCGGCATACGCGGCACGGCGGTGTACGTGGAGGTCGAGCCGGACAAGACCTACGCCTGCACCTGCTACGGCACGGCGGACCTGGAGCCCGCCGGCGATCCCGCTTCGCGCGAGACCGTGACCACGCGCTACCACGACGAGCCGCGCTACATCATGGCCCGCGGCGCGCCGCAGATGATCATGAAGGGCCCGGTGATCAACCACACCGACGCGGAACTCACCCTGCTGGAGTCGCTGGTCGGGCGCAGGCCGCCGTTCGGCGATACCCCGGGTAAGTACTGAGGGCGAAACGCGCCGAAAACATGCTAAGTGACTGTTTTCAATGAAATAATTCTGTTCCGCCTCGACCGATGCTGCCGCGCCCTTCGCGGACACATCGGTGCGCCAGGGTCGTGCAGGCTGCCGCAGCGACCAGTGGAACCAGCCAACGCCCGCCCCCCTCGGCGAACAAGACCCAGTCCAGCAGCCAACGGTGGTTGCCCGGGCCTGGTTCGCTGACCAGCATGTGGAGCCGTCCTGCCAGCGTCACGGGCGTGGTCAGCGCCATCACCGGTGCCATCGCCACGACGCCGAGGGCAACGCGCAGCAAGGCCTCGGCGCGGTTGCGCGCGGGCCAGGCCACCAGGGCGCAGGCCAGCAGGATCGCCGGCACGAGTACATGCGACAGGTGCGTCGTGATGTGCGGCAGTCGCGCCATGGCGGGAACGTAGATGTCGTCCGGCAGGGGCAGGGCCCGGATCGTGAGCGCGGACAAGCGGAGCACCGCCCCGTTGCCCTCGCCGGCAAGGTCGAGGCTGGGGATGAACTGGCCCAGCAGCAGCATGTCGAGTACGGCGGAGAACATGGGAAGCAGCGGCGCGACCAGTTCCGGCGCGCAGGCCAGTCCCAGCCAGGAGAGCAGCACCCATGTGGCGAGGACGCGCAGCGCGAGCGGCCCGAGGGCGGGCGCCGCCATGCGATCAGGCGCCCGCCGCCGGACGATGCTGCCGCGCCGCCCACCAGGCGAAGTACAGTCCGCCCCCGAGCACGAACAGGGTCGGCACCAGGTAGGTGTGCAGGGGCAGGAACCAGGATTCGCGGTACGCGGCGGCGAAATACAGCAGCACGATGCGCGCGGTGTTCAGCGCATGGACCAGCAGCAGCGCGCCGCACAGGCCGGCCAGGCGCGCGCGCCAGGCGGACGGGAACGCCATGATCGCGGCGACGATCAGGAACAGCATCCCCGAACCGTCGCAGCCGCGCACCACCTCGAGGCTGGCCTGCGGCGACACGAGCATTCCCGCCGTGACGCCCACTGCCTCCACCGGAAACACCAGGTTGATCAGGTCCGCGCAGGGCCGGAGGATGGCGACCGGATACAGCGAGTCACGCAGCACCGCGTCGGGCACCAGCCAGTAGGCCCAGTACAGCAGGGCATAGCCGCAGGCGAACAGCAGCAGGAAGCGCAAGGGCCCGGGCTCGCGCCGAACGGACGTGCCCGCGAGCCAGGCGTCGATGGTCAGGGGTGGCGCCGGTTCGCCCGGGCTGGTTCCCGTTCTTGCGGATTCCACGAGCGCGTCCCACGTGGGGCAGGACTCAGGATGGTAGTCCCGCAATGTGACCGTTGACTGCGCCGGCTGGCGCGTTCCGTAGTCCGTTCGGACCCGGCGCCTCAGCGCTGCAGTGCGGTGACCAGCGCGTTGGAATACTGCAGCCGGTCGGCGATGGTGCGCACCACCATCGCATGGAAGCGCGAGGCGGCCGCGGGCGCATTCGCTTCCAGCCGCTGCATCGCCACCGCATCCAGCACGTAGACCACGCTGGCCTCCTGCACCACCACGCTCGCGCTGCGCCTGGCCTCGCGGTACAGGCCCATCTCGCCCAGCACGGTCTTCGGCCCCATGGTGCGCAGCCGGCGATGGCTGCCGTCGGGCAGGCGCAGCTCGATCGACACGCGGCCGCTCTCGATGAAGTACATCGCGTCGGCCGGCTCGTCCTGGCCGCACAAGGTCTCGCCTGGACCGAGCTCGCGTCGCGCCAGCACCGCGAGCAGCTGCGGCGCGCCCTCGCCCATCTCGGCGGCCAGCCATTCCCGCATCGCCTCGCCGGCGCGCGGCGCGTCCGCCCGGTGCGCAAGGATCACCGCGTCCTCGCAATCCTCCATGCCGGCATCGAGGTCGCGGAAATGCGCGATCGCAAGCAGGTCCGCGTCGCCGCCCGCCTTCCACTCGGCCAGCAGGTCGTCCGCCATGCCGGTCACCACGATGCGCGTGCCGCTGGCCTCGGCACGGTAGGCGAGCTTCCTGAAGCTCGCCACCGCCGAGGCATCCATGCCGTGCACCAGTCGCAGGTCGAGGACGACATGGCGCGCCGCCGGTCCGGCATCGGGCAGCGCCAGTTCCAGCACCGAGCGGTACAGGCGGTCGGCCATGCCGAAGAAGATGAAACCCTGCAGCACGAAGATGCGGATTTCCCCGCCGTGGCGGCCGAGCAGCGCCTGGTCCTCGGCGGAGCGCTCATGGCTGCTGCGGTATTCGCCGCCGGTGAAGCTGAACTTGACCAGCTGCACCTTGCTGTAGTTCACCGCGAACATCACGCAGCCCGCGACGATGCCGACCAGCAGGCCGTAACCGAAGCCGCCGATGACGGTGACGCCGGCGATCAGCAGCATCGCGAGGTAATCCGGCAGCGGCAGCTGCCCGCGCGTGTGCACCAGCCACTTGTCGAGGATGAGCAGCCCGAAATACACCAGCACGCCGCCGAGCAGCGGGCGCGGCAGCCATCCCACCAGACCCACGCCCGCCCAGGCGAGCACCACGGCCATCACCGCGAACACCAGGCCGCTGCGGCGCGTGGTGGCCCCCATGCGGTAGTTGATCAGGCTGCGGTTCATCGACAGGAATCCGAGGAACCCGCCGGCCAGCGACGAGGCGACGTTGGCGAAGCCCTGTATCCCGAGTTCGCGGTCCAGGTTGGTGTCGGTCCGGGTTTCCACTTCCAGCCCGGTGGCGTTGATGAGCACCGTGAGCGTGGTCACCAGCACCAGCGTGGCGATGTCGCCGGCGCGGTTGGCCAGCAGCCACCAGTCGGTACGCTGCAGGTCCCGCGACGACCACGGATGCCAGATGGTCGCGTCCGGCGCGCGCGCGAACAGCCAGCCCTGCTCGCGCGCCTGCGCCGGATCCAGGCCGCTGCCGGACAGCGCAAGGTGGAACATCAGCATCCCGGCGAGCAGCGCAAGCGGCAGTGCCAGCGGGTGCCGCACCCTGGGCATCAGCCACCACAGCGCACCGGCCCAGGCGAGGGCCAGCAGCACCTGGCCCTGCAGCTGGGCATCGGCCGCGAGCCCGTGCATCCAGTGCGAGGGCGGCAACCCGGTGACCACGCGCAGCGCGCCCGCGACCGTCAGTGCGCCCGCCGCCGCGATCAGGCCGCCCACCACCGGATAGGGGATGAAGCGGATCCAGCGCCCGGCGCGCGCCGTGCCCAGCAGTGCGAGGAACAGGCCGGTGACCAGCGTGGTCACGGCGAGCAGGTACATCACGTCGTTCACCGCGGCGCCGGGTGCCGCGCCCGCGGACATCCCGCCGGCCACGGCCGCGGCCATGCTCGCCATCACCGCGCAGGCGTTGCCGTCGGGCCCGGATACCGCGAAGCGAAAGCCGCTCATCAGCGCCACGGCGAGCGCGGTCACGCCGGTGCCGACCAGCAATGCGCTGATGCCCTGCGGCAGGCCGCCGGCCAGCGGGCCGGAGAAGATCAGTGCGGCGAAGCTCAGGCTGTAGACCAGCGAAATGAAGGAGGTGATGATCCCGCTGGTCAGGTCGCGGGAGAACTGGGAATCGTTGGACAAGGCGGGCCCGCGGTTGCTGGCGCCAGGATCCCGGGGGAACCCTGGCTCGGGCCGGATTGTAGAGGACGGGCGCACCGCGCGGTGCGAGCGCGCAGCCGTTGCCTGCTGGTGTCAGCGAACGGCGAGGGCCTCACGGCGTGCCGGTCGGTGCCGGTGCGCCCCGGCGGCCAGCAACGCGGCCAGTGCCAGCAGCGCCCAGGGTGGCAGCGGAACCTGGTGCGGTCCGGGCTGCGACTGGCCGCCCAGCGCGACCTGGGTGTCCTCGAGCGGGGCGCTGTCGAACTGGTCGATGGACAGCGCGGCGGTGAAGTACGCCGCCCCGGTGCTGGTCCACTGCACGTTGATCGTGAAGGCGGCGTTCGCGCCCGCGGCCAGGCTGGCGGCGGTGCAGGTCACGGTGGCGCCAGCGACGGTGCAGCCGGGGCTGGCCGAGACGAAGCTCGCCCCGGCCGGCAGGTTCGCCACCACGGTCACGTTGGTCGCGAGCAGCGGCCCGGCATTGCTCGCGGTGAGGGTGTAGGCGCCGCTGGCGCCGGCCACCGCCTGGGTCGGCCCGCTGCCCGACAGCGACACCGCGGTCGAATAGGTGTAGGCCGCCAGCATGTCGAGGCGCGGCGTCACCCGCCCGTTGGCCGGGTCGGTCACGGGCACACCGGTGTCGGCCAGCCGCTTGCGCGCCTGCGATACCGGCTCCGCAGGGTAGCGCGCGCGCAGCGCGGCGATCACCCCGGACACGTGCGGCGCGGCCTGCGAGGTGCCGGACTGCTGGAACGCGGAGGACGGTGCATTGACGAAGCTGCCTGGGGCCAGCAGCGACAGGTAGGACGCGCTTTGGGAAAAGCAGGTCACGCGGTCGGCGAGCGGGTTGTCGGTGCAGTTCGGCGTCGTGCCCCAGGTGACCGGGCCGTAGGCGTTGTCGTACACCGCGCCGACCGACACCACCCCGGGCACGCAGGCCGGATCCGACAGGCCGGTCTTGGAGCCGCTGTTGCCGGCCGCCGCCACCGTGGTGATGCCCATGTTGGCCAGCCCCGCGACGGGCGCGTTGAACGCGCTGTAGTTGGGGCTGCGCCAGTTGGTGCTGTTGCACTGGACCGGGTGGCTGCTGTTGTCGCCCAGGCTGAGGTTGACTGCGACCACGTTGAAGGTGGACGGGTTGGCATTGGCGATGATGCTGTTCATCGCGCTGAGGATGTCCGAGGTGTACGCGCCGCTGCCGTTGAACACGTTGTACATCGCCAGCTTGGCGCCCGGCGCCACGCCCAGCGCGATGGCCGACACGTTGGTGCCATGGGCGGTCACCGCGGAGGCGCCCGGGTAGAACTCCTGGTTCACCAGTACCCGGCAGGTCGATGTCGGCGTGTTCACGCCGGTGCAGGCGCCGAAGTCCGGGTAGGACAGGTAGTTGTTGCCCAGGCCGCCGTCGATCACCGCGATCACCGTGCCGGCGCCGCTGGCGCCCTGGGCCACCGCCTGCGGCTGGTTGATGAAGCCGAGGTCGCTCACCGACACCGGGCGAAGGATCACGTCCTCGTGCACCGCGCGCACGCGCGGGTCGGCCAGCAGCCGGTTCAGCGCGGCGGGCGAGCTGACGCGCCACACCGCCATCGGCAGGTTCGAGTAGTCGCGCACCTGCGCGCCATCGCCGCCGGCCGCCACCGCCCTGACCTGCGCCTTGATGCCCGCATAGCCGCTGGCGCGCTGCTCGCGCAGCGGGGCGTCATCGCGGACCAGGCGCCGCTGCGCGCGCGCCGCGTTGGCCGTGGCGTCCACCGCGTCAGCCTCGAACTCCACGATCAGGTTCACCGCGCGGCCGCCGGCGTCGCCATGCCAGAGCGCGCTCAGCATCGCCAGCGCCGCGGCCAGGGCGCGCGGCTTGCAGGCGTGCAGGAGTCGGGGCGGCGTACGGCGCAAGTCGGGTCGCCGGAAGGATGGAACGATGGCTGCCATTTCACACCGCCGACATTGCATGCCGACCGGCGGCGTCTGGTCCTATCGGCTCAGGGGCGGACTGGCGTCCTCGGCTTGCGGGCGGGTCCGCCTTGTCCGAGTGAGCTGTACACCGGCGCGCCGCGGCCGTGCCCCGCCAAACATGGCCGGAAAATGCATAAGTGGCTGTTTTTAATATATAAATATTCAGATTGTCCCGAGAGCGTACGGGATTCCAGCGTCCAAAGCGATATTTGCGAATAATCGCCAAAGACGATATATTGAATTTATCGCTATAGCCGATGATACCCAGCCATGAAACAGGTCCTGACCCACAGCGCCCAACTCGGCCAGATCCTCGCCGCGCGCCGGCGCGCGTCCAAGCTGTCGCAGCGGGCACTGGCCGCCAAGCTGGCGTTCAGCCAGAACCGCCTGTCGGAACTCGAAGCCAATCCCGGCGCCCTCACCGTGGACCGGCTGCTGGAGCTGGCCAACCTGCTCGGCCTGGAACTCATCATCCAGGACCGGCCCATCGAGCCGGTTGATGCGAAGGCGGAGTGGTAAGTGGCGGGCCGCAAGTCGCGCCAGCGCGCGCTGTCGGTCTGGGTGAACGGCGCACTCGCCGGCGAGTGGCGCATGCCGGCGCGTGGCGACATGGAATTCCAGTACCACCCCGACTGGGTCGCATCCGACACCGGGCGTCCCCTGTCGCTGTCGCTGCCCTTCACCCTGGACCACGCGCCCGTCAAGGGCCCGGAAGTCGGGAACTACTTCGACAACCTGCTGCCGGATGCCGACGCCATCCGCCGGCGCATGCAGGAGAGGTTCCACGCCGCCTCGCGCGGCCCGTTCGACCTGCTCGCGCAGGTCGGGCGTGATTGCGTGGGCGCGGTGCAACTGCTGCCCGAGGGCGAGGCGCCGGCTGACATCCACACCATCGCCGCCACGCCGCTGACGGATGAGGACATCGAGCGCGACCTGGTCGAGGCCGTTTCGCCGTCGACCGCCGCCACCCGGCAGGCTGATGACCACTTCCGCATTTCGATTGCCGGGGCGCAGGAGAAAACCGCCTTCCTGCGCCACCAGGGCCGCTGGTGCCGGCCGCTTGGCTCCACACCCAGTACCCACATCTTCAAGCTGCCCATGGGGCTGATCGGCGGGGCGCGCATCGACATGACCGCCTCGGTCGAGAACGAATGGCTGTGCGGGAAGATCCTCGCCGCCTACGGCCTGCCGGTGGCGCGCAGCGAGATCGCACAGTTCGGCACCCGGTTCGGCGCGCAGAAAGTGCTGGTAGTGGAGCGCTTCGACCGCCAGCTGCATTCCAGCGGCACGCACTGGCTGCGCCTGGTGCAGGAGGACTTCTGCCAGGCCACCGGCAGGCCCGCGTCGCAGAAGTACGAGGCCGACGGCGGTCCGGGGCTGGAGGACATCGCGCAGGTGCTGCGCGGCTCCGTGCAGCGCGACCGGGACCTGGCCTGCGTGTTCAAGGCGCAGCTCATCTTCTGGCTGCTGGCCGCATGCGACGGGCATGCCAAGAACTTCAGCATCCGCATCCTGGAGCAGGGGCGCTACCAGCTGACGCCGCTGTACGACGTGCTCTCGTTCTGGCCCATCATCGGCGCGGGCGCCGGCAACATCCCGCGACAGAACGCAAGGCTGGCCATGGCCGTGCGCGGCCGCAATAAGCATTACCTGCTGGACGAAGTGCAGCGCAGGCACTTCACCGCCACCGCCGCGCGCTGCGGCCTGGGGGGCGGGGGCGAGGCGCTGGTGGGCGAGGTGCTGGCCGCGACGCCCGGGGTCATCGCGGCGGTGCAGCGGGATGCGCCGCGAGGGTTTCCGCAGCAGGTGCTGGATGCCGTGTTGCAGGGGTTGGAGAGGTCGGCGGCGCGGTTGGGGGCGATGGCGGTTGGTTGAGTCCGCGGGTTAGCGCTGGAGTGAAGGCAGCGAAACCTGCCGGGCGCCGGAGGAGTGGAAATCCGGGGAGAACAGCATATGTGGCTGTTTTATCTATTTTTTAGGCTCCCTTAGAACATACACATCCGCTCCTGCCGCATTCCACACGCGGCCCATGAATAAGCCTGCCTATCGCAAGCGGATGAGCGTGCGCCATGTTCAAGCGTGGCTATCGCATGCGCCCCAGCTCCGCAAGGCGTGGCCGCATCGGACAATGATGGATCGCGCTATTCACGCCGACGCGATCGCGCTTCTTCACCGTTACGCTTGACGTAAAGGCCAAGCACCCCGACCATCCAAGGACTGAGGAGAACGACGATGGCACGCATCCCCATCCATCCCGGCGAGCAACTGGCCGAGCAGTTGCAGGAACTGGGCATGAGCGCGGCCGAACTCGGGCGGAAGCTCAAGGTACCCACCAATCGCATCACCGGCATTTTGAACGGCCAGCGGGCGGTGACCGGTGACAGTGCGTTGCGCCTGGCGCATTTCTTCGGCACCACCCCCGAGTTCTGGCTGAACCTGCAGAAGCTTTATGAGTTGCGGTTGGCAGAAGCGAAAGCGGGCGCGGCAATTCGCCGTCTACCGCGCCTTCGCCAGAGCGGGCAAGCTGACGAGCGCAGAAACCAGGCCGGGATGTCCTGAATGCGTCCTCCGAAAGTCGTCACGCTTGTCCCGACCAACCCGCCCTTTTACCTCTTTGGATGGGGCGGATACGCCTCAGAGCACAAACCCCATCAGGGCGTCCTTCACCTGGCGTGCAGCGGAATGCATCACAAGACAACAGATGGGAGCTTCACCTAATGATCACCGGCAACATCAAGAGCCAAATCGACCAGATATGGAATGCATTCTGGTCCGGCGGCATCTCTAATCCACTGGAGGTGATCGAGCAGATCACATACCTGCTCTTCCTGCGTCGCCTTGACGATCTGCACACGCTGGAAGAGAACAAATCCGCCCGCCTTAAGACGCCAATGACGCGTCGAATCTTTCCAGAGGGACGCGATTCCAAAGGGCGCCCTTACGAGGATCTGCGCTGGTCGCATTTCAAGCACTTTGCCCCGGGCGAGATGTACACCGTGCTCGGCGAACACGTTTTCCCGTTCCTGCGGACACTGGGTGGAGATAACTCCACGTACGCCAACCACATGAAGGACGCGCGCTTCACCATCCCGACGCCTGCGCTCCTTGCGAAAGTAGTGGACCTGCTCGATGCGGTGCCGATGGAGGACCGCGACACCAAGGGCGATGTCTACGAGTACATGCTCGGCAAGATCGCCAGCGCCGGACAGAACGGCCAGTTCCGCACTCCGCGCCACATCATCCGGTTGATGGTGGAGCTGACCGCGCCACAACCCACCGACGTCATCTGCGATCCGGCCAGTGGCACAGCTGGCTTCCTGGTCACGGCCGGGGAGGTCCTGCGCGAGCGTCACCCGAACATCCTGCACGACGCCAAGCTGCGTGAGCACTTTCATCAACACATGTTCCACGGCTTCGACTTCGACAACACCATGCTGCGGATCGGCAGCATGAACATGCTCCTGCACGGTGTGGAGAACCCCGACATCCGCTACCGCGATTCGCTGGCGCAGGACCACGTCGGCGAGGAGGAGAAATACACCTTAGTGCTAGCGAATCCACCCTTCGCTGGCAGCCTGGACTATGAGAACACCGCCAAGGACCTGCTTCAGATCGTCAAGACTAGGAAGACCGAGCTGCTGTTCCTTGCGCTATTCCTCCGACTGCTGAAGCCCGGCGGTCGTGCTGCGGTGATCGTGCCTGACGGCGTGCTGTTCGGCTCCAGCACAGCGCACAAGGAGCTGCGCCGTATGCTGGTCGAAGACCAGAAGCTCGATGCCGTGGTCAAGCTGCCCGGTGGCGTGTTCCGGCCCTACGCTGGCGTGTCGACCGCCATCCTGCTGTTCACCAAGACCAACTCCGGTGGTACCGACCGTGTCTGGTTCTACGACGTGCAGGCCGACGGCTGGAGCCTGGATGACAAGCGCACGCCACTGCTGCCAGACGACAGGCTCGGCGCAATGCCGCGCACCGAGCTTGGCTCGGACGAGCACGCAAAGAACAACTTGCCGGATGTGCTGACGCGCTGGCTAATGCGCAACGGTTCCGAGAGGGAGCGCCCGCGCACCGCGCAGAGCTTCTGCGTACCCAAGAACGACATCGCCACGCAGGGCTACGACCTCTCGCTCAGGGGATGAACTGACCGCGCTGAGCGGCGCGGAGTTGCGGGCCATGTTCTCCGAGACGGGGCCGGATTTCTCTGCGGAGTTCTGTTCCGGTGCGAGCATGAGCGACTTGTCGCTGGAGGCGATATCGGCCTTTCGCAGTC
>CAIVVS010000278.1 GCA_903909415.1 uncultured Pseudomonadota bacterium | reverse complement strand
GGCGGCATGATCGCCATGGCGCGCATGAACGTGCCCGGCATCTACGTCTATGCCGGCACCATCAAGCCGGGCCGCTGGAAGGGCCAGGACCTGACCATCGTCTCGGCGTTCGAGGCGGTGGGCGCGTTCACCGCCGGCAAGATGAGCAAGGTGGACTTCATCGGCATCGAGAAGAACGCCTGCCCCAGCGTGGGCGCCTGCGGCGGCATGTACACCGCGAATACCATGAGCTCGTCCTTCGAGGCGCTGGGCATGAGCCTGCTGGGCTCCTCGCAGATGGCCTCGCCCGACGCCGAGAAGGCCGATTCCTCGGCGGCGTCGGCCAGGGTGCTGGTCAACGCGGTGCGCCGCGGCATCAAGGCGCGCGACGTGATCACGCGCAAGTCCATCGAGAACGCGGTCGCGCTGATCATGGCCACGGGCGGCTCGACCAATGCGGTGCTGCACTTCCTGGCCATCGCCAGCGCGGCCGGCGTGCGCTGGACCATCGATGACTTCGAGCGCGTGCGCCGGCGCGTGCCGGTGCTGTGCGACCTCAAGCCCTCCGGGCGCTTCGTCGCGGTGGACTTCCACCGCGCCGGCGGCGTGCCGCAGGTGCTGAAGATGCTGCTCAAGGCCGGGCTGCTGCACGGCGACTGCATGACCATCACCGGCCGCACCATGGCGCAGGAACTGGCCAAGGTTCCGTCCGCGCCGCGCCGCGACCAGGAAGTGATCCGCCAGTTCGACAATCCGATGTACGACGAGGGCCACCTCGCGATCCTCAAGGGCAACCTCTCGCCCGAGGGCTGCGTGGCCAAGATCACCGGCCTGAAGCAGACCTCGATCACCGGCCCGGCGCGCGTGTTCGACTCCGAGGCGGCCAGCATGAAGGCCATCATGGCCAAGAAGATCAAGCCCGGCGACGTGGTGGTGATCCGCTACGAGGGGCCCAAGGGCGGCCCCGGCATGCAGGAGATGCTGGCGCCGACCTCGGCGCTGATCGGCCAGGGCCTGGGCGACTCGGTCGGGCTGCTCACCGACGGGCGCTTCTCCGGGGGCACCTGGGGCATGGTGGTCGGGCACGTGTCGCCCGAGGCCTACCTGGGCGGCACCATCGCGCTGGTGAAGGAGGGCGACTCCATCACCATCGATGCGAAGAAGCACCTGATCCAGCTGAACGTGCCGGCCGCCGAGATCGCGCGCCGGCGCAAGGCCTGGAAGCAGCCCAAGCCGCGCTACACCCGCGGCCTGCTCGCCAAGTACATGAAGCTGGTGGGCACCGCGTCCAGGGGCGCCGTCACCGACGGCGAATGAGGCCGGGCCGGCTCGGCGGCCGGCCGGTGCCGGTCGCCTAGTCCGGCAGCTTTGCCGGCGCCGCGTCCACCGGCGGTGGCAGCGTGCGGCACTCCTCGAAGATGCGCGCGCGGCACGTGGCGCAGATGCCACGGTCCATGTGCGCGAAGACATGGCCTATGGCCGCCTGCTTGGTGTCGAACAGGTTCTCGCGTCCTATCACCGCCAGCGCGCCGGCGGCGTCCAGGGCCTGCACGATCTGCGGGCGCACGCCGTGCAGGACCAGCCCGCCGCCTTCGCGGCGCCGGCGCGCGGCTTCCTCGGCCAGCACCTTGGCGCCGGTGAGGTCGACGTAGTTGATGCTCTTGGACATCAGCGCCAGGTGCTTCTGCAGCGGATGCGCGGCGCGTATCGCCTCCAGTTCCTGCTCCGCGTGGTCGGCCGCGCCGAAGTAAAGGCCGCCTTCCACCCGCACCATGCGGAACTGCGGGCATTCCGGGATGCCGGGCGCCACGTACATCGCCTTGCGCGTGGGCGAGTCCGGGTTGGGCACGATGGCGGCGAAGCGCGGGCTCGCGGTGGTGTGCAGGTAAACCGCCAGCGACAGCAGCACGCCGAACATCACCGCGGTCTCCAGGTTCATCAGCAGGGTCGCGGCCAGGGTCACGCCGAATACCGCGTACTCGGCGCGGCCGGCGGCCACGATGCGCCGGATCTCGCGCACCTCGACCAGGCGCCAGGCCACCAGCAGCAGCACGCCCGCCATCGCCGGCTTGGGGATCAGCGCCAGCAGCGGCGCGACCGTGAACAGCACCACGATGAGGAACAGCGCTGAACTCGCCGCCGCCACCGGCGTGCGCGCGCCCGCGTCGACGTTCGCGCTGGTGCGGTTGAACGAGCCGCTGTTCGGGAAGCCCGAAGTGAAGCTGGCCGCGATGTTCGCCAGGCCCTGGCCGATGAACTCGCGGTTGGCGTCCAGCCGTTGCCCCGAGCGCAGCGCCACGCCGCGGCAGGATGCCATGGTCTGTGTGAGCGACAGCGCGGTGATGGCGACCGCGATGCCGGTCAGCGACTGCAGCGTGTCCAGCGAGAAGGACGGGTGGCTGAGCGGCGGCAGGCCCGAAGGCACCGTTCCGAGCAGCTGGATGCCGGTGGTTCCCGGCTGAAGGCGCTCCAGCAGCCAGGCCAGCACGCCACCCGCGGCCATCGCCGTGAGCATGTAGGGGATGCGCGGCGCCAGGCGCATGGTCGCGATGCCGGCGATCATGGTGGCCAGCGTGACCGCGACCGCCTGGGGGTTGATCCCGCCCAGGTGCGCGGCGACCTGCTGCAGCATCGGCAGGAAGGCGCTGGCGCGCTCGACCTGCATGCCCAGCGCCGGGGCCAGCTGGCTGGCGAAGATCAGCACGCCCACCCCGGTGGAGAAGCTGACCACCACGGTGTGCGACACGAAATTCACCAGCATGCCCAGGCGCGCGAAGCCCAGCACCAGCATCATCACGCCGCACAGGAAGGCCAGCGTCAGCGCCATCGAGACGTACTCGGGCGAGCCCGGCGCGGCCAGCGGCGCGAGCGTGGCAAACACCATCATCGAGATCGCGTTGGACGGCCCGGACATGGAATGCCAGGATGATCCCGCAAGCGCCGCGACCAGCGTGGGCAGCATGGCGCAGTACAGGCCGTACTCCAGCGGCAGGCCGGCCAGCGCGGCGAAGGCGATGCACTGCGGCAGCGCGACGATGGCGCCGGCCAGGCCCGCCAGCAGGTCGGCGCGCCAGGTGTCGCGCGTCAGCGCGGGCCAATGGTTGAACAAGCGTCCGAACAAGCGCCCGGATGGCCGGCGCGTGGGCGTTGTTGTTTGGGGGGAGTGGTCAGCCATGCGGTTCCAGGGCGAAACGATACCCCACGCAGGCAATCCCGCGCGCCGCCCATGGTTGGTGGGCTGCGGCAGCCACCGGATAATGCGGCATGAACAAGCTCCGCCAAGAGACCAGCCCCTACCTGCTGCAGCACGCCGACAACCCGGTGGACTGGCATCCCTGGGGCGAGGAGGCGCTGTCCCTCGCGCGCGCGCAGGACAAGCCCATCCTGCTGTCCATCGGCTACTCCGCATGCCACTGGTGCCATGTGATGGCGCACGAGTCCTTCGAGGATCCGGACGTGGCGGCGGTGATGAACCGGCTGTTCGTCAACATCAAGGTGGACCGCGAGGAGCGGCCCGACCTGGACCAGATCTACCAGACCGCGCACCAGATGCTGTCGCAGCGCGCCGGGGGCTGGCCGCTCACGGTGTTCCTGACGCCGGACCAGGTCCCGTTCTTCGCCGGTACCTATTTCCCCAAGTCCCCGCGCTACAAGCTGCCCGGCTTTGCGCAGCTTTGCGGACAGATCGAGGACGCCTACCGGACCCGGCGCGAGGACATAGGCCGCCAGAACGCCTCGCTGCTGGAGGCCTTCGGCCGGATCGCGCGGGCGGGGCAGGGCTCGCCAGATGCCGGCTCGCTGGACGGTGGGCCGATCAAGGGCGCGCTAGCTTCGCTGATGCAAAGCTTCGATCCGCGGCATGGCGGCTTCGGGCGCGCGCCCAAGTTCCCGCATCCGTCGGAGCTGGCGCTGTGCCTGCGCGCCGCGGCGCTGGAGGGCGATGGACAGGCGCGCCACGCGGTGCTGCATACGCTCACGCGCATGGCCGAGGGCGGCATCTTCGACCAGCTGGGCGGGGGCTTTTGCCGTTATTCGACCGACGAGCGCTGGCTGATCCCGCATTTCGAGAAGATGCTCTACGACAACGGCCCGCTGCTCGCGCTTTGCGCGGACGCCTGGCTGCTGGACCCGCAGCCG
>CAIVVS010000277.1 GCA_903909415.1 uncultured Pseudomonadota bacterium | reverse complement strand
ATCGCGCGGCCGCTGATCGCCAAGCGCCTGGTGGAGATCGCCCGCAAGACCGGCGCCGACGCGATCTCGCACGGCGCCACCGGCAAGGGCAACGACCAGGTGCGCTTCGAGCTGGGCGCCTACGCGCTGATGCCCAACGTCAAGGTGATCGCGCCCTGGCGCGAGTGGGACCTGCTGTCGCGCGACAAGCTGCTCGCCTACGCCGACAAGCACGGCATCCCGGTCGACTTCAAGAAGAGGAAGGGCGGCGGCGCCCCCTACTCCATGGACGCCAACCTGCTGCACATTTCGTACGAGGGCGGCATCCTCGAGGATCCGGACTTCGAGCCCGAGGACTCCATGTGGCGCATCACCGTGTCCCCGGAGAAGGCGCCCAACAAGCCCGAGTACGTGGATCTGGACTACCGCCACGGCGACATCGTCGCGGTCAACGGCAAGCGCATGAGCGCGGCGCAGGTGCTGACAGAACTCAACCGCCTGGGCGGCAAGCACGGCGTGGGCCGGCTGGACCTGCTGGAGAACCGCTACGTCGGCATGAAGTCGCGCGGTTGCTACGAGACCCCGGGGGGCACGATCATGCTGCGCGCCCACCGCGCGATGGAATCGCTCACGCTGGACCGCGAGGTGCTCGCGCTCAAGGACGACCTGATGCCGCGCTACGCGCGCCTGGTCTACAACGGCTACTGGTTCAGCCCCGAGCGCCTGCTGCTGCAGAAGCTGATCGACGAGTCGCAACTGTCGGTCAACGGCAAGGTACGGGTCAAGCTCTACAAGGGCACGGTGCTGGTGACCGGCCGCAGCTCGAAGACCGATTCGCTCTTCGACCCGAAGATCTCCACCTTCGATGACGACGGCGGCGCCTACAACCAGGCCGACGCGGCGGGCTTCATCAAGCTGAACGCGCTGCGCATGCGCATTGCCGCCAACCTCAAGGCCAGGAAGCGCCGCTGAGCGGTCCCGCCCCGCAGGCCTGAGGCAGGGTATCGCCGTGCGCATCCACGTGCTCTCGGACCTCCACCTGGAGGTGCGGCCCTTCGAGGCCGTGCCGGTGGACGCGGACGTGGTGGTGCTGGCCGGCGACATCGCCAACGGCGCGCCCGCCATCGAGTGGGCGGAGCGCAGCTTCACCCAGCCGGTGCTGTTCGTCTCCGGCAACCACGAGGCCTGGGAAGATGACCTGGTCCGCGCGAACGAGGACATCGCGATGGCCGCACGCGGCAGCAAGGTGCGCGTGCTGGACTGCGCCAGCGCGGTCATCGGCGGCGTGCGCTTCCTCGGATGCACGCTGTGGACCGACTTCTCGCTGGAACCCGAGGCCACGCGCCAAGACGTGATCGAGCGCAGCCGGCGCTACAACCCCGACCACGAGATGATCCGCCTGGGTGATCGCTGGTTCACGCCCGAGGATTCGATCCGCATGCACGCCGAACAGATCACTTGGCTGCAGGCGCAGCTCGCCGTGCCACACGAGGGCAAGACCGTGGTCATCACCCATTTCGCGCCGCACCCGCGCTCGATCGCAGCCCAGTTCGACAAGCACCCGGCCAATCCCGGCTTCGTGCTGGACCTGGACCGGATGATGGGCACGGCCGAGGGCGGACCTGCGCTCTGGATCCACGGCCATACCCACACCGCGTTCGACTACGACGTGCGCGGCACGCGCGTGGTCTGCAACCCGCGCGGCTACCCGGAGGAGCAGACCGGCTTCTACCCGGGCTTCACCGTCACGCTGTAGCCGCCCCGCCGGGTCCGGACCTTCAGGGCTCGCCCGCCAGCCGCGCCCGGTCGGTGCTGATCGACGCGTGCAGCGCATCCAGCAGTGCCCGTATGCGCGCCACCTTGCGGATGTCCGGGTGGGTGCACAGCCACAGTTGCGTTGCCAGCACTTCCAGCGGCGGCGCGAGGCGCGTGACGCCGGCCACGCCATCGCCCAGCGCGCAGGGCAGCACCGCCACCCCCGCGCCCGCCTGCGCCAGCGCCAGCATCGCCGCCATGTTGTTGGCGCGCGCCACCACCCGCGCGCGCCTGGCCTGGCGTTCCAGCCAGGCCGCCGTGGTGTAGAAGCCGAGCGACTCGGCGTACAGGATGAGGTCGTGCCCGCGCAGGTCCGGCGCGACGGGATCGACGGCCCCCCGCGCGCGCGCGTACGCGGGGGCGGCATACAGCGCGTAGCCGACGCGCCCGGCGCTGCGCCCCACCATGCCACCGGAGAGCTTCTTCGCCGGGCGGATGGCGACGTCGATCTCGCGCGCGGCGATGTCCAGGGTGCGGTTCTCCACCCGCAGGTCCAGCTCGATGTCGGGATGGGCGCGCGAGAACGCCGCGAGGTGCGGCGCGAGGTAGCCACTTGCCAGGCCGTCGGAGGCGGTCACGCGGATGCGCCCGTTCAGCGCGCGGTCAAAGTTCAGCACCCGGGCGTCGAACTCCAGCATCTGCTCGCGCAGCCGCCGTGCCGGCTCCACCAGCAGCCGCCCCGCCTCGGTCAGCGCATAGCCCGAGGGCAGCCGGTCGAACAGCAGCGCGCCCGCCTTGGACTCGGTGTCGGCCAGGCGGCGGAAGGCGGTGGCGTGGTGCACCCCCAGCGCCTGCGCCGCGCGCGCGAGGTTGCCGCTGTCGGCCAGCGCCAGCAGCAGTTCCACGTCGCCGCGCTCGAACGGGTGCCTGCCCTTCATGAGTTTGCAAACCTGCAAATTGGATTTGCACGGATTCTGGATGCGCGATCCGGCCCGGTCAAGCAGGATGTCGCCACGGGGAACGCGACGGCGACACGCCGCCGCGGGGTCCCCGGGCAAACGAGGAGAACCACCATGAAGTCCAGCCTGAAACCCGCCATCGCCCTGTTCACCGTCGCGACGGCGCTCGCCGCGGGCGGCGCCCACGCCCAGCTGCGCGCCGAACGCAACATCAGCCTGGCCATGGCCAACGAGGCAGCGATGACGGCGGTCGAGGCCTACCTGAAGAATGGCTACAACGTCGCCGCCACCGTGGTCGACCGGTCGGGCCAGGTGAAGGTGATCGCGCGCGGCGACGGCACCGGCCCGCACACGCCCGACACCAGCCGGCGCAAGGCCTACACCTCGCTCACCACGCGCAACGGCACCGCCGCCGTCGCCGAGGCCTGGCAGAAGAACCCCGCGGCAGCGAACCTGGTTTACGTGACCGACGTGCTGGCGGTCGGCGGCGGCCTGCCGATCCGCGCGGGCAATGAAGTCGTCGGCGCGATCGGCGTCAGCGGCGCGCCCGGCGGGCACCTGGACGATGCATGTGGCCAGGCCGGCATCGACAAGATCAAGGACCGCCTCAACTAAGCGCCTATGTAGCGCCTGCTGCGTAGAGAGAACTACGCTGCAGGCGCACGGCACGGAGCCACGATGAAAACCCGCCGAAAACTGCTCAACTCGCTGTTTTTATTCATGATTTCAGCCTCCCTGCCTGCTGCAGCCCAATCCCCCGATCCGGGCCGCGCCCTGATCGACGCCGCTGCTGCCGGCAACGCGCGCCAGGTCGCGGCGCTGATCGGGGCAGGCGCGAACGTGAAGGCGCGCGATGCCGGCGGGCGCACCGCGCTGCTGGCAGCCACCCAGGGCAACCATGTCGAGGCCGCGCGCCTGCTGGTCCAGGCCGGCTCGGACGTGAACGCGAAGGACGCGATCCAGGACAGCCCCTACCTGCTGGCCGGCGCGCGCGGCCACCTCGAGATCCTGCGCATGACGCTGGCGGCCGGTGCGGACCTGAAGAGCACCAACCGCTACGGTGGCACCGCGCTGATCCCGGCCTGCCACTACGGCCATGTCGAGACGGTGCGCGAGCTGCTCGCCACCGCGGTGGACGTGAACCACGTGAACAACCTGGGCTGGACCGCACTGCTGGAGGCCGTGATCCTGGGCAACGGTGGCACGGCGCACACCGAGATCGTGCGCCTGCTGCTCGCGCACAAGGCCAACCCGAACATCGCGGACCGCGACGGCGTCACGCCGCTGGCGCACGCGCGCCGCCGCGGGTTCCAGAAGATGGAAGCGCTGATACGCGAGTCCGGCGGGCGCTAGGCGCAGCCTGCTTGGGCGCAGCCTGCTTGGGCGCCGCTCACTTCGACGTCGGAAACGTCGCCTTCCAGTGCCGCGCGATGTCGATCCGCCGGCACACCCAGACCCGGTCGCGCGTGGCGATGTGGTCGAGGAATTTCTGCAGCGCGAGGAAGCGCCCTGGCCGGCCGAGCAGCCGGCAGTGCATGCCGATGGACAGCATCTTCGGCGCGTCGGCGCCCTCGGCGTAGAGCACGTCGAAGCTGTCGCGCAGGTATTCGAAGAAGTGCTGCGCGGTGTTGAAGCCCTGAGGCGAGGCGAAGCGCATGTCGTTGCTGTCCAGCGTGTAGGGCACCACCAGGTGCTGGTGCTCGCCCGAGGCCGTCGTCACTGTCGTCCAGAACGGCAGGTCATCCCCGTAGTAGTCGGCGTCGTACTCGTAGCCGCCGTGCTCGACCACCAGCCGGCGCGTGTTCGGGCTGTCGCGCCCGGTGTACCAGCCCAGCGGCCACTGCCCGCCGGTCATGCGCCGTATCACCTCGGTGCCCAGGCGCATGTGCTCGCGCTCGGTCGCCTCGTCCATCGACTGGTAATGGATCCAGCGCAGGCCGTGGCAGGCGATCTCGTGGCCGAGTTCGGTGAAGGCGGAGGTGAGTTCGGGATGGCGCTCCAGCGCCATGGACACGCCGAACACGGTGAGCGGCAGGCCGCGGCGCTCGAACTCGCGCAGGATGCGCCACACCCCGGCGCGCGAGCCGTACTCGTAGATCGACTCCATGCTCATGTGGCGCGCGGTATAGGACGCCGCGCCGATGATCTCCGACAGGAACTGCTCGGAGCCGGGATCGCCGTGCAGCACGTTGTTCTCGCCGCCCTCCTCGTAGTTGAGCACGAACTGCACCGCGATGCGCGCGCCGCCCGGCCAGGCCGCGTGCGGGGGGTTGCGGCCGTAGCCGGCCATGTCGCGGGGATAGGAAGGGTCGTATGGCTGGGTCATGTCGAATGCGGTCCGTGCGTGTCGGGAGTGAGCAGGTCCATCAGGGTGAGCGCGACCACTTCGGTGGCGCGGTACAGGTCATCCAGCAGCAGGTTCTCGTCGGCGCGGTGGCCGTTGGCCTCCTCCAGCGTGCGCGGCCCGGCGCCGTAGAGCACGGTGGGCACGCCCGCGGCGCTGTAGTGCCGGGCGTCGGTGTACAGCGGCACGCCGCGCGGATGGAGGTCCTCGTGCAGCACCTCGTAGGCATTGCGCCGGATCGCGTCGACCAGCAGCTTCTGGCCCGGCATGGGCACGAAGGGCGAGGCGAGCATCACGCGCCGCACCTCGCAGCGGATGTCGGGCCAGCGCGCGGCGGCAGCCATGATCTGCTCGGTGAGCAGGCGCTCGACGCCGGCGGCGGACTCGTCGGGGATGATGCGGCGGTCCAGCCGGAACACCACCCGGTCCGGCACCACGTTGGTGTTGATGCCGCCGCGCACCAGGCCGATCACCAGGGTCGGGTGGCTGATGCCGGGGATCCGGGACTTCAGCACGTCGTAGCCGCGCCGCAGGCCGTAGAGCGTGCTCATGATGGCCGTGGCCGCTTCCATCGCGTCCGCGCCGCCCGCCGGGCTGGCGGCGTGCGCCGAGCGGCCCTGCACTTCCACCTCCAGGTGCAGCGCGCCGTTGTGCGCGGTGGTGATACCCCACGCGAAACCCGCGCCGATGGCGTAGTCGGGGTTGCTCAGGCCGGACCTCAGCAGCCAGGCCGGGCCGATCTCGCCGCCGGTCTCCTCGTCATAGGTGACGTGCAGTTCCACCGTGCCCGACAGCGGCGCCGCCGGCGTGGAACCGCGTGCCTTGAGCGCCGCCAGCGCCCAGGCGTAAGTGGCGATGTCCGACTTGGACACCGCCACGCCGCGGCCGTACATGCGGCCGTCGCGCACCTCGGCGCCGTAGGGATCGGTGCTCCATCCCTCGCCCGGCGGCACCACGTCGCCGTGCGCGTTCAGCGCGATGGTCGGGCCGCGCGTGTCGCGGTCGGTGCTGCCGAAGCTGTGGCGCACCACCAGGTTCACGCAGGACCGCATGCCGCAGCCGGCCACCAGTTCCGCCGGCACCACGTGCCGCTCCACCGCGAAACCCATGGCCTCCAGCAGCGAGGCGGTGCGCGCGGCATGCGGCGCGCAATCACCCGGCGGGTTGTCCGAGGGCTGGCGCACGAGTTCCGCGAGCATGGCCACCTGTTCGGCACGCGCGGCGACCAGGTGCTCGCGCACCGCGCGGCGCGCCGACTCGCTCATGCCGCCGCTCCCGCGGACGCAAGCCCGGCCCGGGCCTGGAAGTGCTCGATGAAGTGCTGCAGCACGCGCGCGCCGGCACCGACGTCGGCCAGGGTCACCGCCTCGGCCGGGTTGTGGCTGATGCCGCGTTCGCAGCGCACGAACAGCATGCAGATGTCGGCGATGTCTATCATCGCCATGCCGTCGTGGCCGGCGCCGCTGGGCAGGCGGAACACGCGCTGGCCGCTGGCGGCGATCGCGGATTCGACCTGCTTCATCAGCCAGGGCGCGCAGGCCGCCACGCGCGTGTCCTGCACCGGTTCCACGCCGGCCTTCACGCCGCGGCACGCGCAGATCGAACGGATGCGCTCCAGCATCTCCGCCACCGCGCGGTCGCGGCTGTCGTTGCGGGGCGAGCGCACGTCCATCGTGAAGCGCACCTCGCCCGGGATCACGTTGATCGCGCCCGGGAAGGTTTCCAGCCGGCCCACGGTGCCGACCAGGTCGGCCTCGCTGACGGCGACCTGCTCGATCGCGGTGACGCATTCGGCGGCGGCGGCGAGCGCGTCGGCGCGCAGGCGCATCGGCACCGTGCCGGCATGGCCGGCGACGCCGTGCACCGTGACCCGCAGCCGGGTAAAGCCATTGATCGCTGTGACCACGCCCACGGCCAGCCCTTCGGCCTCCAGCACCGGGCCCTGCTCGATGTGCAGTTCCGCATAGGCGAGCAGTTCCTCGCGCCGCCGCGCCGCGCGCGGGATCGCGGCCGGGTCGAACCCGGCGTTCTCCATCGCTTCGCGCATGGTCACGCCGCCGCGGTCCTTGGTATCCAGCGCAGCCGGATCGAAGGTGCCGGCGATCGCGCGGCTGCCCAGCAGCGTGGCGCCGAAGCGCACGCCTTCCTCGTCCGAGAAGCCGACCACTTCCACCGCGAACGGCAGGCGCAGGCCGCGCGCATGGAGGCTCGCCACGCATTCGATCGCGGTGACCACGCCCAGCGGGCCGTCGTACTTGCCGGCGTCTCGTACGCTGTCCAGGTGCGAGCCCAGCATCAGGCAGGGCAGGCCGGGCCGGTCGCCCTCGTAGCGCCCGACCACGTTGCCGATGGCGTCGATGCGCGCGGCCATGCCGGCTTCGCGCATCCAGTGCAGCACCAGCTGGCTGGCCGAGGCCTGTTCGCGCGAGAGGAAGATGCGGGTCAGGCCGTTGGGCTGCTCGGAATGGCGCGCCAGTTCCTCGCAGCGGTCCCAGATGCGCTGCGCGACGGCGTCGCCCGCCGTTGCGTTCGGGGCCGTGGCTGGGGCCGGGCTGCCGGACGCTGCGCTCGATGTCGGAGTCGGGCCGTTCATGGTCTCGGGTAAAATCGATGCTGCAATGCGATCAGGCTCTCCAGTGTACACAGCCTGACCGGCAGGGTGCCTGCGGGAAACCGCCCTGCCGCCCCGCTCATCTCATCCCCACATCCCCCCCTACGCTACCCAGGCCCGCCATGACCGCCAGCCGCTTGCGCATCGCCGACATCAACGCCATGGACCCCGCCGGCTTCCTCGCCGCTTTCGGCGGGGTGTTCGAGCACTCCCCCTGGGTGGCCGAGCGCGCCTGGACGAAGCAGCCGTTCGGCGACCTGCCCGCGCTGCACGCCGCCATGGTCGCCGCGGTGCGCGAAGCCTCGGTGGACGAGCAACTGGCGCTGCTGCGCTCGCACCCCGAGCTCGCCGGCAAGGAAGCGCAGACCGGCACCCTGACCGACGCTTCCACCCACGAGCAGAAGACCGCCGGGCTGACCTCGCTGTCGAAGGAAGAAATGGACACCATCGCGCGCCTGAACGCGGCCTACGGCCAGCGCTTCGGCCATCCGTTCATCATCGCGGCGCGCCTGAACCCGAAGGCGAAGATCTTCAGCGAGTTCGAGCGCCGGCTCGCGAACGACCCGGCCACCGAGCGCGAGGCCTGCCTGCAGCAGGTCTACCTGATCACCGGCCTGCGCCTGCAGGATGCCTTCGGCGAAGGGGGGCAGTGATGGGACGCCTGTCCACCCACGTGCTCGACACCGCCACGGGCCGGCCGGCCGCCGGCATGCGCATCGACTTCTCGGTGCGCGACGGCGACAAGTGGCGCCTGATCCGCAGCGTCGTGGCCAACGCCGACGGCCGCACCGACGCGCCGCTGCTGGAAGGCGAGGCGATGGCCGTCGGCCTGTACAAGCTGGTGTTCCACGTGTCCGCCTATTTCGCCGCCGCCGGTGCCGAGTTGTCGGACCCGCCGTTCCTCGAGCGCGTGCCGGTGCGCTTCCACATCGCCGACCCGGCCGCGCACTACCACGTGCCGCTGCTGTGCTCGCCGTGGTCGTACAGCACCTACCGGGGCTCCTGACATGCCGGGGATCTCGATCCATGTGGTGGACGTGAGCCGCGGCCTGGTCGCAGCCGGCATGCGCGTGGAACTGTGGCAGCTCGCGCCGCGCAAGATGGTCGCCAGCGGCGCGGTCAGCGCGCGCGGCCTGCTGGAGGACGCGGCGCTGGACACCACGCTTCCATCCGCGACCTACGAAGCGCTGTTCTACGTCGGCGAGTTCTACCGCGGCGCGGGCGTCGCCCTGCCGTCGCTGCCGTTCCTGGAAGTCGTTCCCTACCGCTTCGGCCTGTCGGATCCGGCGCAGCACTACCACCTGCCGTTCAAGTGCACGCCCTGGGGCTACTCCTGCTTCCGCGGCGGCGCTTGAGCCGCGCGTCCATACAACCCGCGCCGGGAGCCTGCGCATGAGCGCCCGCGCGGCGCTGCCCGGCCACTATGCCGCCGCCCTCTGGCTGAACGCGGTGATGGTCGTGGTGTCGCTGGCCATGATGGCGGTGCCGGTCATGGCGCCCACCATCGCGGCATCGCTGGGCGTGGACACCGCGTGGCTGGGCGGCTTCCTGTCGCTGATGTGGGTCGCCTCGCTGGCCTCGTCGCTGGGCGCGGGCGCGATGATCCAGCGCTGGGGCTCGATACGCGTGTGCCAGCTGTGCATGCTGGCTGCGGGCCTGGGCCTGGCCACCGCGATCGCCGCCGGCAGCACGGGTTCCATGGATGGCGCCGGGGCCATGGGCGATGGCGCCGGCGCCATGGGCCCCGCCGCGTGGATCACGCTGATGCTGCTGGCCTCGCTGCTGATCGGCCTGGGCATGGGCGCGGAGACGCCGGCCAGTTCCTTCCTGCTGGCGCGCGTCACCCCGCCGGCCGAGCAGCCCTTCGTGTTCTCGCTCAAGCAGACCGGCGTGCAGGCCGGCGGCATCATCGCCGGCTTCATGTACCCCTGGCTGCTCGCGTTCACCGACTGGCGCGGCGCGATGGCGGTGACGCTGGCGATGCTGGTGGCGCTGGGCATCGTGCTGGAGTCACCGCGCAAGCGCTTCGACCCGGCCTCGCCGCAGGCGCCGGCGCACGGCGCGCCCGGCCTGCGCGATGCGATCACGCTGGTGCTCCGGCACCCGATGCTGCTGCGCCTGGCGGTGGCGAGCTTCGCCTACATCGGCACGCAGATCGCGCTGAACGCCTTCCTCGTGTCCTATCTGGTCGCCGACCTGCGCCTGGGCCTGGCCGAAGCCGGCATGCTGCTCGCGGCGGCGCAGGCCGGCGGGCTGGTCGGGCGGCTCGGATGGGGAGCGGCCTCGGGGCGGCTGATGGGCGCGCGCGGCCTGCTCACGCTGATCGGCGTGGTGATGGCGGTGTGCTCGCTCGCGCTGGGGCTTGCCGGACCCATGATGCCCACCGCCCTGCTCGCGGTGGTGGTGTTCGTGTTCGGCATGACCGCTTCGGGCTGGAACGGCGTGTTCCTCGCCGAGGTCGCGCGCCTGTCACCGCCCGGGCAGGTGGGGCGCGTCACCGGCGCGGTGTTCCTGATCGGCACCGCCGGCCTGATCATCGCACCGCCGGCGTTCAGCGCGGTGGCCTCGCGCTGGGACTACGGCGCGGGCTACCTGATGATGGCGGTGTGGGCCGCCGCCGGCGTGCTGGTCATGATGCCGGGCCGGCGCGGGAGCGCGCGTGAATAGGCGGCAAGCGCGCGT
>CAIVVS010000276.1 GCA_903909415.1 uncultured Pseudomonadota bacterium | reverse complement strand
TACGTGCACGCGGTGGCCGACAACATCGAGACCATGAAGTGGATCGTGCGCCAGGGCCGCTGCGTGGCGCTGATGCCGCTGCCGGCCGCGCAGCAGGAGGCCGAGCTCGGGCTGCTGCGCGTGTTGCCGATACAGCCGGCGCGCTCGGTGGCCTTCGCGCTGTTCCGCGCCCGCGACGCGCGCTCGGCTCGGCGCGAGGCGCAGCTGGCGCTGGTGCGCGAGGTGCTGATGGACGCGCCCACGGCTTGAGCATGCCGGTTGAACATGCGGTTTGATCGAGAGGCCCGGCCGGGCGTCGCGCGCGGACCGGGCGCCCGGGCCATTGCGGGACGTGACCGATCGGAAATCCCGATGGCTGGATCGCCCCTCCCTGTTTGACTCTGCGAGGCGGCGCGCCGTATGGTGTCGCTCCTGTCCGCGCGCGCGCCGTTTCCATGCCGCGCGGCCCCCAGCACACCGGAGCCTCCAGCATGGCTGAGTCCGATCCCGCGCGCCCTGGCGCCCCCGGCGCCCCGGGCGTCTACCGCATCGGCATCGACACCGGCGGCACCTTCACCGACATCGTCGCGGTCGATGCGGCCAGCGGCCGCATGCACGTGACCAAGGTGTCCAGCACGCCCGCCAACCCGGCCATCGGCCTGGTCAACGGCGTGCGCGCCATCCTCGAGCAGGCCGGCGCCCAGGCCTCGCAGGTCGCGACGCTGTCTCACGGCACCACGGTCGCGACCAATGCGCTGCTGCAGGGCGCGATCGACGGACTCGGGCTCGTGGTCACGCAGGGATTCCGCCACATGCTGGAGATCGCGCGCCAGGCGGTGCCCGACGGCTACGGCAATTCCTATTTCTGGGTGAAGCCCGAGCGCATCGTGCCGCTGCACCGCGTGTGCGAAGTCGGCGAGCGGCTGGACTTCCGCGGCGGCGTGGTCGAGCCGCTGGACGAGGCGAGCGTCGTGGCCGCGGCGCGCTTCTTCCGCGAGCACCAGGTGCGCGCGGTGGGCGTGTGCCTGCTGCACAGCTATGCGAATGCCGCGCACGAGAAGCGGGTGCGCGAGATCCTGCTGGCCGAGTACCCGGCGCTGACCGTGTCGCTGTCCTGCGAGGTGCTGCCCGAGTACCGCGAGTACGAGCGCGCCATGACCACGCTGGTGGACGCCTTCGTCAAGCCGCACATGAGCATCTACCTGCAGCGCATCAAGGACCAGCTGGGCGCGGACCTGTCGGCCAAGCCCTTCCTGGTGATGCAGAGCTCGGGCGGGGTGATCTCGGCCGAGCAGGTGGTGCAGAAACCCATCACCACCGCGCTGTCCGGCCCGGCCGCGGGCGCGCTCGGTTGCTCGGTGGTGGCGAAGATCGCCGGCTTCGAGGATGTGGTCACGCTGGATGCCGGCGGCACCTCGACCGACATCTGCCTGATCGAGTCCGGCCAGCCGCACATCACCAACGGGTCTTCCATCGGCGCCTTCCCGGTGCGCATCCCGATGATAGACATCGAGACCATAGGCACCGGCGGCGGGTCCATCGCCTGGGTGTCGCGCGAAGGCCATCTCAAGGTCGGCCCCAAGAGCGCGGGCGCCGTGCCGGGCCCGATGTGCTACCCGAACGGTGGAGAGCAGCCGACCACCACCGACGCCAACCTGGTGATGGGCCGCGTGCCGCCCTCGCTGATAGGCGGGGGCATCAAGCTGGACGTGGCGCGTTCGCGCGCCGGCATCGCCGCGCTGGCCGCCAAGCTGGGTTCCAAGTTGTCCGTGGAGCAACTGGCCGAGGGCATCATCGAGATCGCCAACTGGAGCCAGGCCAACTGCATCCGCCAGATGACCATCCAGAAGGGCATCGACCCGCGCCGCTTCGCGCTGCTGTCCTTCGGCGGCGCCGGTCCGGCGCAGTCGCCGGCGGTGATGCGCCTGCTCGGCATGGCCTGCTGCATCGTGCCCTTCAACCCGGGCAACCTCTCGGCCTTCGGCCTGCTTGCGGTGGACTGGCGCACCGACCACATCGCCACCCGCGTGGTGCATGAGGACGAGATCGATGCACCGCACCTCGCATCGGTCTACGCAAGGCTCGAGGGCGAGGCGGTGGCCGCCTTGCAGCGCGACGGCATCGAGCCTTCGCGCTGCCGCACCGTGCGCGAGGCCGACCTGCGCTATGCCGGGCAGTCGATGGAAGTACGCGTCGCCGCGCCCGCCGGGCCGGTGGATGCGGGCTTCGTCGAGAAGCTGCTGGCCAACTTCCACGCCGCGCACCGCAAGTCCTTCGGCTACGACTATGAAGGCCGGCAGAAGGTGGAACTGGTGAACTACTGCGTGTCCGGCTTCGGCGCGATCGAGCGCCCGGCCCTGCCCAAGCTCGAGCCGCGTCCCGGCGTGCTGCCAGCCAAGAAGGACATGCGCCAAGTGTGGTTCGACGGCAAGTGGGTCGAGACGGCCATCTACGACCGCGCGGCGCTGCCGCCCGGCCAGCGCATCGACGGCCCGGCCGTGGTCGAGGAATTCGGCTCCACCACCGTGGTGCTGCCCGGCCAGTGGCTGGAGATGGACCCGCACGGGATCATGCTGGTGCGGGAGAAGGTCACCGAACTGTCGACCAAGGGAGCAAAGCGATGAGCTCAGCCAAGCCGGCCCGCAAGCCCTGGCCGTCCGCTCCGGTGCGCACCAGGCCGGTGGACGTGGACCCGATCGTGCTGCAGATCGTCGAGGGCACGGTCAATTCCATCGAGCGCGAGATCGAGATCGCGATCGAGCGCACCGCGCGCTCGCCCATGATCCGCGAGGCGCATGACTACCGCGTCGGCCTGTTCGACCGCTACTGCCGCAAGCTGTCCGGTCGTTCCTATTCGGCCATGCCGAACGCCGTGGTGCGCGACTACCCGCCCGAGACCATGCGACCGGGTGACGTGTTCCTGATGAACGACACCTACCTCACCGAGGGCTCGATCGGCCACCTGCCCGACCTGTGCCAGACGGTGCCGGTGTTCAACGACGGCGAGGTGGTGGCCTACATCCAGGCCTTCGGCCACCATGACGACATCGGCGGGCGCGTGCCCGGTTCCATGCCCGGCACGGCGGCCTCGGTGTTCGAGGAAGGCATCGCGATTCCGCCGATCCGCCTGTACAGCGAGGGCAAGCGCAACGACGAGGCCTTCCGCATCATCCGGCGCAACACCCGGCTGCCGGAGATCCTCGAGGCGGACCTGGACTCCGAGGGCCAGGCCATCATGATGGGCGCGCGCCGGCTGGAAGAGCTGTTCGCGCGCTTCGGCACCGAGACGGTCGAGGCCTGCTTCCAGGCCATGCTCGACAAGTGCCGCGACACCTTCGTCAACGAACTGCTCCCGCGCATCGCCGACGGCGAATACCGCTGGGAGGACTACATCGAGAACGACCGGGGCCTGCCCGGGGAACCCGCGCTCTACCGCATCGCGATCCGCATGGACAAGCGCGGCGGCAGGATCAAGCTGGACTTCACCGGCACCGACCCGCAGTCCCCCGGCCCGCTGAACTGGCCGGCCGATTATGCCGACGGCGCCTTCCTGGTGAAGTGGATCGCGCCGGTGCTGCGCAACCTCGCCGAGACGCCCGAGCGCGCCGCCGAGATCTTCGTGAACGAAGGCGTGTGCGAGGTGTTCGACATCGTGTTCCCGCCCAAGGGCACGCTGATCACGCCCGAGTGGCCGGCGCCGACCAATGCGCGCTCCTTCGTGCTGCTGCGCTGCATCGGCCTGCTGAACGGCGTGGTCGCGCACGCGGTGGGCGGGCGCATGCCGGCCGACCAGGAAACCATCCGATACACCGGCTTCTACGGCAATGACGCGAACGGCAAGTCCTTCCTGTCGCGCGAGGTGCTGGGCGGCGGTTCGGGCGGGCGCTATTACGCCGACGGCTCGGACACCATCCACATCGTGCCCGACTCGCGCAACCAGCCGGCCGAGTTCACCGAGACGCGCTACCCGATCCGCGTCGATCGCCTCGCCTTGGCCACCGACTCCGGCGGCGCCGGCCAGTTCCGCGGCGGCCTGGGCTATGACAAGGACTACCGCGTGCTGGTGGACTGCCACACCATCGTGACCGCCGACCGGGTGAAGCTCGGCTGCTACGGCGTGTCCGGCGGCCAGGCCGGCCAGCCCTTCCTCGCGATTGCCGACGCGCATGGCGAGGCCCGGAACCTCGGCGGCCTCGTGGACGGCGAGCCGCTCAAGGCCGGGCAGGTGCTGCGCGTGCGCACCACCGGCGGCGGCGGCTGGGGCGATGCGCTGGCGCGCGATCCGGCAGCGGTGCTGCTGGACGTGGTGCAGGGCAAGGTGTCGCAGGCCGCGGCGAAGGATGATTACGGCGTGGTGGTGGTCACGGGGACAGGCGAGGGCGCGCTGGACGGACTGCGTGTCGATGCTGCTGCGACCGATGCGCTGCGCACGAAGCTGCGTGCATCGCGCAAGGAACCGTTGCCCATGATCGACCGCGGCGAAGGGTTTCGCCGCCTGCAGGGAAAGAATTAGCCGGAAATAAGGTAAGTGGCTGTTTAATATAGACAATTCAACAGGAGCACAGCATGGCCATCGAAGTCGCGAAAGTCGAGATCAAGAGCGTGATGGACGCCTCCGGGCTGGAGGAGTGCATCAAGCGCGGGCAGTTCACCGCCGATGAAGTCATCGCGGTGATCGGCAAGACCGAGGGCAACGGCGGGGTGAACGACTTCACCCGCATCCTCTCGGACCAGGCGTTCCGCGCGGTCGTCTCCAAGCACGGCAAGCGCAGCGCCGCCGACATCAAGCAGATCCCCATGGTCTGGTCGGGTGGCTGCGACGGCGTGATCACGCCGCACGCCACCGTGTTCGCGCGCAATGCCAAGACCGGCCCCAAGGACAAGGACCGTCTGGTGATGGGCACGGCGATGAGCGCCGAACTCAAGCCCGAGGACATCGGCCGCGTGCGCATGGTCGAGGTCGTCGCCGACGGCGTGCGCGCCGCGATGAAGGACGCCGGCATCACCGACCCGAAGGACGTGCACTACGTGCAGACCAAGACGCCGCTGCTGACGGTGGACTGGGTGGCCGACGCGCATTCGCGCGGCCAGACCGTGGCCTGCGAGGTGCATGACTCCATGGGCGTGTCCAACGGCACCACCGCGCTGGGCATTGGCGTGGCGCTGGGCGAGATCTCCATGCCGCGCGCCGAGCAGATCTGCAAGGACCTGGACCTGTACTCGTCGGTCGCGTCCTGCTCCTCGGGCGTCGAGCTGATCCAGGCGCAGATCGTCCTGCTGGGCAACAAGGCCGGCGCGGGCGGGCGTTTCCGCATCGGCCACAGCGTGATGAAGGATGCGCTGGACATCGACGGCATCTACGACGCGATCCGCAACGCCGGCCTCAATCTGCCCGAGCGCGCGCGCGCCTCGGACCTGAACGGCAAGCTGGTGAACGTGTTCCTCAAGTGCGAGGCCGACCACAACGCCAAGCTGCGCGGCCGCCGCCAGATCATGCTGGACGACTCCGACGTGCACCACCACCGCCATTCCAAGGCGGCGGTCGGCGGCGTGGCCGCGTGCGCGATCGGCGACCCTGCCGTGTTCGTGTCCGTGGACGCGATGCACCAGGGTCCGCAGGGTGGCGGCCCGGTGATCGCCATCGTGGACCTGGGCGAGTAAGCCCGGGCCCAGTCCAGCTAGGCGCGCGCGACGACGGCCACGGGCCCGCCTCCGGGCGGGCCCTGGTGCTCGGCGCCGCCCGACACATAGACCATGCTCTGTCCCACCACCGAGGCGATCACCGCGTTCACCGCGGCGCGGGCGTGGCGCGTCGAGTTGATGTCCGAGTCGTTCAGCATGGTGTGGCGTGCGCCGCGCACCATGCCGTCCGGGCTGGCGTCGGCCTTGGCGAACACGTTCACCAGCCGGGCTTCCATGTCGGCCTCGGTGAGCGACAGCGCGGCGAGGGCGCGATGAACCGCCTTGGCATCGATCGCGTCCTTCATCACGTCGTGCGCGATCACGTAGGGGCTGGTCGCGTGCCGGCTCATGCCCATCACGATCACCACGTTGTTGTGCAGCTCGATCCCCGCGGACACCGAAGCGACCGAGGACGCGAGCGACCAGTCGTGCAGCACCGCCTCGTCGGTGAGCGCGGCAGCCGGCGCCTCGCCCATGGCCAGGGCCACGCCCAGCGCCGAGGCGCCGCGCGAGTAGCCCATGGATTCGTAGGTGTCGCCCGCGACCGGGGCTATGCCGCGGCCGCGCGCGGCGCGGATCTTCTCGGACGTGAGCAGCGGGCACTTCACCTGCACGAAGTGCACGTCGGCGGTGGACTCGATCCCGCCGTCGGCCATGGCCGCGCGCACCGCGGCGGCGGTCTCGGTGATTTGCGCCTGCCGTCCCATTTCCTCGGGCAGGAAGTCGCGCGTGAAGCCGATGCCGATGGCCAGGCGCTTCGGTGCGTTGGTGGCAGGCGCAGTTGCGACGGGATCGGCCAGCTTCCTGCGTGCGAACACGCTGATGTGCGGCGACATCACGCCTTCGGTGCCGCCGGACATGACGAAGGCGACGCGCTGTTCCACCACATGCGGTTCCAGGCCGAGGTGCTTTCCCAGCAGGGCTGCCAGCATCGCGGTCGAGTATTCGCGGGTGTAGTCGTTCACGCAGCCGTTGCCCTCGGTCTTGCCCATGACCGCGATGATGTCGGCGGGCGCGAGCCGGCCGTTGTCTATCAGGGCGGCCAGGCCCGAGGTGTCGCCGGGGCCCTTGGTCGGGATGCGGATCACGTCCACGGTCTGCATGCTGTCTCCTCCGGTCTGGAATCAGGTTACGAATCAAAGATCGCTTCTATCAGCAAGTCGTGTGCCAGAAACAAGGAGTGCACCCCATGGATTTGACCCGGGAATCTGCCGCCAGCCTCGTCGCGCTGGTCAAGGGCAAGAAGGCCAGCGCCACCGAAGTGCTGGAGGCCCACCTCGCGGCCATTGCGCGAACCAACCCCAGGCTCAATGCCTTCTGCACCCTGTCGGAGGACGTGGCGCGCGCCGCGGCCAAGGCGGTGGACGAGGCGGTGGCCAAGGGCGCGACTACCGGCATGCTGGCCGGTGTCCCCGTGGGCATCAAGGACGTCACGCCGACGGCGGGTATCCGCACCACCTGGGGCTCCAAGCTCTACGCCGACCATGTGCCGACCGAGGACGCGGAGATCGTGCGCCGCATCCGCGCCGCCGGTGCGCTGATCGTCGGCAAGACCAACACGCCCGAGTTCGCCGCCGGCGCGAATACCGTGAACGCGGTGTTCGGTGCGACGCGCAATCCCTGGGACGAACGCATGTCCGCCTCCGGCTCCACCGGTGGCGGCGCGTCGGCGCTGGCCGCGCGCATGGTGCCGCTGGCGCAGGGCACGGACTTCGGCGGCAGCGTGCGCACCCCGGCCGCCTTCTGCGGCGTGGTCGGCCTGCGCACCACGCCCGGCCTGATCCCGCAGCACCCGGCCAACCTGCCCTGGCACGACCAGAGCGTGGCCGGCCCGATGGCGCGCAATGCCACCGATGCGGCGCTGTTCCTGGACGCGATGAAGGGCCTCACGCCGCTGTCGCCGCTGTCGCGCGAGGCGCCGTGGAAAAGCGCGCTCGACCTGGTGAATGCCGCCAAGGACATGAAGGGCAAGCGCGTCGGCTGGTGCCCGGACATGGTGGGCATAGGCGTGGACCCGGAAGTCGCGGCGCTGTGCCGCGAGGCCGCGCTCGGTCTGGCGGCCGCCGGCGCGACGGTGGAGGAGATCCAGTGCGACTTCTCCGATGCGCGTGATGCCTTCATCGCGCTGCGCGGCGAGTCCATGCTCGCCAACCACTGGGACCGCCTGGACAAGCTGGACATCATCGGCCCCAACCTCGCGGGCAACATCCGCGCCGGCCTCGCGCTGGACATCCAGTCCATCGCCCGCGCCGAGCGCACCCGCGCGCTGATCTGGCACCGCTTCCGCGAGCTGTTCGCGAAGTACGACCTGCTGCTCGCGCCGACCACGCCGGTCGCGCCCTTCCCGGTGGAGCAGAACTTCCCCGACGAAGTGAACGGCAGGAAACTCACCAACTACATCGACTGGATCGCGCCGACCTTCTGCGTGTCGATCGCGACCCTGCCGGCCGGCAGCGTGCCCGCGGGACTGACGCGCGCCGGGCTGCCGGTGGGCCTGCAGGTAATCGGCCCGCACTACTCGGAGCCGTCCATCCTTATCGCGATGAAGCTGGTCGAGCAGGCGCGTCCGCTCGGCCTGCCGCCGATCCACTGAGCCACACCCGAAGGAACACGTTCATGGCACAGAGCATCCGCATACTCAAGAACAGCTACCGCGACTCGGTCGCGCTGATGCAGTTGTCGGCCGCGCTGCTGGAAGTCCCCGGCGTCGAGCAGGCCTCGGCCATCATGGCCACCGAGGGCAACCTCGCGCTGCTGCGCGAGACCGGCCTGCTGGGCGAGGGGCCCATCCCCGGCGTCGCGCAGCCCGGTCCCAGCGACCTGCTGGTGATCGTGCGCGCGCGCAGCGATGCCGCCGCGGCGGCCGCGCAGGGCAAGGCCGATGCGCTGCTGGCGTCCGGTCCTGCAAGCTCAACGGGCACGACGGCTGCTTCCGGTCCGGTCGCGCCGCGCACCTTGGCCTCAGCGCTGGCCTCGTCCACGATGGCCGCGCGCGCCGCGCCCAACCTCGCGCTGGTCTCGGTGCCCGGCGAGTACGCCGCTGCCGAGGCGACCAAGGCGCTCAAGTCCGGGCTGAACGTGATGCTGTTCTCGGACAACGTCGCGCTGGCCGACGAGGTCGCGATGAAGCGCCTGGCCGCGGACAAGAAGCTGCTGCTGATGGGCCCGGACTGCGGCACCGCCATCATCGACGGCGTGCCGCTGGGTTTCGCGAACCGCGTGCGCCGCGGCGCGGTCGGCTGCATCGCCGCCTCCGGCACCGGCCTGCAGCAGGTCACATCGCTCGTGGACCGCCTGGGCGCGGGCATCAGCCAGGCGATCGGCACCGGCGGGCGCGACCTCAAT
>CAIVVS010000275.1 GCA_903909415.1 uncultured Pseudomonadota bacterium | reverse complement strand
CCGCGCGCGTCGGCGCGCAACGAGTACCGGCTGCGCGTCGCCACGCACGGCGGCGTGCGCCTGCTGGTGATGGACCGCAGCTTCGTGGACGAGCAGGGGGTGCGCTGGATCGTGGACTACAAGACCTCCAGCCACGAGGGCCCGGACCGCGAGGCCTTCCTCGACCGCGAGCAGGAACGCTACCGCGCGCAGCTCGAGCGCTATGCACAGGGCGTGCGCGTCGTGTCTGACGAGCGGCCGGATGCGCAAGCTGGCGCGGTGCGCCTCGGCCTGTATTTCCCTCTGCTCTCGGGCTGGCGCGAGTGGGAAGTTTGAAAATAACAATAAAAACAGCCGCTTAGCTTATTTCTGGCCATTTTCACCGGCTGGCAATGAGACTGGCCTGGTGCGCCGGGGCGGCAGGGACGCGAGCCTATACTGCCCGGGCTACCAGCCCAACCCACACAGGCCGCCATGACCGCATCCGCCAACCCCGCTTCCCATCCCCTGCAGGGGCGCACTGCGCTCATCACCGGGGGCAACACCGGCATCGGCCGCGCGGTCGCGCTGGCCTATGCGCGCGCCGGCGCCGACGTCGCGATCCTCTGGCTGGACCGCGAAGACGAGGCGCACAGCCTCGCGCGCGAATTCGCCGCGCTAGGCCGGCGCTGCATCCCGCTGCGCTGTGACGTGACCGACGAAACGCAGGTCGCCGCGGCTTTCAGCGATGCGGTCGCCGCGCTCGGCCACCTGGACATCCTGGTCAACAACGCCGGCATCCAGCTGGCGCGGCCCATCCTCGACACCTCGGTCGCGGACTGGGACCGCATGGCGGCGGTGCACCTGCGCGGCGCCTTCCTGTGCGCGCGCGAGGCGGCGCGCCACATGATTCCGCGCAAGTCCGGGCGCGTGATCTGCACCGTGTCGCAGCTGCCCTACCTCGGGCGCGAGAACTACCTCGCCTACTCGACCATGAAGGCCGGGATGCTGGGCTTCATCCGCGCGCTGGCGCGCGAGCTCGCGCCGCACGGCATCCTGGTCAACGGCGTGGGCCCCGGCCTGATCGACACCGGCTTCGACCCGCTACCCGCCGAGCGCAAGCAGGCGATCGCCGCGTCGCTGCCGCTGGGGCGGCTGGCCGACCCGGCCGATGTCGCGCCCAGCTACGTGTTCCTCGCCGGCGACGACGCGAAATTCTTCTGCGGCCAGGTGATCCACCCCAACGGCGGGCAGATAATGCACGGCTGATTTCCGCGCCAGGGATTCTGACCAGGGCGCGGACAGGAGGAGGCAGCATGAACGCAGAGACCCGGATGCCGCTGGGAGTTGATGGCCAAGCGCCACGGACCTGGCCCCGCACCTGGCCTGAGGGCGGCCTGACCCGCGTGCCCTACTGGGCCTACCAGGACCAGGCGATCTACGACCTGGAGCAGGAACGCATCTACCGCGGTCCGGTGTGGCACTACCTGTGCCTGGAAGTGGAACTGCCCGGGCACGGCGACTACAAGACCACGCACGTGGGCGACATGCCGGTGATCGTCGCGCGCGACACCGACGGCAGCATCAACGCCTTCGAGAACCGCTGCGCGCACCGGGGCTCGCTGCTGGCGCTGAAGAACCACGGCACGGCGAAGGACTTCACCTGCGTCTACCACGCATGGAGCCATGACCTGCGCGGCAACCTCACCGGCGTCGCATTCCGGCGCGGGGTCAACGGCCGCGGCGGCATGCCCGAGTCCTTCACGCTGGAGGGCAAGGGTCCGCGCAAGCTGCGCACCGCGGTGTACTGCGGGCTGGTATTCGGCACGCTGTCGGACGACACGCCGCCGCTGGAGCAGTGGCTGGGCCCGCAGATCCGCGAGCGCATGGAGCGAGTGCTGTGCAAGCCGCTGGCGGTGCTGGGCAGCTACACCCAGGTGCTGAACAACAACTGGAAGCTGTACTTCGAGAACGTGCGCGACTCCTACCATTCGAGCCTGCTGCACCTGTTCTTCGCCACCTTCCGGATCTCGCGCATGTCGCAGGGCGGCGGGCTGATCGTGGACGAGTCCGGCGGCCAGCACGTGAGCTATTCGATCTCGCACCAGGGCGGGCGCGACGACGCCTACGAGCAGTCGGGCCTGCGCGCCAACAAGGAAGAGGCCTTCCGCCTGGCCGACGCCAGCCTGCTGGAGATCCGGGACGAGTTCGGCGATTCCTGCCAGGTGCAGATCCTGTCCATCTTCCCGGGCTTCGTGCTGCAGGAGATCCACAACAGCCTGGTGGTGCGCCAGGTGATCCCCAGAGGAGTGGGGCGCACTCACCTGGTGTGGACCTACCTCGGCTTCAAGGACGACGACGCGAAGCTGCGCGCGCTGCGCCTGAAGCACGCCAACCTGGTCGGGCCGGCGGGCTACGTGTCCATGGAGGACGGCGCGGTGGGGAACTTCGTCGAGCGCGGCATCGCCGCGGCCGGCGCCGAGTCTTCCATTGTCGAGATGGGCGGCAGCGGCACCGAGACGCAGGACACGCGCGCCACCGAGGCCTCGATACGCGGATTCTGGAAGGCCTGGCGCGCAAGGATGGGGATCTGAATGGGCGACGCCGAACTGATGCTGCTGATGCGGGTGCAGGCGCTGCAGTCGCGCTATGCCCGCTGCCTGGACAACGACGAACTGGAGCACTGGCCGGGCTTCTTCACCCAGGACTGTACCTACAAGGTCACCTCGGCCGACAACCACCAGCGCGGCTTTCCGGTCGGACTGATCTACGCCGACTCGCGCGATGCGCTGTCCGACCGCGTGAAGTCGCTGCGCGAGGCCAACATCTACGAGGGCCAGTCCTACCGCCACGTGCTGTCGATGCCGGTGCTGCTCACCACGCACGCCGACGGCAGCATCGAGACGGAGACCAGCTTCATGGTGGTGCGGGTGGTGCGCGGCGGGCAGGGCATGCTGTTCGCCAGCGGCCGCTACCTCGACCGCATCGAGGTGGATGGCAGCCAGCCCAGCCTGTTCCGCCAGAAGATCGTGGTCTGCGACAGTTCCGAGACCGACACCCTGCTCGCGCTGCCGCTGTAGCGCCGAACCGAAACCAACGAGGCACCCATGGCTGACAACAACCCCGAGATCGGCGAGAGCATCCTCGCCGCGGGCATACGCACCAACTACCACGACACCAGGACGGGGTCCGGCACGCCGGTGCTGCTGATCCACGGCTCGGGACCCGGCGTCAGCGCCTATGCGAACTGGCGCTTCACCATCCCGGCGCTGGCCCCGGCGCGGCGCGTCATCGCGCCCGACATGGTCGGCTTCGGCTTCACCGACCGGCCGGCGGGCGCGAAGTGGACGCTGGATGCCTGGGTGGCGCACGCGATCGGGCTGCTGGATGCGCTGGGCATCGCGCAGGCCGACGTGGTCGGCAACTCCTTCGGCGGCGGCCTCGCGCTGGCGCTGGCGATCCGCCACCCGAAGCGGGTGCGCAAGCTGGTGCTGATGGGCAGCGTGGGCGTGTCCTTCCCGCTCACCGCCGGGCTGGACGCGACCTGGGGCTACACGCCATCCATCGAGAACATGAAAAAGCTGCTGGACATCTTCGCCTTCGATCGCAAGCTGGTCACCGACGAGCTGGCGCAGGTCCGCTACCAGGCGAGCATCCGCCCCGGCTTCCAGGAGTCGTTCTCGGCCATGTTCCCGGCGCCACGCCAGCAGGGCATCGAGGGACTGTGCAGCCCCGAGGCCGACATCCGCCGCCTGCCGAACGAGACCCTGGTGGTGCACGGGCGCGACGACAAGGTGATCCCGGTGTCCAATGCGGTGACGCTGGCCAACTGGATAGAGCGCTCGCAGCTGCACGTGTTCGGGCGCTGCGGCCACTGGACGCAGATCGAGCATGCGGCACGTTTCAGCAAGCTGGTGGACGCATTCCTGTCGGAATAGCGCGTCGGCAAGGCAACAACAGGAGGAAGGACCCCATGAACAAGATGAAGAGCATTCCCGCCATCGCAGCGGCCACCGCGGCAGCCATCCTGGCTCTGGGCACGGTGCAACCCGCGCTCGCCCAATCCTCGGCATCCGGCGCCTGGCCGTCCAAGCCGGTCAAGGTCGTGGTGCCCTACCCGGCGGGCGGCTACTACGACGTCGTCGCGCGGGTGCTCGGCCCGCGCATGACCGATACCCTCGGCCAGCCGGTGGTGGTGGAGAACCGCGTCGGCGCCAATGCCATCGTCGGCACCGAATTCACCGCGAAATCCCCCGCCGACGGTTACACCATCATGGTCGGTGGCATCGGCCCGCATGCGATCAACGCCAGCCTCTACCCCAAGCTGTCCTACGACCCGGTGAAGGACTTCGCCCCCATCGTGCTGGTCGCCACGCAGCCGACGCTGCTGGTGGTGCATCCGACGGTGGCGGCGCAGTCGCTGCGCGACCTGATCGCGCTGGCCAAGGCCAAACCCGGCCAGCTGAACTTCGGATCCAACGGCTCGGGCAGCACGCCGCACCTGTCGGCCGAGATGTTCGGCTCGGCGGCGGGCGTGCGCCTGAACCACATCCCGTTCAAGGGCAGCGCCCCGGCGGTCACCGCGGTATTGGGCGGCCAGACCGAGCTGCTGTTCGGCACCGCCAGCGACGTGCTGGTGCACGTGCGCGCCGGCAAGCTGCGCGCCATCGCGGTCAGCAGCCTCAAGCGCCTGGCGTCCTTGCCCGAGGTGCCCACCATGTCCGAGTCCGGCACGCCGGGCTTCGAGGCAACCGCGTGGTTCGCCTACTACGCGCCGGCCGGCACGCCGCCGGACATCGTCACGCGCCTGAACGCGGACATCAACCGCCACCTGTCCCATGCGGAGACGCGCGAGCGCCTGTCGGCGCAGGGCACGGCAGACCTGGTGGGCGGCAGCGCCGAGCAGCTCGGCAGCTTCACCCGCGCCGAGATCGCCAAGTGGGCCAAGGTGGTCAAGGAGTCGGGCGCGAAGGCGGACTGACCGCGGCCGGCCGGGTTCAGATCGGCGTGACCAGCACCGTGTCGATCATGCGCGAGTCGTAGACCACCAGGCGCGCGGCGAACTTCGGCTCGCCGCCGTCCAGCACCACGCGGTCGCGGTACTGGCCGCTGGAGAACACCGTGATCGAGCCGTCGTGCTCCATGGTCTTCACGATCAGGTAGTTGGCGCGCACGTCCCAGCCTGCGGCCTCGCTGCCGCCCACCACCTGCACGCCGGATACCACGTGCCGGTAGAAGTGCTTCTCGTAGACGTTGGCCACGCGCATGGACGTGATGCGGTCCTGCAGCTGGTCGCTGGAGCGGCAATCGATCACCGCCGAGGGCATGCCCCGGTCGGCGTTGAAGCGCGAGGTCACCTTGTAGGTGGCCGAAGGCAGCATCAACTCGCCCAGCTGTTCCAGCCGGTCCTCGTCGATGGTGCGCGCCCACTCGTAGAGCAGGTTCTCGATCGCGCGGTGCGGGGTGTCGTGCAGCGTGGCCATGCTCATCATCCCTGTCAAAGCGCCATCTGCGTGCGGTAGGTGTTCCAGAAATTGCGCAGCGCCTTTTCCGACAGCTTGCTGTTTCCGCCGCCGGTCAGGTCGCGCCCGCCCATTTCCATGAAGGATTCGCCGTTGGCGCCGTCGGCGATGGCGCGGCGGATCATCTCGCACACGCTCGCGTCCTCCATCGACACCAGGCCCGCCGAGCCCAGCAGGTTCTGCTGGAACAGGCGCAGGTCGGTCATCTCCGGGGTGTCGTCCTCGAAGCCGAAGTAGGTCCAGTGCAGGTCGGCCATGGTCGGCGAGTAGGTGACGAGCTGGCGCGTGGCCAGGCTGTTGGACACCTGGTGCAGCACGAAGGTCGGGTAGAGCGACAGGATCTGGATGTTCACCCCGTCGCCGAACTCGTCCACCCACTTGAGCAGGCTGCCGTCCTTCAGCTTGAAGTCGCTGTTGTGCGAGCGCAGGCCCGAGGCGGTTTCCTTGTAGTTGGAGTCCGACTTCTCGGTGCCGACCTTGGTGTAGAAGTAGACGTGCCGGCCGCCGCGGTCGATCACCATCGCCGATTCCTGCGACTGGCGCGACAGGCCGAAGGTGCCGTAGAAGGTGTGCAGGATGTTCGCGTGGAAGGAATCGCGCGGGTTCTCGTGGTAGTTCTTCCAGTTCGCGTGGATGCGCTGGGTGTCGTAGCCCAGCACCTTGAGCGGCTTCCTCAGCACGCGCTTCAGGCCGTCGCCGACTTCGCCCAGCCAGTCCTCGATCGGCATCATGTCGTGGTCGAACGAGGCGAACACCAGCCCGTGGAAGGTGGCCACGCGCAGCTTGTGCAGGCCGTGGTCCTCCAGCGCGAAGTCCGCCGGCAGGCCGCCTTCGCCGCGTATGCCGCGCCGGAACGCCGCCGCGGTCAGGTCGCCCTTCAGGTTGAACACCCAGGCGTGGTAGACGCAGTAGAACTCCTTGGCCTGCCCGAGCTCCTCGCGGCACACCAGGTTGCCGCGGTGCGCGCAGCGGTTGAGCATGGCGTGCAGCTTCCCGTCCTCGTCGCGCGACAGGATGATGGGCTGGTCGCCGATGCGGTTGGCCTTGAACGAACCCGGCGTGGGCACCTCGGCCTCCAGGCCGATGAAGTGCCAGGCGCTGCCGCGGAAGATCAGTTCCTGCTCGCGGCGGTAGACCCCGGGGTCGGTGAAGGCCCAGTAGGGTGCGCGCGCGGCGCCGCCGGCGGGCCACTGCAGGGCCGGGCCGCGGTTGGGGGACTCTGGTGCGTTCATGGCAGTTTTCCGTGGGGAAGGTGCGGTGTCGCCGGGGTTTCGCAATGGCCGGAACTAGGGCAAAGTTCGGCGCTTACTTTATCACTTGTGGTTTGCAAGCCATTGCGCAAGCGCGGCGAAAATGCGGCGCAGGGTGCCATGGCGGCAGGCCGTTTTGCATGGGGGAACGGGACATGGCGATGCTGAATGCCGCGGTATGCGGCCTGGGCTGGTGGGGCGGACGGCTGGTCGAATCGGTAGCGGGAAGCAATCTCATCCGCTTCACGCGCGGCTACACCCGCAACCCGGCCGCGCACGCCGAGTTCGCCGAGAGCACCGGTATCGCGGTCGGGTCGTCCTACGACGACATCCTCGCCGACCCGGCCATCCATGCGGTGGTGCTGGCCACGCCGCACACCCAGCATGACGCGCAGGTCATCGCCGCGGCGCGCGCCGGCAAGCATGTGTTTGTCGAGAAGCCGTTCACGCTGACGCGTGCCGGCGCCGAGGCCGCGGTGGCCGCCTGCCGCGCCGCAGGCGTGACCCTGTGCGTCGGCTTCAACCGGCGCTGGGCCCCGGCCTACGTGGAGATGGTCCGGCGCATCCGGGCCGGCGAGATCGGCGAGCTGATGCACATGGAAGGCCAGAACTCCGGCCCCGGCGGCTGGAAGCTGAAGCCCGGCCAGTGGCGCGCGGACCCGGTGGAGTGCCCGGGCGGCGCGCTCACGCCGCGCGGCGTGCACACCCTGGACGGCATGATCCACATCGGCGGCCCGGTCTCCAGCGTCTATGCGCTGTCGCAGCGCCACGCCTTGCCGGTGGCGGTGGACGACAACTGCTCCATGCTGCTCAAGTTCGCCGGCGGCGCGACCGGTTACCTCGGCTCGCTCAATGCCACCGGCGACCAGTTCCGGCTGCAGGTCTATGGCTCCAAGGGCTGGCTGGACATGCGCAGCCATACCGAGCTCGCTTCGCGCGGGTTGGAGGGCACGCCCACGGTGGTGAACCTGCCGGCGCTGGACATCGAGTGCGCCGAACTGGAAGCCTTTGCCAGCGCGGTCGCGGCGCGCACGGCCTTCGTGATCGAACCGGCCGAGATCATCAACAGTTCGGCGGTGGTCGAGGGCGTGGTCCAGTCGGTCGCCAGCGGCCAGCCGGTGGCGATCGCGGCTTGATGGCGGGTTCTCCGGCATTTGCGTCGTCCCTGCATGCGCTGTCGGTGGCGCAGGGCGTGCGCGCCTCGGTGATGCGCACGCCGGCCAAGCCGGCGATCATCTCGGGCGGGCGGGAGTGGACCTATGCGGCGCTCGGTGCGCTGATCGACGGTGCGCAGCCTGCTTCAGGGCCGGACTGGTTGACCGCCCTGGTACGCGCATTGCGGGCCAGCCCGGCGCTTGCGCGCAGTGAAGCAGACGAAGACGCCGTCTTCGCGCCGTTTTCCGCCGCCAGCCACCGCGAGCTGGTGCTGGGCCTGTTCGACCTCTCGGTCGCGCATGCCGCCTTCAGCCGCGACACGGTGTCGGCCATGCCGCTGGCGGCGGGCGATGCCTGCTTCGAACCCGCGGTGCTCGCCCCGCTGTGGCTGGGTGGGACGCTGGTGTGCCTGCCGCCGGACGATGCGGGGGCGCTCGCGCAGGCCATCGAGTCCGGACGCGTGAACCAGGCCTGGATGTCCGCCGCGCAATGGAACGATCCGGCGTTCGCGCGTGCCATGCGCCCGGCGCCGCCCGGCTTCCGCCTGCTGGTCTGCGACGGGATGCCGCCGCTGGCCGTGGTGAACCGGCTGCGCGACTGGCTGGGCTCGGCGCGCGTCACCGCGCAGACGCCGGGCCGCCGCCATCCCGGGCTGGACGAGTCGGGCGAGCCCATGCCGGCGCTGGCGTGATGGCTCGCGTCCCGCTCAGGTCATGACGATGGCTCGCGTTCCTCTCACTTCATCACGATGACTCGCGTCCCGCTCACCATTTCGTCCGGCATCCTCGCCGCCGCGCGCGCGCGTCCCGGGCGCATCGCGATCACCATGGGCCATGCGCCCGGCAGCCATGCGCCCGAGCAACTCAGCTACGCGTCGCTGGCGGACCGCATCCTGCGCGTCGCCGCCGGCGCGATACAGGACCTGGGCCTGAGGCCCGGCGACCGGGTCGCCGCCTGCCTGCCCAACTGCCTGCAGTACATGGAGATCGTCGCCGGCTTCTCGGCCGCGGGCGCGCCGGTGGCGATGCTGCCGCCCATGGCGATCGCCTCGGAGGTGCGCACCATCGTCGAGGACTGCACGCCGCGGCTCATCGTCTGCCACGTGTCCAACGAGGAGCAGGTGCGCGAAGGCGCGCGCGGCGTGGTCGAGCGGGTGCTGGTGGTCGGGCGCGACGGCCCGGATGCCTGGGAGGCCTGGCTGGCGCGCGCGCAGGCGGGCGTCGCGCTGCCGCCGGTGGCCGAGACCGACATCTTTTCCATTCCCTATACCTCGGGGGCGACCGGCAAGCCCAAGGGCATCCTGCTGTCGCACCGCTCGCGCATCCTCACTGCCTACGTCGCCGCGGCCGAGTACCGCGCCTTCGGGCCGGACACGCGCATGCTGGTGTCCACGCCGATCTTCCACGGCGCGGGCTTCCTCAACCTGCTCGCGCCCTGCTGGTTCGGTGGCGAGGCGGTGGTGCTGCCGCGCTTCGAATTGCACAACCTGCTGCACCAGGTGGAGTCGCGCCGGCTGACCAAGGCGCACATGGTGCCGGCGCACTTCGCCGCCTACTTCGCGCTGTCTGACGCCGAGCGCGCCCGGTACGACACGCGCTCGCTGCGCTGCATCGTCTCGGGCACGGCGCCGCTGGCGCAGGCGGTGAAGGAGAAGATCGTCGCCGCCTTCGGCGAGGTGCTGCACGAGCGCTACGGCTCGACCGAGGCCTCCATCGTCACCAACCTGCGGCCCGAGGACCAGTTGCGCAAGCAGGCCTGCGTCGGCAATCCCTTCGCCTCGGTGGAGGTGGAGATCCGCGATCCCGGAGGGCGCGTGCTCGGCCCCGGTGAGACCGGCGAGCTGTGGAGCCGCTCGCCCATCATGTTCTCCGGCTACTGGAACCGGCCCGAGGCCGAGGCGCAGGCGGTGCGCGACGGCTGGGTGTGCGCGGGCGACCTCGCGATGAAGGACGAGGAGGGCTTCGTCTACCTGGTGGACCGCAAGAACGACATGATCATTTCCGGCGGCGAGAACGTGTACCCGCGAGAGATCGAGGAAGTGCTGCTGCGCCACCCGGCGGTGGCCGAGTGTGCGGTGCTGGGCCTGCCGCATCCCTACTGGGGCGACGCGGTGACGGCGGTGGTGCGCCTGCGCGAGGGCATGAACGCGGACGAGGCGCAGCTGCGCGCGCATTGCGAGGCGTCGCTTGCGCGCTGGAAGGTGCCCAAATCCTTCCACCTGCAGGGGCCGCTGCCCAGGAACAGCATGGGCAAGATCCTGCGGCGCGAACTGCGCGAGCGTCTCTTGCAAGCAGGCGGCGGCGCCCCCATCTAGGAGTCTGGAGGCCGTGGCTACGACGGCATCGTGCAGCCGGGCCATCCGTCCGGCGACGCCCGTGCCCCGAATCTAGCTCCGATTCGGCGCGAACGCCGCCAGCCACTTGCATAGCAGGCTCATTGCCCTCAGATGACGGTCAAGGGGCGCCCGTACCGGGCTCCCCATGCGAATCCGCCACGAGGCTGACCCATGACCCTGCTTGCACTCGACCACGACGCCGCCCGTCCCACGCCGCCCGAGGGCAGTGACGCGCCGGATGATGCCGCGCTTCCTGCCCTGCCCGAGGACGCGCTGATCCTGGTGCCGGCGCGCAACACGGTGCTGATGCCGGGCATGGTGCAGCCGGTGACCATGGGCCGCCCCGGCTCGGTCGCCGCCGCGCAGGCCGCGCTCAAGCTGGAGCGCCCGTTGGGCCTGCTGCTGCAGAAGGACGCCGACACCGACGTCCCCGCCTCGGCCGACCTGTACGAGGTGGGCACGGTCGCGGCCATCCTGCGCTACGTCACCACGCCCGACGGCACCCACCATGTGGTCTGCCAGGGGCAGGGGCGCTTCCGGGTGCTGGAGTTCCTGGAAGGCTTCCCGTACCTTGCCGCCCGGGTGGAGCGCATCGCCGAGCCGGACGAGAAATCCGTCGATGGCGACACCGAGCTGGAAGCGAGCTTCCTGCAGTTGAAGGAGCGCGCCACCAAGGCGGTGGACCTGCTGCCGCACGTGCCCAACGAGGCGGCGGCAACCATACAGGGCATGCGCTCGCCCGGCGCGCTGGCCGACCTGGTGGCCGGCGTGATGGACGCCACTGCGGAGGAGAAGCAGCGGGTGCTGGAGTCGGTGCCGCTGCGCGCGCGCATCGACACGGTGCTGCGCCTGCTCGCGCACCGCATCGAGGTGCTCAGCCTGTCCAAGCGCATTGGCGAACAGACCGCGGCCAAGATGGACGACCGCCAGCGCAAGTTCCTGCTGCGCGAGCAGCTCCAGGCGATACGCAAGGAACTGGGCGAGGGCGAGGACGACTCGGCCGACAACGACGAGCTGCGCCGCGCCATCGAGGCGGCCGGCATGCCGGAGGAAGTGCTCGAGCAGGCGAACAAGGAACTCAAGCGTCTGGAGCGCGCGGGCGAAGGCTCGTCCGAGAGCGGCATGGTCCGCAGCTACCTCGACTGGCTGGTCGAACTCCCGTGGCGCGATCCGGAGGCGGACAAGATCGACATCGCCGCCGCGCGCGCGGTGCTGGATGCGGACCACTTCGGCCTGGACAAGGTGAAGAAGCGCATCCTCGAGTTCCTCGCGGTGCGCAAGCTCAACCCGTCGGGCCACGCGCCCATCCTGTGCCTGGTCGGCCCGCCCGGCGTGGGCAAGACCTCGCTGGGGCAGTCCATCGCCAAGTCGCTGGGCCGCGAGTTTGTGCGCGTCGCCCTGGGCGGCCTGCACGACGAGGCGGAGATCCGCGGCCACCGCCGCACCTACGTCGGCGCGCTGCCCGGCACCATCATCCAGTCGGTGAAGAAGGCCGGCACGCGCGGCGCTGTGATGATGCTGGACGAGATCGACAAGCTCGGCAACGGCTTCCACGGCGACCCGTCATCGGCGCTGCTGGAGGTGCTGGACCCGGCGCAGAACAACAGCTTCCGCGACAACTACCTCGCGGTGCCCTACGACCTGTCCAAGCTGGTGTTCATCGCCACGGGCAACCTGATGGACCCCATCCCCGCGCCGCTGCGCGACCGGATGGAGATCATCCAGCTGCCCGGCTACACCCAGGAAGAAAAGCTGCAGATATCTCGTAAGTGGCTGATTTCACGACAGTTTTCTGAGAACGGCCTGAAGGAAGGCCAGTTCGAGCTGACCGACGCGGCGCTGCAGGCGCTGATCGCCGGCTATACGCGCGAGGCGGGCGTGCGTTCGCTGGAGCGCCAGCTCGGCGCGCTGTGCCGCAATGCCGCGGTGCGCATCGCCGAGGGCGCGCTGGACCATGTGCGCATCGACGAGCCCGATCTGGGCGGCATCCTGGGCGAGCAGAAGTTCGAGTCCGAGATCGCGCTGCGCGCCGGCCTGCCGGGCGTGGCCACCGGCCTCGCATGGACGCCGGTGGGCGGGGAGATCCTGTTCATCGAAGCCAGCCGCTCGGCGGGCTCCGGCAAGTTGATCCTCACCGGGCAGCTTGGCGACGTGATGAAGGAATCGGCGCAGGCCGCGCTCACCCTGCTCAAGTCGCGCGCCGCGGTGCTGGGCATCGCCGCGGACGCATTCGACAAGACCGACGTGCACGTGCACGTGCCGGCGGGCGCGACGCCCAAGGACGGCCCGAGCGCGGGCGTGGCGATGTTCTCGGCGCTCGCGTCCCTGTTCACCGACCGGGCGTTGCGCAGTGACACCGCGATGACCGGCGAGATCAGCCTGCGCGGGCTGGTGATGCCGGTGGGCGGCATACGCGACAAGGTGCTGGCGGCGATGCGCGCGGGCGTGAAGCGGGTGCTGCTGCCGGCGCGCAACCGCCGCGACCTGGAGGACATCCCGGCCGAGGCGCGCGCCGCGCTGGAGTTCCACTGGCTGGAGAACGTGGACCAGGCGCTGTCGCTGGCGCTGGACGAGGACCGCCAGCCGGCTTGAGCGCGGTGGGTCGCGCGGCGAAGGGCTCGTGCCCGCCCGCCGCAGGAGGCACCCGGATCAGGCGATCCGGGTGGACGCCGTCATTGGCCGAACCTCATTCGCTGAAGACCTGCACCCGTATCGGCTGCGAATAGAAGCCCTTGTGGCTGCCGAGCTTGCCCAGGCCGGGATCGCAGCTCGCCGCGCACAGGCAGTCCATCTCCGCGCGCAGGTCCATGTGCGGGGCCGGGTTGAACAGCTCCTTGTGCTTGTCCAGCAGCGCCCACTTCAGCTTGCCGCGCGCGTCCAGCTCCATGTGCTGGCCGATGTTCAGCGGCGCGGGGATGTCCAGCGGGATGATGGGGTAGTTCTGCAGCGCGGTCATGATGTTCTCGTAGCAGCCCCACAGCGGCAGGTCCTCGCGCCGGGTGATGCCCGCCTCGGCGTACAGCTCCTTCCACGGCGACAGGTGGCGGCGGTTCCACCGGCTG
>CAIVVS010000274.1 GCA_903909415.1 uncultured Pseudomonadota bacterium | reverse complement strand
GCCGGCGCGGCCACCCATGTCCCACATCGCGTAGAGGATGCGCGCCTGCACCGGCTTCTGGCCGTCGGCCACGCGCGGCAGCGCGCGGTCCTTCACCGTTGCGATCGCGTACTGCAGGTACTGCAGCGAGGCATAGCGCCCCAGCGGCAGGGTGTCGCCGAAGTCGCCCGACATCGGCGCGAAATGCTCGGGGATGCGGCCGCTGCCGCCACCGCCGGCTGCAGCCACGGGCGCCGCGCTGGCGGCCACCGGCGCGCCTTCCACCGTCGCCGCCACCGTGTCGGCAGCGGGTTGCGATTCGCCCGCCGCCGGCGCGGCGAACAGGTCGTTTTCCAGGTCCGTCGGCGGCCCTTTACGAGATGTCGGCATCGACCAGGTTCCCGTAGGTTTCCATCCACTCGCGCCGCTGCGATGCGTTCTCGCGCGCCATCATCATTTCAAACACACTCCTGTCCTCTTCCGGACCGGCCGCGGCGGTGGTGACCACCAGCATGCGGCGCGTGTCGGGGTTCAGCGTCGTTTCCCAGAGCTGCTCCGGGCTCATCTCGCCCAGGCCCTTGAAGCGGCTCACCGCCCAGCGGCCGTCGGCGATGCCCTCGTCGCGCAGCTTGTCTTCCATGCCCTCGAGCTCCAGCCGGTCCAGCGCGTAGAGCTTCCTCGCCGGCTTGCCCTTGCCGATCGACGGCACGTCGATCCGGAACAGCGGCGGCTGCGCCACCAGCACGTGGCCCATCTCGATCAGCTTGGGGAAGTGGCGGAAGAACAGCGTCAGCAGCAGCACCTGGATGTGCGAGCCGTCCACGTCCGCGTCCGCCAGGATGATGATCTTGTGGTAACGCAGGCGCGATAGGTCGACGTTGTCCGTCGCCGCATGGTGGTCGATGCCGATCGCCATGGCGATCGCCTCGACTTCCTTGTTCGAATACAGCGTGTCGGAGTTGTCCTGCCAGGTGTTCTTCGGCTTGCCCTTGAGTGGCAGCACCGCCTGGAATTCCTTGTCGCGCGCCTGCTTGGCCGAGCCGCCGGCCGAGTCGCCCTCGACGATGAACAGTTCGTTCCTCACCGGGTCGTCCGAGGCGCAGTCGGTCAGCTTGCCCGGCAGCACCGCCACGCCTGAGGTCTTGCGGCGCTCCACCTTCTGCGCCGCGCGGGTGCGCGCCTGCGCCTGGCGGATCACCAGCTCGGCGATGCGCTTGCCCTCGTCCAGGTGCTGCGACAGCCACAGCTCGAAGGGATCGCGCACCATCTGCGCGGTCAGCTTCACGCCGTCGCGCGAGATCAGCTCGTTCTTGACCTGGCCCTTGAACTGCGGGTCCAGCATCTTCACCGCCAGCACGTAGGAGGCGCGCGACCAGACGTCCTCGGGCACCACCTTCAGGCCGCGCTGGCCCATCTCGTGGTGCTCGATGAAGCTGCGGATCGCGTTGTACACGCCCTCGCGCAGGCCGGACACGTGCGTGCCGCCGTGGCGCGTGGGGATCATGTTCACGTAGGACTCGGCCACCACCTCGCCCTCGGCGGTCCAGGCGATCGCCCAGAGCGCGCCCTCGCCCTCGGCGAAGTTGTCCGACTCGGACTGCGCGGTGATGTAGCGTTCGCCGTAGAACGGCTGGGCCACCGCGCCCAGCGCATGAGTGGCTTCCTCGAAATAGCCCCGGATGCCGGCCGGAAAGTGCCACTCGGTGGTCTCGACCTTGCCGTGCTTTTCCACGCCCAACGTGAAGCGCACGCCCGGCAGCAGCATCGCCTTGGCGCGCAGCATGGACGCGAGGTCGCTGGTGACGATCTTGGGCGAGTCGAAGTACTTGGCGTCCGGCCAGAAGCGCACCTTGGTGCCGGAGTCCTTGGGATTCGTGGTGCCGATC
>CAIVVS010000273.1 GCA_903909415.1 uncultured Pseudomonadota bacterium | reverse complement strand
TAGCCGGTTGCCGCGAGCAGGCCGATCGCTGCGTACATGTCGTCGGCGCGCATCGCGTACTGCATGGTCATGATGTGGAAGCCGATGCCGGACGAACCCGCGATCATCTCCGCCACCACGGTGACGATCAGCGCCAGCGCCAGGCTGATGCGCATGCCGGCCAGCATCCACGGCAGGCTGGCCGGCAGCATCACGCTCCACAGCGTCGCCATGCGGCCGACCCGCAGGGTGCGCGCCACGTCCAGCGCCACCGGTTCGACCGCGCGCACGCCGGCCGCCGTGTTGACCAGCACCGGAAAGAACGCCGAGAACGCGACGATGAACACCTTGAGCGCGCTGTCCACGCCTAGCACCAGGATGAGGGGCGGGATGATGGCTGGCACGGGTATGGGGCGCAGCAGTTCCACCATCGGGTCCAGCGCCACGCGCACCAGCCGCACCTGTGCCATCAACAGGCCCAGCGCAACGGCGAGCGCGGTGCCGATCGCGTAGCCGCTGCCCATCAGCGCGAGGCTGGAGCCGAAGACGGTGAACAACTCGCCGCTGGCTAGCCCCTTCCACAGCGCGCGGGCGATCGCGCCCAGCGTCGGCCAGTTGCTGCTTTCTATCCAGTACATGGCCGAGAGCTGCCACAGCCCCAGCAGCGCCAGCACCAGCAGCAGGCCGCTGGCGCGGCCCGCGAGCAGGCCCGGGGCACGCAACCCAGCCGCGCGCCGCAGCGCGCCGGCAGGCGCAGCGCCCGTGGGGGCGCCGTCAGCCGCCATGCAGCACCTCGCCGCCGACCGCGGTCGCGAGCACGGACGCATCGCGCAGGCGCTCGGGCTCGCAGGCCACCGGGTCCTCGGACAGCGCGACCCAGTCGGCCAGCATCCCCGGGCGCAGCATGCCGCGCTCGCGCTCGCAGAAGCTCACGTAGGCCGCCTGCCGGGTGTACATCGCCAGCGCCTCCTCGCCGCTCACCGATTCCTGCCGGCCGATCACCTCGTCCACGCCCTCGATGTGGCGCGTGGTCGCCTGCCACAGGCCCAGCAGCGGCGCATACGGCGTGATCGGCGAGTCCGAGCCGCCGCCGACCACCACGCCGCCATCCAGCCAGTCGCGTATCGGCGTGGCCTGCCCCATCAGCACCGAGCCGAAGCGCTTGAGCAGGATGGGGCCGAAGGTGTACTGCATGGACGGTTGCGTGGCCACCACCACGCCCAGTTCGGCGGCGCGCGCGATGTTGCGCGGGCTGGGCCAGAGGTAGGCGTGGATCAGGCAGAAGCGCAGCTCGCGTATCGGATGAAGCTTGTTGACCTCGGCGAACACGTCCATCGCGATGTCGATGGCGCGCCCGCCCACCACGTGCACGCCGATGGACCAGCGCCGCTCGGCGCAGAACATCGCCACGCGCCGGAACACCTCGGTGGGCGTGACCTGGATGCCGCAGTTGCAGCGCTCGTCGGGGAAGGGCTCGCGCATCAGCGCCGTGCCGAGCGACGCGCCGCCGTCGAGGAACAGCTTGAAGCCGCCCACGCGCAGCCTGTCGTCGCCGAAGCCGGTGCGCACGCCCCATGCGCCCATCGCCGCCAGCGCCTCGTCCGGGGGGCGCGAGGTGTCGGCCAGCGGCATCACCACCGAGCGCACCTTGAGCTCGCCCGCCGCCCACAGGTCCTGGTAGACCGAGAAGATTTCCGGGGTGACGCCCGGGTCCATGATGCCGGTGATCCCCGCGGCGAGGTATTGCCGCTGCACGTCGCGCATCGCATCGCGTTGCGCCTCGCGCGACACCGGCGGCACCAGGCGCGCCACCGGCTCGAAGGCCGGGGGCTCCAGCAGCACGCCGTTCGGCTCGCCGCTGGCGTCGCGCTCGATGCGCCCGCCCGCCGGGTCCGGCGTGTTCCGGGTGATGCCGGCGGCCGCGAGCGCCTTGCTGTTGGCCGCCGCCGCGTGCCCGACGCGCGGCAGGTACACCGGCCGGTCGGCGCAGGCCGCGTCCAGTTCCTGGCGCGTCGGGTAGCGCTGTTCGGCAAGGTTGGCGACATGCCAGCCCGAGCCGCTGGTGATCCAGGCCGCCTGCGGGTTGCGCGCCGCGTACTCGCGTATCGCCGCCTGGACCTGCGCGATGTCCGTGCAGCGCGAGATGTCCAGGATCTTCGACTGGATCCCGGTCCAGTGCATGTGGTTGTGGGTGTCGATCAGGCCCGGCACCACGGCGCCGCGGTCGAAGCCGATTTCGCGCGCGCCGGCGCCGGCCGCGAGGCGCGCTTCCTTCAACGAGCCGACGGCGGTGATGCGCCCGCCGGCGATGGCCATCGCCTCGGCGCGCGGACGCTGCGGGTCCATGGTGACCAGGGACCCGCGGACTATCGTCGGCTGCATCGCGCCCTTGCTCCCGGCCTGTGCCGCCGGATGCGGCTTACCTCACCACCTCGGTCGAGGTGCGGTAGAGCAGGCCCTTGACGTCGATCACCTCGCGGGCTTCCAGCATGCCCTGCCTGCGCATCTGCACGACGACCTGTTCCACACCCGCCGGGTCCACCAGCTTCTCGAACAGCGGCAGCGACAGGCTCTTCAGCTGCTCGGGCGCCAGGCGCGTGTAGCCGGAGACGATCTTCAGCCATTCGTCGCTGCCCTTGTTCTGGTTGATCCAGTCCGCGCCCTTGTTGTAGCCGCGCACGAAGCGCTCGATCACGCCGGGGTTGGCAGCGATGAAGGTCCTGCTGGCGGCGTACTGGCCGACCGGGATGCGCTTCTGCACCGTGTTGTAGGGCCAGCCGACCAGTTCCAGGCCGCCGTTCAGGCCGGCCGACAGGAACGGCTCCACCACGAAGGCGCCGTCCACGCGGTCGCCGCGCACCGCGTCCACCATCTGCGGGAACGGCACTTCCAGGTAGGTGACGCGGTCGGGGTTGCCGCCGGTGGCCTGCACCCAGGCGCGCGCGTACAGCCAGATGATGTTGTTGCGCGTGTTCACCGCGATGCGCTTGCCCTCGAAGTCCTTGCCGGTCTTCAGGTTCGCGCCCTTCTTGGTCACCATGCCCGCGAGGTCCGGGGCGGTATCGCTGGTGCCGCTGCCGGCGGCGATGATCTGGAAGCCCAGGCCTTCCTTGGCGCCGAGGATGATGGAGATGATGTTGGAGAAGGTGATCTGCACCTGGCCGGCGGCCAGCGCCGGCAGGCCGACGGCGCCGCCCGCCGTGGGCGTGGTGTCGACTTCCAGTCCCTGCTCGGTGAAGAAGCCCTTGGCGATGGCCGCCTGCAGCGGCGCGGTGTCGATGATCGGGATGGTGCTCACGCGCAGCTTCACCGGGGCCTGGGCCTGTGCGCCGCCAGCAATGAGGGCCAGCGCGGTGGCGGCGGCGACTAGGGTGCGCTTCAGGATGCTGTGGAACATGGTGGTGTCCTCCCTTGACGGTGTCGGTGGGTGCTGCTGGTGCTTCGTCCGTGGATCGCGGTGCGGCTGCGGCGGCTACTGCGGCCGGGCTCCCGCCCAGAATATCAGCCGGTGCTCGGCGGCGAGGAAGGCCTTGTTCAGTCCCCAGCCCAGCACCGCCAGCAGCACCAGCCAGGCATACATGTTGAGTACGCGGAAGGTGCGCTGCATGTCCAGGATCACGTAGCCCAGTCCGCCGGTGCCGGCCAGCATTTCGGCGATCACCACCAGGATCAGTCCCAGCGCGAGGCTCACACGCATGCCGGCGAGTACCAGGGGCAGCGCGGCCGGCAGCACCACGGATCGCAATATCCCCGCGCCGCGGTGGCCGAAGGTGCGCGCGGTGTCCACCAGCACCGGGTCCACGCCGCGCACGCCCTGCACCGTGTTGATCAGCACCGGGAAGAACACCGCCAGCCCGATGACCGTGAGCTTCATCGCGTCGCCCAGGCCCAGCAGCAGGATCAGCGGCGGCAGCAACGCCGGCTTGGGCAAGGGGCGCAGCAGTTCCACCAGCGGCTCGAACAGGTTGTAGATGGCCTGGAATCGGCCCATCAGCAGGCCCATCAGGATGGCCAGCGCCGAGGCCGCGAAGTAGGCGGTGAACAGCAGGTAGAGGGTCTGGCCCAGCGGCGCGAGGAAGCTGCCGGCGGCGACGATGTCCCAGGTGCGGGCGATGACCGCGGTGGGCGCGGGCACCAGCGCGGCGTTCACCTTGCCCATGCGCACCGCGGCCTCGAGTGCCGCGAGCGGCAGCAGGATGACCGAGGCGCCCAGCAGGCGCTCGGCGATGGCTGCGCGCCAGGCGCCCACGGGACCTTCAGCCATGGTCCCGGCCCAGCAGCATGGACAGCAGCTCGTGGCGCAGTTCGAGGAAGCGCGGCAGTTCGCGGCTGGTGATGGCGTCACGCGGGCGCGGCAGGCCGGTCTCGACGCTGCGAAGCACGCGCGAGGGCTGGTGCGAAAGCACCGCGACGCGGTCGGCCAGGTACACCGCCTCGTCCACGTCATGCGTCACCAGCAGCGCGGTGAAGCGCTCGCGTCCCCAGAGCTCCAGCACCAGGTTGTGCAGGTCCATGCGGGTGAGGGCGTCCACCGAGGAAAACGGCTCGTCCATCAGCAGGATGCGCGGCTTCGCGGCCAGCGCGCGCGCGATCGCCACGCGCTGCTGCATGCCGCCGGACAGCTGCCAGGGATAGCGGCCGGCCGCCTTGGACAGCCCGACCATGTCGAGGTAGGCGCGGCTGTGCTCGCGCGCGGCGGCCCGGCCCATGCGGTGCTCCACCGCGAAGGCGACGTTGTCCAGCACCGTGCGCCAGGCGAACAGCGACCTGGTGTACTGCTGGAACAGGTAGACCAGGCCCTCGGGCGGGCCGTCGACCGCGCGCCCCGCGAGGGTGACGCTGCCGCTGCTGGCGCGCAGCAGCCCGGCGGCGATCTGCAGCAGCGTGGACTTGCCGCAGCCGGAGGGGCCGACCAGCGCGAGGAATTCGCCTTCGGCCACCGTGAGGTCCACGCCGCCGATGGCGAGCGTCCCGCCGGCATCCGGCTGGCCGTAGGCCTTGGTGATGCCGGACAGGCTCAGGAACGCTGCGTCGGGCGTCGGGGAATCGGGGCGGGGCGTGGCGGTCTGCATCGGTCTTGCCGTGGAACGACGTTCATGCGGATGGCGCGCGCCGCTGCGCGACCATGGGGAGGCGCAAGATTAACATTGCGTTCCACGCACACCGCGCGGTGGTTCCGGCGCACCGCGCCGGGCTACACTCCGCCCTGCACGGATCGCCAGCGCATTTCCTTGGCATGCCTCGTGCATTCACTCCGGCTTTACAGGCGCCTGCCGGCGAAAACCCATGGAAATGGCATAAGTG
>CAIVVS010000272.1 GCA_903909415.1 uncultured Pseudomonadota bacterium | reverse complement strand
GCCGTCACGGCAGCGTTGGCGGGCGAAGTACAACTCACCATGGCAGGCGCGTCGGTATCCCGCGGGCACATCCAGGCCGGCAAGCTCAAGCCGCTGGCCATCGCGCGTTCGGCACGGCTGCCCCTGCTGCCGGACGTGCCGACGCTGCGCGAGGCGGGCTTCGCTGACATCGACCCGCAGTCGTGGTTCGGCCTGTTCGCCACCGGCGGTTCACCCGCCGACGTGGTGGACCGGATCTACCGCGACGTGGCCGAGGCTTTTGCCGACCCCGCCTTCCGGGAGCGCCACATGCTCTCGCGCGGCTTCGACCCGGTGCTGTCCTCGCCGGAGGAGTTCGCCCGCTTCATCCAGGCCGACCTGCAGCAGAAGGCGCGCCTGATCAAGGTGTCCGGGGCCAAGGCAGAGTGACGCTTACCCGCACGGGCGCCGCCCGAATGCGGACAACGCTGAATTAACTCATGAATTCAGGGTATTTGCCGGCCCGATGGCGATGGGGGAGCATCCGCTCCTTCCTGACATGGAAAGCTCCGGTCGTTGACGCCGAATTTTCAACTGGCATAAGATCGTTTCATGGATGTGAAAACTGCCGGCCGCACGCTGGACTTGTTCGAGGCGTTCTCGGATGCGTGCAAACCCCTCACGCTCTCAGACTTGGCGCGCGCCATCGGCGCGCCCGTCTCGAGTTGCTTCGGCCTGGTCAAGACCCTGGAGAATCGGGGATACCTTCACCCGCTCGGATCGCGCCGCGCGTTCTATCCGACCCGCAAGATGCTGGACAACGCGCGCCGCATCGCGCTGCATGACCCAGTCGCGGAGCAGGCCAGGCCTGTCATGGAAGACCTGGCCCTGGCCACGGGCGAGACCGTCGTCCTGTCGCGCCTCTCGGGAGAACAGGTGACCTACGTCGATGTGATCGAGTCGCGCAGCCGCATCCGCTATGCCGCCCAGGCCGGAGAGGTTTTTCCCGTCTATTGCAGCGCCAGCGGCAAGGCGATCCTGTCCCTGCTGCCTGTCGCCGAGCAGCGCTCGCTGCTCGCGAGGATCAGCCTGGACCGGGTGACGCCGGCGACCATCACGCGCAGGCCGCAGCTGCTGCGGGAGATCGCGGAATCGGGCGCGCGCGGCTGGGCAGCCAACCGCGGCGAGCACATCGAGGACGTGACGGCGCTGGCGGCGCCGCTGCGCCTCGGTGGCGAGGCCTGCGCGCTCGGCATCGCGGGCCCCTCGCAGCGAATGGAATCGAAGTTCGACCGTCACATGAACTCCCTGCGGGACCATGCCGCCCGCCTCGACGCCGACAGCGGTGCGGCAATCGGCGCCGCAAGGTCCCGAACACGAACGCACGAACCCGTTTGACAGCGGCAGACCGCCGCACCCGACGCAATCCAACCCAAGAGGGAGACACGCCATGAACACGCACCGCAGGAAGCTGCTATCAGCCGCCGTCATTGCAGCCGTATCGGGCTTCGCCGTTCCCGGCGCGTTTGCCCAGTCGGGCGAGCCGTTCCGCATCGGCACCATCCTGTCGGTGACCGGTCCCGGCGCCTTCCTCGGCGACCACATGAAGCGCGGCATGGAACTGGCGATCGAGGAGATCAACGCCAAGGGTGGCATCAACGGCCGGAAGATCGAATGGGTGTTCTACGACGCCGAGACGCAGGCGACCAAGGCGGTGACCTCGACCCGCCGCCTGATCGAGCAGGACAAGGTGGACATCATCGTTGGCGGCGGAAACGCCAGCGGACTGGCCCTGGCGATGGTGCCGCTGGTCGAGAAGGCGCAGGTGCCGTTCATCTCCACCGAAGGCAGCATGCAGATCGTGAACCCGGTGAGCGAGCGGCGCTGGACCTTCAAGAGCACCCTGGACGATGACAAGGTGCTCGAACGCGCGGCGGACTCCTTCGCCAAGCGCGGCATCACCTCGATCGCACTGCTGTTCGACAGCTCGGGTTTCGGCCAGAGCGCCAAGGAGCAGCTCGAGAAGATTGCCCCGCGCCGCGGCCTGAAGGTGCTGTACGAGACGTTCAACCCCGCGGATACCGACCTCACCGCTCAACTCACGCGGATCAAATCCAGCGACGCCAAGGCCATCATCTGCTGGACCATTACCCCGGCGGGCGTGGTGTTCCTCAAGCAGGCGCAGCAGCTGGGCCTGCGCGACCGCGTGATCATGCACAGCTACGGCTTCGTCGACGACCGCTACATGAAACAGGCCGAAGGCGCAGCCGAGGGCATCGACCTGTTGTCGCAGAAGTTCCCGGTCGGCACGGACCTGCCCGCCAGCGACCCGCTCAAGCAGCGCATCGCGGACGTGACCGCCCGCTTCGAGAAGCGCTTCGGCACCAAGCCCAACCAGTTCGTCGCCCAGACCTATGACGCGATCTACATGGCGGCCGACGTGCTCGCCCGCGGCGGCAAGGACAAGGAAAAAGTCCGCGCTGCGCTGGAGTCCCTCAAGGACTTCAAGGGCGTAGGCGGTGCGTTCTCCTTCTCGCCGACCAACCATTCCGGCCTCACCAAGGACGACGCGGTGATCATCAACTGGCGCAACGGCGGCTGGCGCCTAGCCAACTACTGACAGCCCGTCCATGGGCGCCGAAATCGCCGCCGGCCGCAACCTGCTGGACCAGTCCGAGTCGAGGTTCCCCCTCGACCTCGGCGTTCGCATCCCGAAGGTCCGGGAGCTCTACAGGCTGGCCACCGCCAAGCAATGGGACCCGGTCACCGCGATTCCCTGGGACACCTTGCGCCCGGAGGACTATTCCGAGGAACAGCGCCTGGCGGCGCGTATGTACTGGAGCCGCCGGGCCTGGAGCGAGTACGGCGCCATCTCGGAAAGTCCCGCGCTGCAGATCCGCTTCTGCCAGGAGCGCCAGGCGCCCGACCTGCGTCTGTTCTTCACGCTGCGCACCCAGGAGGAATCCCGCCACGCGGAGGTCTCGTACCTGTTCGCCGAGCAGCTCGGCGGCTACATCCAGGAGCCCAAGCGCGCGGCTTTCCAGGGCGCCGTCGCTACGCACGGCGTTCGGCGAATGGCCTTGGACCTCGACACGCCGCTGGAGGCGATCATCGCCAGCCTGGTGTGCGCCGCCGAGGAACTGGCCTTCGACATGATCCACCACGTGGCCAAGGTGTCGCGCAACGCGGCGGCGAAGAAGATCTTCCGTCTGATCGCACGCGATGAAGTGCGCCACTGCGCGCTGGGATGGCATTTCATGGAAAGCCGCATCCCCCACCTGTCGCCCGCGGAGCTCAAGCGCGTGCAGGACGCCACCGAGTTCATGATCGGCGAGGTCTACCTGAACGGCTACCAGGAGAGCTGGCTGGCACCGGACACGGCACAGGCCCGCGAGGAGATCGAGGCCGACCGCATCACCTACGAAGCGGGCCTGGGCGCGACCATCGAGCGGCTTCAGAAGCCGGTCTTCATCAGCTCGGTACAGCGCATCCGCCGGCTGATGGAACCCTGGGGCTTCAGCCTTCGGCCCTTCACCCATCCCAAGCTCGGTACCATCTGAGCAGGAGCACGCATGAGCACCGCCGCATCCGCCTCGTTGCTGGACATTCCCGAATCGCGTTTTCCGCTGGACCTCGGCGTGCGCATCCCGCGCATCCGCGACCTCTACCGGCAGGCCACGGCGAAGCAGTGGGACCCGCTCAAGGCGGTTCCCTGGGACCGGCTGGACCCTGGCCAGTACAGCGAGGAACAGCGGCAGGCCGCGCGCATGTACTGGAGCCGGCGCGCCTGGGGCGAGTACGGTGCGATATCGGAAAGCCCCGCTCTGCAGATCCGCTTCTGCCAGCAGCGTCACGAGCCCGACATGCGCCTGTTCTTCACGCTGCGCACCCAGGAGGAGTCGCGCCACGCGGAGGTCTGCTACCTGATGGCGGAGAAACTCGGCGGCTACATCGACGCCCCGGTGCAGACCGCCTTCCAGGGTTCGGTGGCCACGCACGGCGTGCGCAAGATGGCGCTGGACCTGGACATGCCGCTGGAAGCCACCATCGCAAGCCTGGTCTGCGCGGCGGAGGAGATCGCCTTCGACGTGTTCGCCCACCTTATCCGGATCACGCGCGACCCGGTCGCCAAGCGCGTCCTGCAGCTGATCATGCGCGACGAAGTGCGCCACTGCGCGTTCGGCTGGGCCTACATGGAGAAGCGCGTTCCGCAGCTGTCGCCGGCCGAGCTCAAGGGCGTGGAGGACGCGGTGGTCAACATGATCGAGAAGGTGGAGCTCAACGGCTACCACAGCGCATGGCTCGGTCCGGACACGCCGGCCACCCGGGCCGAGACCCAGGCCGACCGGCTGACCTACGAGGCGGGGCTGGGCGCCACCGTTGAGGAAGTCGAGAAGCCCGTTTTCGTGAAGAGCATCAAGCGCATACGCCGCAAGATGCGGGACTGGGGGTTCACCCTGAAGCCGTTCACGCACCCCAAGATCGCCGGAGAATTCTGATGAGCGCCATGACCTCGGCCCAGGCCCACGACCCGCAGGTGCGCCGCGCGCGCCGCCGCCGCGCCAGCCCGCTCGTCGAGCGCCGTTTCCCGCTGCACCTCGAACCTGCGATCCACACCATCCGCGGCCTGTACCACGACGCCAAGGCCGCCCACTGGGATCCGGAGAAGCACATTCCCTGGGCCAAGTTCGAGCGCGCCGCCTACACGCCGGCCCAACTGCGAGCGGCCGCCCTGTCATGGAGCCGGCGCGCGTGGACGGAATACGGCGGCCTGCCCGAAACGCCCGCCATCCTGATCCGCTTCTGCCTGGAGCACGGCGGCGAGAGCGACCCGAAGATGTTCCTCACGGTCCGCGGCAGCGAGGAAGCCTGGCACACGGAATCCTGCTGGCGGTTCGCCGAAGTCCTCGGCGGCTACTCGGACCGCCCCGCCGACGAGGGCTATTCCCGCCTGTTCAACCAGGACTTCCACCGGGAAGCGTTCGAGCCGGGCATTTCCGTGGACGCCTACATCGCGGTGCACTCGGCCATCCTGGACGGCGTGGACCTGGAGCTGAACCGCGGCTTCCTGCGCCACGCCACCGATCCCGTGGCCACTGCCATCCTAAAGCGGCTGGTCAAGGACAAGGAACGCCACGTGGCCTTCGGCTGGGTCTACCTCACCGAACGCGCAACGTCCTGGGACGGCGCGCAGCGCGCCGAGATCGCGGCGGAGATCGAACAGGCGCTTGAGGGCCTGCTGTTCTCCGGCTACGTGTGCGCGTGGCTGGCTCCCGGCGACACGGCCCGCGACGTGGTCACCGCCGACGCGGTGACCCGCGAAGCCGGGCTCGGCGCAATGACCGCAGGCGAGGAAGCGGCTGTCGTATCGCAGTTCCTCGTCGAGGCGCGGGACCACCTCGCCCGGCTGGGCATCCAGGTCGCCGACCATTCGGCGCGCGCCCGGGTGCCGGCTTGATCCGGCGCTGGGTCGCGGCCGCCCGCCGGGCGCGCGCCGCGCTGCCCCGCTCGCGCGGCTAGACTCCGGACATGGATACCGGCAGCCTGCTGCTACAGCTCGCCTTTGGCGGGCTCATGACCGGCGCGATCTACGCGCTGGTCGCGCTCGGCTTCAACATCGTGTTCAAGTCGACCGACGCGATCAACTTCGCCCAGGGCGAGTGGGTGATGGCGGGCGGCATGATCGCGGCCTGGCTGCACCAGACCATGCACCTGCCGCTGCCGGCGCTGGTCCCGATGGCAGTGGCCTGCGTAGGCCTGCTCGGCCTGCTGTCCGAGCGGCTGTCGGTGTATCCGCTGCGCGAGCCGGGGCCGATGACCGTCACGCTGGTTACCATCGGGTTCGCGATCACCACCAAGGCGCTGGTGATGCTGGCCCTGGGCAAGCAGCCGATGAGCCTGCCTTCGTTCAGCGGCACCGAGCCGATTGCCATCGGCGGGGCGACATTGCACCCGCAGGCGCTGTGGATCGTCGGCCTGATGTTTGCGGTCATGGGCGGCGTGCACTTCTTCTTCGAGCGCACGCTGCTGGGCCGGGCGATGAAGGCGGCCGCCGCCGACCGCGAGGCCGCCGCCATCGTCGGCATCAACGTGCAGCGCACGGTGATGTGGTCCTTCATGCTTGCGGCGCTCGTCGGGGCGGTGGCCGGCGTGATCATCACCCCGATCACGCTGACATCATTCAACGCCGGCACGGTTCTGGGTTTCAAGGGCTTCAGCGCCGCGATGCTCGGTGGCCTGGGCAACCTGCCCGGCGCGCTGGTGGGCGGCCTGCTTCTCGGGCTTCTGGAGTCGTTCTCGGCGGCTTTCATTTCCTCGAAGTACAAAGACGCGGTCGCCTTCCTGGTACTGCTGTTCCTGCTGTTCTACCGCCCGTCCGGCCTGCTGGGCCGCGCGTCGATCACCAAGGTGTAGCAGCATGCACGGCGGCATCACGGGCGCGACCTACAAGGGGCTGGCGGTGCTGGGGCTGCTGATGCTGGCCGCGCCCTGGCTTGCGCCCAACTCCTTCATCCTGAACATGGTGATCCAGTTCCTGGTGAACCTGCTGCTGATCGCCAGCCTGAACCTGCTCATGGGCTACAGCGGGCAGATTTCGCTAGCACATGCGGCGTTCTACGGCATCGGCGCATACGTGAGCGGGGTGCTCGCCGCCAAGTACGGCGTGTCCCCCTGGCTGGGCCTGGTCGCGGCACTGGGCATCACGGGGGCCACCGCGCTGCTGGTGGGCTGGCCCACGCTCAAGCTTAGGGGGCACTACCTCGCCATGGCGACACTGGGCTTCAACGCAATCGCGTCGGTGCTGTTCGTCGAGCTGCGCGACCTCACCGGCGGGCCCAACGGGCTGGTGAACGTTCCCAGCTACTCGCTGTTCGGCTACAGCCTCGCGAAGGACGTGCCGTTCTACTATTTCGCGCTCGCCGTGACCGGCGCGTGCATGCTGCTGATGCTGAACCTGCTCGACTCGCGCACCGGCCGCGCGCTGCGCGCGCTCGCGGGAGCCGAGGTGGGCGCTTCCTGCATGGGCATCGACGTGCACCGGCACAAGCTGATCGTGTTCGTGATCAGCGCGATGTTCGCCGCGGTGGCCGGCTGCCTGTACGTGCACCACAACACCTTTGTGTCCCCCGAGACCTTCGACTTCATGGCCTCGACCATGCTCGTGGTCATGGTGGCCCTGGGCGGCACCGGCAACTACTGGGGCGCCTTCCTGGGCGCGGTGATCTTCACGGCGCTGCCCGAACTGCTGCGTTCGTTCGGCGACCTGGAGGTGCTCGTCTACGG
>CAIVVS010000271.1 GCA_903909415.1 uncultured Pseudomonadota bacterium | reverse complement strand
CGCCCATCGGAATGGGCAATGCGGTCTTGTACTTCACCTGCTTGAGCGCGAACGAGGACTGGATGTTGCCCACGCCGGGCACGCGCGACAGGAAATCCACGATGAAGCGCTCCAGCGCCTGCACGTCGCGCACCAGCACGCGCAGCAGGTAGTCGGAGTCACCGGTCATCAGGTAGCACTCCATCACCTCGGGGCGGTCGGCGATGGCGCGCTCGAAGGTCTCCAGCGCGCGCTCGACCTGCCTCTCCAGGCGCACCTGGATGAACACCGAGACGGTGAGGCCGAGCGGGATCGGGTCCAGCAGGGTGACGTAGCGCCGGATCAGGCCGCTTTCCTCCAGCCTGCGCACCCGCGCCAGGCACGGCGAGGGCGACAGGTGCACGCGTTGCGCGAGCTCGACGTTGGACAGTCGGGCGTCCTGCTGCAGCTCGGACAGGATGCGCCAGTCGGTGGAATCCGCATTGAAATCAGGCATTTTGTGCTTTATCGAGGGTTCTGTTCGGCAGAAAATACCGCAAAACCAGCCGGATATCGAGAGCTTCGCAAGCACCTGCCGGAAGCCGCGGCGTAGCATGGCCGCACCCTGGAGGAATGCGCATGACCAACCTGCACGAACTGGCCGCCTACTGGCGCGTGATCCCGCAAGACCTCGACCCGGTCGAGACCCGCGAATGGCTGGAGGCCTTCGACACCCTGGTGCGCGAGCACGGCGCCGAGCGCGCCACCTTCATGCTGAGGAAGCTGGTGGACCACGCGCGCGACAAGCGCGTGCCGCTGCCGCCGGTGGCGAACACGCCCTACCGCAACACCATCTCGCTGGAGAACCAGGCGCCGTTCCCCGGCAACCTGGAGCTGGAGCAGCGCCTCTCGGCCATCATCCGCTGGAACGCGCTGGCCATGGTGGTGCGCGCCAACAAGCTCTCCAGCGAGCTCGGCGGCCACATCGCTAGCTACGCCTCGGCCGCCGACCTGTTCGAGACCGGCTTCAACCACTTCTTCAAGGGTGACGCCGCGCCGGACGACGGCAAGGCGGCACGCGGCGACCTGGTGTACTTCCAGCCGCATTCCGCGCCCGGCGTGTATGCGCGCGCCCTGCTGGAAGGCCGGCTGAGTGAATCGCAGCTGGACCACTACCGGCGCGAAACCGGCGGGCTCGCCGGGGGAGGGACCCCGGCGTCGTCACCGACCGCAGGCCGGGCCCACCAGGGCCCCGGGCTCTCGTCCTACCCGCACCCGATGCTCATGCCCGACTTCTGGCAGTTTCCCACCGGCTCCATGGGCCTGGGGCCGATCCAGGCGATCTACCAGGCGCGCTTCATGCGCTACCTCGCCAACCGCGGCATCCAGGAGCATCCCTCCCGCAAGGTCTGGGCCTTCGTCGGCGACGGCGAGATGGACGAGCCCGAGTCGCTCGCCGGCCTGTCGCTGGCCGCGCGCGAGGGCCTGGACAACCTGCTCGTCGTGGTGAACTGCAACCTGCAGCGCCTCGACGGCCCGGTACGCGGCAACGGCTCCATCGTGCAGGAACTGGAAGGCCTGTTCGCCGGCGCTGGCTGGAACGTGGTCAAGCTGATGTGGGGCTCGGACTGGGACCCGCTGTTCGTGCGCGACCAGGCCGAGCACGGCGGGGTGCTGACCAAGCGCCTGCACGAGACCGTGGACGGCGCGTTCCAGACCTATGCCGCCACCGACGGGCGCTTCAACCGCGAGCACTTCTTCAACAAGTACCCGGAGCTGCGCGAGCTGATCGCCGACATGTCCGACGCGGACATCGACCGCCTGCGCCGCGGCGGCCACGACCCGGTGAAGATCCACGCCGCCTACCACGCGGCCATGCGCCACACCGGCCAGCCCACGGTCATCCTCGCGCAGACCAAGAAGGGCTACGGCATGGGCCCCTGGGGCCAGGGCAAGATGGGCACGCACCAGGCGAAGAAGCTGGACGACCAGGCGCTGCTGGAGTTCCGCGACCGCTTCGCGCTGCCGATCTCGGACGAGGACGCGGTGGCGCTGAAGTTCCACGTGCCCGCAGCCGACTCGCCGGAGATGAAGTACCTGCATGCGCGCCGTGCCGAACTGGGCGGTTTCCTGCCGGCGCGGCGGCGCGACGCGCCGGCCATCACCACGCCGGGGCTGCCGGCCTTTGCCAAGCTGCTGGATGGCACCGGCGAGCGCGAGCAGTCCACCACCACCGCCTTCGTCACCGCGCTCACCCAGCTGCTGCGCGAGCCGGAACTCGGCCGGCGCATCGTGCCCATCGTCGCCGACGAGGCGCGCACCTTCGGCATGCAGTCGCTGTTCCGCTCCATCGGCATCTACTCCTCGGTCGGCCAGCTGTACGAGCCCGAGGACCATGACGAATTGCTGTACTACAAGGAAGCGCGCGACGGGCAGATCCTGGAGGAAGGCATCACCGAGGCCGGCGCCATGGCCTCGTGGATCGCGGCCGGCACCAGCTACTCCACGCACGGCGAGCCGATGCTGCCGTTCTATGCGTTCTATTCCATCTTCGGCTTCCAGCGCGTCGGGGACCTGATCTGGGCGGCGGGCGATTCGCGCACCCGCGGCTTCCTCATCGGCGCCACGGCCGGGCGCACCACGCTCTCGGGCGAGGGCCTGCAGCACCAGGACGGCTCCAGCCACCTGGTCGCGTCCACCATCCCGAACTGCGTGTCCTACGACCCCTGCTATGCCTACGAGCTCGCGGTGGTCATGCAGGACGGCGTGCGCCGCATGATGCAGGAGCGGGAAGACGTGTTCTATTACGTCACGGTGATGAACGAGAACTACGCGCACCCGGCGATGCCCGCCGGGGCGGAAGAAGGCATACGCCGCGGCATGTACCTGCTGCGCGCCGGGCAGGGCGAAGGCGCGAAGGTCCGCCTGATGGGCTCGGGCACCATCCTGCGCGAGGTGCTGGCCGCGGCGGAGGTGCTGGAGCGCGATCACGGCCTCAGCGCCGAGGTCTGGAGCGTCACCAGCTTCAGCGAGCTGCAGCGCGAGGGACTTCGCGCCGAGCAACAGGATGGAGCCGGCGGCGAGGCGCCGTGGATCACGCAATGCCTGGGCGACGAGCCGGTTCCCACGGTGGCGGCGACCGACTATGTGCGCGCCTTGCCGGAACTGGTGCGTGCCTGGGTGCCGGGGCGCTATGTCACGCTGGGCACGGACGGCTACGGCCGCTCCGATACCCGCGCGGCGCTGCGCGCGCACTTCGGCGTGGACAGCGCGGCCGTGGTGCAGGCCGCGTTGCGCGCCGTGCGCGCCAGTGCGCCCGGCCCGGGCGGGGAGCGGGCGTCACCGCATTCCTATGCCGCGCAGTCGGGCCTGGACCCCGAGGCGGTGCGCGAGGCGCTGGAGCTGCTGCGCCGTCCGGGCTGATTGCGCCCGGGCGCGGCGCTGCGGCTCAGGCCACTTCCTCGAGGATCTGCGCGAGGCGCGCGGGCGCATCCACCATGACGTCGTGCCCGGCCTCGCTCGGCTGGAACACATAGGTCTTCCAGCTGGGATCGGCGCGGCAGCGCGCCAGGTAGGCGTCGAAGCTCGGCTGCGGATAGGCCGGTGTGCGGATGTAGGCCTTCTTCGCCACCTTCTCGCGCGCGCCGCTCAGCGTGATCGGCTGCATCGCGACGCCCACCGGTTGCGGCGTCATCTTGGCCGCGACCCAGGCCACGTCTTTCGGGTCGAGGATGCGGAAGGCGCTGGCCGGCGGCACCGGCCGCCCGGATTCGCCGCGCGCCACCGCCTCGCGCAGCTGCTGCTGGAACTGCGCCGAGGTCAGGTCCATGCCGCGCTGGCCGTTCTCGGGCATGAACGCATCGACGTAGACGATGGACGAGACCTGCGCCAGCAGCTTCTCGATCGCGCCGGAAATCGGCCAGCCGCCATAGGAGTGGCCGACCAGCACCGCGTCCTGCAGGTCTTCCCACTTGAACAGGTTCACGATGTCGGCGATGTGGGTGTCCAGGTTCACCGCGGGGCTGAGCAGGTGCGAGCGGTCCGCCAGGCCCGTTAGCGAAGGGGCGTACACGCGATGCCCCTTGGCCGCGAGCAGGGCCGAGACCCGCGACCAGCACCAGCCGCCGTGCCAGGCGCCGTGGATCAGCACGAAGGTGCGGCTGCGCGCCTGTGCCTGCGCCGCGACCGGAGCCATGGCAGCCGCGGCCGCGCCCACGCCTGCCGCCGCGCCCTTGAGCACGCGCCTGCGCGCTGCCTGGTGTTCGCGTGGGTCCGCCGCCTGCCCGTTCGCTTCCGTGTTCGTGACCGTGCCCATGCCTTGCTCCCCCCGTTGTTGTCGTTTCCGCGAGGCTAGCACGCATGGCGTGGCCGCCGACGTGCGCGGAGGACCGGCGGGCGAACGGGTAACATGCCGGCTCCCCAACGAAGGAGCGGCAGCATGCGCATCGTCAACATCCAGGTCTCGGGCCAGCGCCGGCTCGGTTTTCTCGACGGTAACGACGTGGTCGATGCCCTTGCGGCGGGCGGCAGCGCCGACCTCTTCGGCAGCACCACCGCGCTGGTCGCCGCCGGCGAAGCGGGCAAGTCCGCCGCTGCTGCGCTGATCGCCTCGGGCAAGGGACGCAGCCCGGCCGCGTCGGCGAAGCTGCTCGCGCCCATGCTGCCCTCGACCATCCTGTGCAGCGGCAGCAACTACCGCGACCACAACAAGGAAAAGGCCAACACCGAGATCAGCGGCAAGGAGCCGGAGTTCTTCATCAAGACCTCGGACTGCGTGGTCGGGCCCGGCGACACCATCGTGCTGGACGAGGCGCTCACGAAGAAGCTCGACGGCGAGACCGAGCTCGCGGTGGTGATCGGCAAGCCCGGTCGCCACATCCCGGCGGAGAAGGGCCTGGAGCATGTGTGGGGCTACACCATCATCAACGACGTCACCGCGCGCGACCGGCAGGTGCGCATGCGCGACGGCTTCACCTGGTACGAGCTGGGCCGCGGCAAGGCCTTCGACTCCAGCGCGCCCATGGGCCCGTGCATCGTGACTACCGACGAGATCCCCGACCCGCAGGTGCTGCGCGTGCGCACCCGCGTGAACGGCGAGCCGCGCCAGGACGGCAACACGTCCGAGATGATCTGGACGGTGGCGCAGCTGGTGCACTTCTTCTCGGTGAACTTCACGCTGCGCCCCGGGATGATGATCATCACCGGCACGCCGGCGGGCACGGCCTGGTCGACCGACAAGGAACTGGGCGGCAAGTGGCAGCCCACGCCGGGCCTGGTGCCGGCCAAGGGCTACCTGCAGCGCGGCGACCGTTTCGAGAGCGAGATCGACAGGATCGGCGTGCTGGCCAACGTCATCGGATGAGGGGCGCCGGACGGCGCTGCAACACGCCTGAAACGGCGCTTGGATAATCCGCCGGCCTTCTGCTATCTTTCCCGCACGGCATGTGCCGTTCTGCAGAAAGGGGGTGATCCGATGTCGAGTCGATTGCTGAGCTTCGTTGCCGTCATGGGGTTTCTTGTGACGAGCAGCGCCGCGTGGGCCTGTACCGGCGCGAAGATGAAGTCGGCTGATGGTTCATCCTCCTCCAGCTCGCAGAGCCAGGGGAGCTGACCGGAACGCCACCAGGACTTCATCGCCGCGGCGGGCGTTCCCACAGGGGACGCGGCCCTCGCGAGAACTAGCAGTCGAATGTCTTGGACGGCTGCGGGCCACGCCCGCAGCCGTTTTTCATTGGGATGGGGCGTCCGGCCAGTGGGGTTGGCGCGACGCAGGACCACGATCGGGAGGGGAAAGCAATGAACGCAATCAGGACCGTCGGCATCATCGGCCTGGGCAAGATGGGCCTGCCCATGGCCGGCCATTTGATGAACAAGGGCTACAAGGTGGTCGGCTGCGACCCGGTCGCGTCGGCGCGCGAGGCCTCGGCCAAGGCCGGCGTCACGGTGCTGGCCACGCCCGCGGCCGTGGCCGCCGCGTGCGAGCTCAGCATCGTGGTGGTGGGCTTCGACAGCCAGGTCGAGGACGCGGTGTTCGGCAAGGATGGCATCGCCTCGGGCGCGGCCAAGGGCCACATCATGGCGGTGGGCTCGACCATCGCGCCGACCTACGCCGCCGGCGTCGCGCGCCGCCTGGCCGAGCGCGGCGTGATCGCGCTGGATGCGCCGCTGACGCGCGGCGAGGCGGCGGCGCTGTCGGGCAAGCTGCTGATCCTGGGCGCGGGCGACGAGGCGGCGTTCAACGCCTGCCGCGACGCCTTCTCCACCTTCGCCTCCGACATCCATTACCTCGGCGCGGCCGGCGCCGGGCAGGTGGGCAAGATGGTGAACAACCTGATCCTGTGGGCCTGCACCGCGGCCAACGACGAGGGACTGCGCCTGGGCCAGTCGCTGGGCGTGGACCCGGAGCGCATGCGCCGCGCCCTGCACGACAGCAGCGCGCAGAACTGGGCGATGGACGCGCGCGCCGAGGACAGCGGCATGCCCTGGGCGGAGAAGGACATGACCATCGTGCTGGCCGAGGCCGACCAGGCGCGGCTCAGCCTGCCGCTGTGCGGCTCGATCAAGGAAGTGATCAAGGGCCTGAAGATCCGCATGGGCCTGGGCATGCCCGAGGTTCCTGGCACGAAACGGTAATCGCGGCCTGCGGCGGGGGGTAGCCCCGCCGTTGCGTCAGCTCAGGCGCTGCGCGGTTTCTTGGCGGCGTCTTCCGTCGTGGCGATCACGCGGTCGGCGTACTCGCGCCAGTCCGCGTCCTTGCCCATGCCGGCGAACACGCCGCGCGCGGCCAGTCCCGCGACCCAGGCCTGCTTGTCGGCCGTGGCCGAGGCCATGAACGGATCGAAGCCGGCCTCGCCCACGGTGCGCGCCGCCTCGCGCATTTCCTCGGCGCGGCGCTTGCCGTGCTGCACGACGCGGCTGAAGAAGTACGCGCCCTGCTTTTCCCAGTCCAGTCCGGGGAAGGTTTCCGCCAGCGACTCGAGCACGCGGGCTTCCACGCCGTACTGGCGCGCGGTGGAGAAGCTCTCGATCACGATCGCTTCCATGCCCTTGATGATCACGCTGCGGCACATCTTGATCGCCGAGGCCACGCCGATGGTGTCGGACACGACTTCCATCGCGAAGCCCAGCGGCACGAGCTTCGCCGCGAGCTCGGCGGCGCGCGTGCCGCCCACCACCATGGGCACGCGGATGCCGTAGGGCGGCACCGAGGTCATCACGCCGGCCTCGACGTAATGGCCGCCGGCCGCCTCGATCAGCTTGGCGCACTGCTGCTTGGTCTCGGGCGAGGCGGAGTTGAAGTCGAGGAACCACGTGCCGGGGCGCAGCGCCGCCGCCGCATCTGTCGCCGCGGCCAGCGTGCTGGAGGCGGTGACCGCCGAGATCACCACGTTGGCCTGCGCGGTCAGCGCCGCCGGCGAATCGCAGGCCTGGATGCCCGCGCCCTGCGCCTGGGTGCGCATCGCCGGCGCCTTCGCGGCGTCGCGCAGCAGCAGGTCCCACGCGCCCACCCAGGCCAGGCCTTGCGCGGCCAGCGCGCCGCCGATGATGCGGCCGACCTCGCCGTAGCCCAGCATGCCGATGCGCAGCGTCTTGTCGATCGCGGGCGTCATGAAATATCCTTTAATATCAGCGTGTTATGTAATTTCCGGCTACTTTTCCAGCTGTTCGGGCCAGTACAGCCTGGTCGGATTGTCCACCAGTACCTTGTGCCGCAGGCCCTCGTCACCCGAGAACAGGGCGAACAGGTTCACCAGTTCGCCGTCGTTCGGCATCCACTTCACGTTCGGGTGCGGCCAGTCGGTGCCCCACAGCACGCGCTCGGGCGCGGCCTGCATCAGCGCCTGCGCGAACGGGATCGCGTCGTGGAACGGCGGGCCCTCGCTGGACACGCGCTCGGCGCCGCACACCTTCACCCAGGCCAGTTCGTTCTTCATCAGGTCCAGCAGGGTGCGGAACGGCGCCTGGTCCAGCCCGCCCGAGGCCTGCACCCGGCCCATGTGGTCGATCACGAAGGGCACCGGCATGCGGCCGATCAGGTCCGCGTGGTCGGGGATGTCCTTGGCGTCGAAGTGCAGCACCACGTGCCAGCCCAGCGGCTTGATGCGCGCCACCATGCGCTCGAACACCGGGATCTCCGGCTTGCCGCCCAGGTGGGCGACGAAGTTGAAGCGTATGCCGCGTATGCCGCCGGCGTGCAGGCGCTCCAGTTCCGCGTCGCTGATGGATGGGTCCACCACCGCGACTCCCCTGTAACGCCCGTCGCTGCGTGCGATCCCGTCCAGCGTGGCGCGCATGTCGGTGCCGTGCGGGCTGGCATGCACGATCACCGCGCGCTCGAAGCCTAGGTGGTCGTGCAGCGCGCGCATGGCGTCGTAGCCCGCGTCCGGCGGGATGTAGGGCGCGCCCGGCACGAAGGGGAACACCGCCGCCGGCCCGTAGATGTGGCAATGCGCATCGCAGGCGCCGGCCGGCATGCGCCAGCCCGGCTTGGCCGGATTCGGGTCGGGCGGCGGGGTGTGCTTGGCCAAGTTGCGTCCTTCGGGTTGTTACTGCTTCTCGATCTTCGCGCGCTCGATCACCGCGCCCCACTTGGCGATCTCGGCGACCAGCAGCTTCTGCAGCGCGTCCGTCGATCCGGCGCGCGCGTCCACGCCCAGATCCAGCAGGCGGTTCTTCACCTCGGGGCTGGCGACCGCGGCGTTCACTTCCTTGTTCAGCCGCTCGACCACCGCGCGCGGGGTCTTCGCCGGCGCCGACAGGCCGTTCCACGAGGAAGCGAAGTAGCCCGGCACGCCGGACTCGGCGACCGTCGGCACGTTGGGCAGGCCGGGGAAGCGCTTCTCGCCCGCCACGCCGATCGCGCGCAGGGTGCCGCCCTTCACCTGCGCGATCACCGGCGCGAGGATCTCGAAGGCGACCTGCACGTCGTTGGCGCGCAGGGCGGTGATCACCGCCGGCGTGCCCTTGAACGGCACCACCAGCCCGTCCGCGCCGGACATGGAGCGGAACAGCTCGGCCGACAGGTGCTGGGTGCTGCCGATGTTGATGCTGCCGATCGACAGCTTGCCCGGGTTCGCCTTGGCGTAGGCCAGCAGCTCGCCGATGGTGTTGATCTTCGATTCGCCGTTGACCAGCACCGCGATGTCGAAGAAACCCAGGGTCGAGATCGGCGCGAAGTCGCGCACCGTGTCGAAGGGCAGGGTGCGGAACAGGGTCGCGCTCACCGCCGCGCCGTTGCTCACCAGGAACAGCGTGTGGCCGTCCGGGTCGGACTTGGCCACCGCCTCGGCGGCGACGATGCCGCCGGCGCTGGGCCGGTTCTCCACCACCACCTGCTGGCCCAGGGTGTCGCCCATCTTCTGCGCCACCACGCGCGCCGTGATGTCGGCCACGCCGCCGGCGCCGAAGGGCACGAGCACCTTCACCGGCTTGGCGGGGAAGGCCTGCGCCGCGGCCAGGCCGCTCCATGCCGCCAGCGTGGCGGCTGCCAGGGTTGATGCAATCGTGCGTGTCATCCTCGTCTCCTCAGTCTTGCGTGTGGGTGTCGCCTGCGGGCAACTGCCTGTCCCTGGATTCCCGCTGTGCCGCGGGTCTGGTCCCGTGTCCGGTGTCCGATGGCGCTTCAGTCGACGTACTTCAGCCCCGCCTTCGCCAGCGCGTCGCGCATGCCGTAGATGTCGAGCCCGAGTTCGCCCGCGGCCAGGCGCTTGCGCGTGCCGTCTTCCTTGGCCTCGCGCGCCGCGGCGGCCTTGGCGACTTCCGCTGCCCGCTCGCGCGGGATGACCACCACGCCGTCGTCGTCGGCAGCGATCACGTCGCCCGGGTTGATCAGCGCGCCGGCGCAGACGATGGGCACGTTCACCGAACCCACCGTCGCCTTGACCGTGCCCTTGGCGGAAATCGCGCGCGACCAGACCGGGAAGCCCATCTCCTTCAGCGTCTTCGCGTCGCGGCAGCCGGCGTCGATCACCAGGCCGCGCGCGCCGCGCGCGCGGAACGAGGTGGCGAGCAGGTCGCCGAACATGCCGTCCTCGTTGTCGGTGGTCACCGCCACCACCACGATGTCGCCCGGCTTGATCAGCTCGGCGGCCACGTGCAGCATCCAGTTGTCGCCCGGCTGGGCCAGCACCGTGACGGCGCTGCCGGCCACCAGCGCGCCGGAGTAGACCGGGCGCATGTAGGGCTTGAGCAGGCCGCTGCGGCCCTGCGCCTCGTGCAGCGTGGCCACGCCGTACTTGCCGATCTCGTCGATGACCGCGCTGTCGGCGCGCGGGATGTTCCTGACTGCGATGCTCATCGTGTCTCTCCTCGTGACTTGCGCTCGTTGCATTCCGGTTCAGGCCTGCAGGGCGTTCTTGAGCAGCGGGAACACCTTGTGCGCGTTGCCCTCGAAGATCTTGTGCTTGTCCTCGGCCGACAGGCCGGTGGCGGCGTCGATGTAGCGCTTGGTGTCGTCGTAGTAGAAGCCGGTCTCCGGGTCGATGCCGCGCACCGCGCCCACCATTTCCGAGGCGAACAGGATGTTGTCCGCCGGGATCACCTTGAGCAGCAGGTCGATGCCGGGCTGGTGGTAGACGCAGGTGTCGAAGAACACGTTCTTCAGCAGGTGCT
>CAIVVS010000270.1 GCA_903909415.1 uncultured Pseudomonadota bacterium | reverse complement strand
GCGGTAGCGGAACCACAGCCACAGCAGGTGCGAGCCGTCCCAGGCCGGTTCCACCGCCTTCAGGTACTGGCCGGGGCGGCCGCGCTTCACATCCTCGGTGAACACCGGGAAGCCGTCGGTGATCGCCATCGCGCAGCGCGAGGGATGGCGTGCGGCGAACTCCACCGCGACCTGCGCGCCGGTGTGGCGGCCATGCACCGCGCATTGCGCGATGCCCAGCGCGTCCAGCGTGTCGGCCAGCGCGTCGGCGAAGTCCTCGGTCTCGGGCTGTGCCATCGGCAGCGGGTCGGACAGGCCGAAGCCGGGCGTGTCCATCGCGATCGCGGTGAAGCACCGCGCGAACACGCGCTGCGGCTCGGCCAGCACCTTGGCCGAGCAGGGCGAGGCATGCAGCAGCACCACCGCCGGGCCAGTGCCGGCGCGGGTGTAGTGCACGCGCCGCTTGCCGACTGTGACGAAGTGGCGCGTGATCATGGGTTCGTCCGGCGGCGTCATGTCAGGTTTCCATTCCCAGCACGCCCGGGTTCAGTTGTCCGCCGGCGTCCAGGGCCTGCTTGATTCGGACGAGCAGCTCGCGTGAGCCAGGGTCGAGGCGTTGCGCGTGGCGATAGAAGCGTCCGAGCTGTGCGTGCACCGCCTCGTGGCGCTCGAACAGGTCGCGCAGTTCCTGGCGCAGCCGGATCACCAGCTCGCGCGCCGGTTCGTTCACCGGCCGGTTCGCGAAGCGCTCCTGGTTGCGCGCCGACAGGTGGCGGTGGTGCAGCGGGTCGAGTTCGTCCATCCAGAAGAACATCGGCTCCATGGTGACGAAGGCGCCCACGGACGAGAGCAGGCAGGTGGTGCGTACGCCGGCGGCGTCGAGGGCGCTGCGATGGCGGGCGAACAGCGCCTCGATGTCCGCGAAGGCCGCCAGCGCCTTCGACGGCGCGAGCATGCCGTGCACCGGCACCCAGCGCTCGCCCTGCACGCCGACGAAGCCGCGTATGGAAAACGGCCGGGCGCGCAGCGCGCGCGGCACGGTGGGTTCGATCTCGCGCGCGTGCGGCGCGCACACCGCGCGTGCCAGCACGAGCTGGGCGTCGGCAATCGACTGGCTCGCGCCCTCGACGGTGAGGTGCAGGGACCAGGGCGCGGCGGCCAGTTCCTGCCGGCCCTTCACCATCGACGCGACCTCACGCACCGCGGCCAGGGCCGAACCCGCGGAAGCCGCCACCGCGCCCGCGACCTTGAGCGCCTCGCCGGCTTCCATGCGCCCGGCCTCGCCGCCATGGCCCTGGTCCATGGCCATGGCGCGCGTCACCAGGCCGTCGCGCTGCAGGCGCACCATGTCCGAGATCAACAGGGCGGGATCCGCATAGGCGAAGGACGCGAAGGCCGCATCGCGCTGGGGCAGCAGGCGCAGCACCACCTCGGCCTTCACGCCGAAGGCGCCGCAGTCGCCGATGAACAGGCCGGTGAGGTCGGGGCCGGCATGGCGCAGGAAGGGCGCCGCGCCCTCGCGCGCGCCGGCCCCCGTGCGCGCCAGCGTGCCGTCAGCGAGGATGACGGCCAGGCCGATCACGCCGTCCATGCTG
>CAIVVS010000269.1 GCA_903909415.1 uncultured Pseudomonadota bacterium | reverse complement strand
GTTTCCGATCACGCCGCCCACCGGGATGATGCTGCCTTCCCCGCCGCCCTTGGCACCCAGCGGGTTGTTCGGGGACGGCGAGTTCTCGAGGATGAAGGCGCGGATGCTGGGGAAGTCGCTGGCCGTGGGCAGCAGGTAGTCGGCCAGCGACGCGGTCAGGAAGTGGCCGTGCTCGTCGTAGACCATTTCCTCCAGCAGCACGCCGCCGAGGCCCTGCACGACCGCGCCGACGGCCTGGCCCTTGGCAGTGAGCGGATTGATGATGCGTCCCAGGTCGGCCACGGTCACGTAGTCCAGCACCGTGACCTTGCCGGTGCGCGCGTTCACGGCGACATGCGCCGCCGCCGCCCCGTAGGCATAGGTGTGGTGGTGGTTGGAGAACACGCCTTCCACCGACAGGCCCTCGCCGACCAGCTCGCGCAGGTCCACGCCGCGGCCCTGCGCCGTGATGGACAGGTCCCCGCCGATCTCCACCTGCGCGGGTTCGCAGCCCAGCTTGCGCGCGGCCCGCGCGCGGATCTCGTCCTTGAGCTTGGTGGCGGCGGCGAGGATGGCCGAGCCGCCCATCACCACGGAGCGCGAATGGAAGGAGCCGAAGCCGTCGCTCAGGTAGGTGGTGGAGCCGTGGAAGATGCGGATGCGTTCCATGGGCACGCGCAGCGCATCGGCGGCGATCTGCACGCAGACGGTCTCCAGGCCCTGGCCGAGGTTGGTCGAACCGACGTAGGCGCAGACCGTGCCGTCCGCCTCGACCGCCAGGCGCGCATGCTCGCGCGGTCCGGCCGCGCCGCCCTCGATGAAGCAGCCCACGCCCAGACCATGGTAGTTCCCGTCGACCAGCTTGCCCTGCAGCGCGGATTTCTCCTTCCATCCGATTTCCGCGAGGCAGCGGTCCAGGGTGATCTGGTAGTCGCCGCTGTCGTACTCGTCCTTGCGCTCGGCCGGGGTCACGGTGGCCACCGGATAGGGCATCTCGTGGCTGGCGACCAGGTTGCGGCGCCGGAACTCGATCCGGTCCAGCCCCAGGTCGGCGGCGACCAGGTCGAACAGGCGTTCGCGGAAGAAGTCCGCCTCGAAGCGGCCGGGGCCGCGGTAGGCGGCCGACGGCGCCTTGTTGCTGACCAGCACCGATGCCTGCACGTGGACGTGGGCCACGCGGTACGGGCCGGCCATGAACTGCGCGACGTTGCGCGGCTGCACCGCGACCGACATGCGAAGGTAGGCGCCGACGTTCACGCGCGCATGGCCGATGAGCGCGACGATGGTGCCGTCACGGGCGCAGCCGATCTCCAGTTCGCAGTCGATCTCGCGCGCCTGGCTGGTGGCGAGCAGGTTCTCGCGCCGGTCTTCCACCCACTTCACCGGCCGGCCCAGCTTGCGCGCGGCGAAGGGCACGAGGTAGTCCTCGGGAAAGAACTCGCCGCGCACGCCGAAGCTGCCGCCTACGCTGGGCTCGATCACGTCGATGCACTCATCGGGCAGGTCCATGCGCCGGCCCAGCATGCGCTTGGTCTGGAACGGCGCCTTCGCCGCGCCGACCACGGTCAGCTTGGTATTCGCACCGTCCCATTCGGCCAGCAGGCCGCGTGGCTCCATGGGCACCGCCGTGTGGCGGTGGATGCGGAAGGACTCCTTGCGCCGGTAGGCTGCGCCCGCCATGGCCGCCGCCGCATCGCCCTTGACGGCGGTGTAGGTGGTGGCGAGGTTGCTGCCGTGGCGCTCGAACAGCAGTGCCGGATCGCCATGGCCCGTCGGGGCCATCACCGGCGGTAGGTCTTCGATGTCCGCGACCAGCGCATCCAGCGCGTCCTCGGCCAGCGCGGCGCTGTCGGCCACGACGATGGCCAGCGCCTCGCCGACATGGCGCACCTTGTCGTGCGCGATCACCGGCTGCTCGAAGGCTTCCACGCCGTCCATGGCGGCGAAGCCCATGGGGATGGTGGGGATGGATCCGCCGAAGGCCTGGGCCACGTCCGCGGCGGTGTAGACCGCGCGTACCCCGGGAAGCTTGCGCGCGGCGTCGGCGTGTATCGCCACCAGCCGTCCGTGCGCGACCGTGCTTCGCAGGATGGCGGCATGCAGCATGCCGTCGCGATGCAGGTCATCCACGTACTGGCCGCGCCCGCGCAGCAGGCGCATGTCCTCGACGCGCTCGACCGGCGTGCCGACGTGCCGTGCGCGGAATGGTTCGGCGGGGGCGCTCATCGGGCGTGGCTCATTCCGATGTGATCTTCGCGTCGCGTACCACCTTGGTCCACCGCGCGATCTCGGCGCGCACCACGCCGGCGAACTGTTCCGGCGTCGAGGGGCTGGCTTCCACGCCGGCGGCGAGGAAGCGCTCGCGGGTGTCGGCGCTTTCCAGGATGGCGACGAACTGCGTGTTGAGGCGGGTCACGATGTCGGCGGGAATCTTTGCCGGTCCGACCAGGCCGTACCAGCTCTGCGCCTCGAAGCCGGGCAGGCCGGACTCGGCGATGGTGGGGACGTCCGGGGTGAGCTGCGAGCGCTCCGGGCCCAGCGTGCCGATGGCGCGCAGCTTGCCGGCCTTGAGCAGGTTCGAGGTGGATGCGACGTCGATGATGGCCAGCGGGATCTGCCCGCCCATCAGGTCGTTGGCCGCCGGGCTGGAGCCCTTGTAGGGCACGTGCACCAGCTCGATGCCTGCGCTGGAGGTGAGCAGCACGCCCGCGAGGTGGTGGGCGGTGGCGTTGCCGGTGGAGCCATAGCTGTACTTGCCGGGGTTGGCGCGGGCCAGCGCCTGCAGTTCGCGGAAGTTCTTCGCCGGCAGGGAAGGGTGGGCGACCAGGATCAGGTGGTTGCGCACGCCCTGGCTGATGAAGGTCAGGTCCTGCAGCGGCTTGTAGGGCAGGTTGGGCTGCAGCACCACGTTGATGGTCAGCAGGCCGGACTGGCCCCAGCCTATGGTGTAGCCATCGGGTGGCGCCTTGGCGATCGAATCCATGCCGATGATGCCGGCACCACCGACGCGGTTCTCCACCACCACGGTGGCATTCAGCCGCTCAGCCAGCTTGGGCGCGACCAGGCGCGCGGTGAGGTCACTGCCGCCGCCGGGAGGATAGGCGACGACGAAGCGGATCGGTCGGCTGGGCCAGGCCTGCGCCTGCGCGAGGCCCGCAGTGCACGGCAGGCCGGCAAGCAGCGCCAGCGCGACGATCGAACGAACCAGCCTTGGCACCATGTTCCCGCTCCTTGCGTTTCGCAAATGAATTCGGAGAACTTACAGGAGCCAACCGGTACCGGCAATCCTGCAGCCCAGCAATTGCGGCAGGCCGTGACTTCGTTCAGGCGCCGATTCGAAGCAGGCCCGGCGCCGGGCCGACAAAGCGGGCTTGGGGAGCCCGCGTCAGCCCAGCCCGAAGAACGCCGCCGCATTGCCGCCGAGCATCTTCTGCTTCTGCGCGTCGGTATGGAAGCGGCTGCCGCGCACCAGCTTGCCGATGCTGAGTTCTCCCAGCGGGAACGGGTAGTCCGATCCGTTCATCACGCGGTCCTCGCCGATGACTTCGGTCAGCAGGCGCAAGGCGCGGTCATCGAACACTGCGGTGTCCACGCTGAAACGGTCGCAGTAGTGCGACGGCGGATGCTCGGACACGCCGCGCGCGATGTCGCGGTTGTGCCAGGCGTTCTCCAGCCGCCCCAGCGTCAGCGCGAAGCTGCCGCCGCCGTGGGCGAAGCAGATCTTCAGGCTGCGCGGCAGCTTGTCGAACGCGCCGCCCAGGATCATGGCAACGATGGACAACTGCGTCTCGGCCGGCATGGACACGGTCCAGCCCATCATGTGCTTGGCGGTGCGCACGCCGCCCAGCATGTCCCAGGGGTGCACCAGCACCGGCGCGCCGATCGCGGCGCAGTGCGCGAGGAAGGTCACCAGCTGCGCGTCGTCCAGGTCGCGGTCGCCGACGTGGTTGCCGATCTGCACGCCGACATGGCCCGAGGCCATCGCGCGCTCCAGTTCGCGGCAGGCGGCGTCGGTGTCCTGCAGCGGCACCTGGGCCAGCGCCTGGATGCGACCGGCGTTCTTTCCCGTCGGTTTGGCGCACATCTCCAGCGCCGCGTCGTTGAAGATGCGGGCGCACTCCAGCGCATGCGCCACCGGCCGGGTGTAGCCGAACAGCACCGGCGTGGAGCACATCAGCTGGCGGTCCACGCCGTCGCGGTCCATCTCGGCCAGGCGCACGTCCATGTCCCAGCAGGCGGCGTAGATCGGGCGGAACTCCTTCTTGCCGACCATCACCATGGCCTTGCCGTCGCCCAGGTGCTTCATCCACGGCCAGTCGGGGGTGCCGAAGCGCTCGGCCAGGTCCGGCCAGGTCTCTGGGAAGAAATGGGTATGCATGTCCACGATCATGGTCAAAACACCTTAAGTGGCTGATTTAATTATATATTTCAAACACCGGGAATCAGCACGATTCACAGTGGTCGAAACCGAAGCGGAACGCCTTGCCGTCGCGCAGGATGCGGCCGGACGATGGCGCCGGGAAATGTGCGGTGTAGATGCGGCTGCCGGTGTCGGCGTAGCGCTCGCACAGCGCCATGCGGGTGCGAGCCGAGGCGGGCGGGTCCTCGCAGAACGTGGTCTGCACGTCGGGGCAGGCCAGCTGCAGCGGATGGTGGATCAGGTCGCCGGTCATGACGCCGTGCTGGCCCTGGTCCTCGACGTGGATCAGCACCGAGCCGGGCGTGTGGCCGGGTGCGGCTTCCAGGTGGATGCCGGCGTCCACGCGGTGGTCCATGGACACCAGCTCGGCCTGGCCCGAATCCACCACCGGCAGCACGCTGTCGGCAAACGATCCGTGGTTGAGCGTCGGCCCGGTGGTCTTGTAGTGCGACTCCCAGTGCCGGTATTCGGCTTCCGCCATGATGTAGCGCGCGTTCGGGAAGGTCGGCACCCATTTGCCGTTGACCAGCCGAGTGTTCCAGCCGACGTGGTCCGCATGCAGGTGGGTGCACATCACCGCGTCCACGTCCTCGGGCCGCACGCCGATGCGCGCCAGCTGTTCGAGGAAGTCGCCCTTCAGCCGGTGCCAGAACGGGCGGGTGGGGCGCTCCTTGTCCGCGCCCAGGCAGGCGTCCACCAGCACGATCCTGCCAGCGCGCCGGATCAGGTAGCTGTGGAAGCTGAGCAGGATCTCGTTCGTCGCCGGGTCGATGAACTGCGGCCCCAGCAGCTTCGCCTGCGCGGCGAGCAGTCCGGGCGTGACGCCCGGCATGGTCTTGGCCGTGGTGGTGCGGTACACCTCCATGTCGGCGATGCGGATGACCTCGGCGTCACCGAGTCGGGTTCGCAGCATGGGGCTTGCTCCGGCGTTGGCAGTGCAGGGGCGTGCCGGCTCAGCGGCCGCTGCCGGCGCGGCCGGGATGTACCGTGCCGCAGGCCTTGCAGGTGCGCAGGGATTCACTCGCGTAGAACTGCTCGAACAGCGGCGGCAGGTCTTTCACGATGCTCTTCAACTGGACCTCGACCCGGTGCACCAGCGCATGGCAACTGGGGCAGTACCACTCGAAGGCGTCGAGCAGGCCCTCGGGACGCTTGCGCTCGATGACCAGGCAGAGGCTGCCTTCCTCGGGGCGCTGCGGCGAATGGCGCACGTGCGGCGGCAGCAGGAACATCGCGCCCTCGCGCAGTTCCACGCGGCCGGGCTTGCCGTTCTCCATGGTGTTCAGGTAGGCGTTGCCCTTGAACTGCCAGAAGTACTCCTCCAGCGGGTCGTCATGGTAATCGGTGCGGTGGTTCGGGCCACCGACGATGGTGACGATGAAATCGGTGTCCTGCCACAACTGCACGTTGCCGACCGGCGGCTTGAGCAGGTGCTTGTTGGCTTCGATCCACTTCGGGAAATCGATGGGGGGCAGCATGCTTGCTCCTTGGCTTGCTCGACTCAGCTCATTCGACCCAGCTCACTCAACCTTGATGCCGGCGTCCTTGATGATCTTCGAATACTTCGCCAGTTCGGTACGCATGAAGCCGGCGAACTGTTCCGGCGTGTTGGTCGATGCCTCCGCGCCCAGGCGCACCAGCGATTCCCGCACGTCGGGTCGCGCCATCACCTTGACGGTTTCGGCATTCAGCTTGCGAATCACGTCATCGGGCGTCTTCGCTGGCGCGGCCAGGCCGAACCAGGCGATGGTGTCGTAGCCGGACAGGCCCGCTTCGGACAGTGTCGGCAGGTCGGGCAGCAGGGAGGTGCGTTTCGCGCTGGTCACGGCCAGCGCGCGCAGCTTGCCGGCCTGCACCAGCGCGAGCGTCGAGGGGATGTTGATGATCACCGCCGACACCTGGCCCGCGACCAGGTCGTTCAGCGCCGGCGCCGCGCCCTTGTAGCCGACGTTGACGATGTCGATCTTCGCCATGCTGCGGAACAGTTCCACCGACAGGTGGGACAGGCTGCCGTTTCCGGCGGCGGCGATGTTCAGCTTGCCGGGGTTGGCGCGGGCATAGGCCAGGAACTCGCCGATGTTGGCCGCGGGCACCGAGGGATGCACCACCAGCAGGTTGGGCGACACCGCCAGCAGGCTCACCGGCGCGAAGTCGCGCATCGAGTCGTAGGGCAGCTTGGGGTAGAGCGCGGGCGTCACGCTGTGCGAGCTGCCGTTGGCCAGCATCAGGGTGTAGCCGTCGGGCGCTGAGGTCGTGACCGCGGCGCCAGCGATGCTGCCGCCGGCGCCCGGGCGGTTCTCGATCACCACCGACTGGCCCAGCGCCTCGCCCAGGTGCCGGCCGACCAGCCGGCCGAGCACGTCGGAGCCGTCGCCAGCGGTGGCCGGCACGACCAGGCGTATCGGCTTGGTGGGGTACTGGGCCTGGGCCATGCCGGCCATGGCGAACGCGCCTAGCGGCACGACAAAAATGATCACTGAAAACAGCGACTTACGCATATTCTTCCTTGTTTCGACGGTGGCGCGCCTCATTCCGCGCTGACCTTGGCATCCTCGATGATCTTCTTCCAGCGTACCGCCTCGCTGCGCAGCGAGGCCGCGAATTCCTGCGGCGGCATGCCGCCGGGGATCAGGCCGAGTTCCGCGTAGCGCTTGCGCAGGGCCGGATCGGCCAGCGCCAGCTTCACTTCGGCGGCCAGCCGGTCGGTGATCTTCGCGTCGGTTCCCTTGGGCGCGACCAGGCCCCACCAGTTGCCGGTGATCAGCGCGGGCATCTTCGACTCCGCCGTGGTGGGCACGGCGGGCAGGGCCTCCAGCCGCGCGGGGGATGCGACCGCGATGGCCACAGCCTTGCCGGCGGCGACTTGACCGCTGATCACCGACAGCGGCGTGAAGTAGACCTGGATCTCGTTGGCCATCAGCGCCTGCACCGCCGGGGGCGACCCCTTGAACGGCACGTGCACCATCTGCACGCCGGCCAGTTGCGAGAACCACTCTGCGGCCAGGTGCGCCGCCGTGCCGGTGCCCGGCGAGCCGAAGTTCAGTTTGCCGGGCTGGGCCTTGGCGAGCGCGACCAGGTCGGCCAGCGTCTTCACCGGCAGGCCGGGATAGACAGTCACCACCGTGGGCGCGTTGCTGATCATGGTGATCGGGGCAAAGGCGTCCACCGGGTCGAAGCCGATGTTCCGGTACAGGAACTGGTTGGTGACGAAGTTGTTGGTCGCGCCCAGCAGTAGCGTATGGCCGTCCGGCGCGGCGCGCGCAACGTCGGCGGCGCCGATGTTGCCGGAGGCACCGGCCTTGTTGTCCACCACAAATCGCTGCCCGAGCTTTGCTTCCATCGCGGGGGCGACGCTGCGGAAGGTGATGTCGCCCGCGCCGCCCGCGGCGTAGGGAATCACCACGCGGATCGGCTTGGCGGGCCAGGTCTGGGCCGCCGCCTGCGTGGCGGCGAACAGCACGAGCGCGAGCAGGCGGGCGGCGGATGTCATGTCGGCGTCAGCCCTGCGGCTTGAAGGCCACGACCTTGATCTCGATGATGATGTTCGGGTGCGGCAGCTGGTGCACCGCGACCGTGGTGCGCGCCGGTCCGTTGTAGTCGAAGTACTCGGCGTAGGCCTCGTTGTAGCCGGCGAAGTCCTTCATGTCGACCAGGTAGCTGGTCAGCTCCACGCAGTCGGACAGGTCCGCGCCCGCGCTCTTGAGCGTGGCGCGGATGTTCTCGATCACCGCGCGGGTCTGCGCGCGGATGTCGAACACCACCTTGCCGTCCGGCCCGGTGGTGGCGCCGATGAAGCTGTTGTCGGGCTGGCGCGAGCTGGTGCCGGACACGAAGATCCAGTCGCCGACGCGGCGGAAGTGCGGGTACTTGCCCAGCGGCTTGGCGCGGCCCTCGAGGACCTTGGCGTTCTCAGTCATGTTCTTTATCCCGGATCAGAGCTTGATGCAGACGTTGGTCGGCTCGGAGTAGAAGTTGATCGAGTGCAGGCCGCCCTCGCGCCCGATGCCCGAGAGCTTCGCGCCGCCGAAGGGCGTGCGCAGGTCGCGCAGGAACCAGCAGTTCACCCAGGACAGGCCGACGTGCATGGCCTGTCCGACGCGGTGCGCGCGCGACAGGTTGGTGGTCCAGACGGTGGAGGCCAGGCCGTAGACCGTGTCGTTGGCCATCTCGATGGCCTGTTCCTCGGTGTCGAACGGCGCCAGGTGCGCGCACGGACCGAAGATCTCTTCCTTCACGGTGCGCGAGTCCTCGGCCAGGCCGGTCCACAGCGTCGGCTGCACATAGGAGCCGCCGTCGCGCGCGTCGCCGAACTTGGTCACGCCGCCGCCGGTGATGACCTTGGCGCCTTCCTTCACCGCCAGCGCGTAGTAGGACAGCACCTTCTCGCGGTGCACCTGCGAGATCAGGGGGCCCATGGTGCAGGCCTTGTCGTAGGGATCGGCCATCACCAGCGCTTCGGCCTTGGCCTTGAGCGCGGCGACGAACTTGTCGAAGATCGGCCGCTCGATGTAGACCCGCTCCGGCGCGAGGCACACCTGCCCGCAGTTGGAAAAGATCGCATTGGCCATGCCGGCCACCGCCGCGTCGAAGTCGCAGTCAGCGAACACGATGCCGGGATTCTTGCCGCCCAGTTCGAAGGAAATCGGCTTCACCCAGGGGGCGACCGCCTTCATGATCGCGGTGCCGGTGGCCGACTCGCCGGTGAAGGTCACGCCGTCCACGTGCGGGTGGGTGGTGATGAACTCGCCGGCGGAATCCGGGCCGAAGCCGTGCACCACGTTGTACACGCCCGGGGGGACACCTGCCTCGTGCATCACCTCGGCCAGCAGGGTCGCGGTCGACGGGGTTTCCTCGGAGGGCTTGGCGACGATGGTGTTGCCGCAGGCCAGCGCCGGGGCGAGTTTCCAGGTCAGCAGCAGCAGCGGCAGGTTCCACGGCGCGATCACGCCGACGACGCCCAGCGGCTTGCGCATGGCGTAGTTCACCGCGCCCTTGCCGTCGGGGGTGTCGAGGAAGTACGAATCCATGCCGAAGGAGGGCACCATGTCGGCGAACACGCGGAAGTTGGCCGCCCCGCGCGGGATGTCCAGGTGGCTGGCGAGCGAATAGGGCTTGCCGGTGTCGGCGATTTCCGCGGCGACGAAGTCGTCGAAGCGCTTGTCGATGCCGTCGGCGACCTTCTTCAGCAGCGCCATGCGCTGGGCGACCGGCATCTTGCCCCAGGGGCCCTTGAGCGCGGCGCGCGCGGCCTTGACCGCGTCGTCGACCATGGCCTTGTCGGCCTCGTGCACCGTGGCGACCAGGCTGCCGTCCACCGGGCTGCGCTTCTCGAACTGCTTCTTGCTGGTGACGAACTGGCCGTTGATGTAGCACTTGCGCTCGGCGGCCTTGGCGGGGGCATTCATGGTGGCTCTCCTGCGGGAAGGGAAGCGCTCGCCGGCGGCGTGCCGGACGGGCGGACGGTCAGATAGGGGGGGTACGGCGTATTCGTGAAACGATACGCGCCGCCACCCCGGGGGTCAATGAACGTGCCCGGGGGTAGCGTAAATGCGGACGGTGGCGGCGGGGCCGCCGGGGACTAGAAGCCGCGGCCGGGATGCACCGTGCCGCAGGCCTTGCAGGTCCGCAGCGCGCTGCTCGCGTGGAAGGCGTCGTACAACGGCGGCAGGTTGGCGACGATGTCCTTGCAATGCACCTCGACGCGATGCAGCAGCGCGTTGCACTTGGGGCAGTACCACTCGAAGCCGTCCAGCTCGGTCTTCGGCCGGGTGCGCTCGACCACCAGGCCGTAGGAACCGGCCTCAGGCCGCTGCGGCGAATGGCGCATGTGCGCCGGCATCAGGAAAATGTCGCCCTCGCGGACCGGGATGTCCACCACCTTGCCGTCCTGCTGGCTGCGTACGGCCATGTCGCCGCGCAACTGGTAGAAGAACTCCTCGTAGGGGTCATCGTGGTAGTCGTGGCGACGGTTCGGGCCGCCCACCACCATGATGATGAAGTCGGTGTCCCGGTAGACCACCGCATTGTTGACCGGCGGCTTGAGCAGGTCGTAGTGATCGTCGATCCAGCGCTTGAAGTTCAGCGGTGCCAGCATGGTTCCTCCCTGCGTGTGAGCCTGTGCAGTTCAGGCTACCGGCGCGGCGAAGGTCCGCTTTGACCGGGGTCAAATCCGGACTGACCGGGGTCAAATCCGGACTGACCGGGGTCGACGCCGGCCCGGGCGGGGCGGCCGATTAGGGGGGGTACGGCGTATTCTGTGAGAACATGCCGGCTTGCCCGTGCCTGACCCGCATTGCAGGCCGGACCGAAAGCGAGGAGCCCGCCATGGCGCGCAGCAGGATGCCCCGACCGCATATCGACGATTTCGTGCTCACCGACGTGGTGTCGCACCTGTTGCGGCGCGCGCACTTCCGCGCCGAGAACATCTTCACCGAGGCGTTCGCGCCCACCGGCCTGACGCCGCGCCAGAAGGCGCTGCTGATCATCTCGCTGCAGCACCCGGGCGCCAGCCAGAACGAGCTGGCCGAGCGCATCGCGATCGACCGGAATTCCTTCGCGGACATGGTCAAGCGCCTGGTGGCGCGCGGCCTGATGCGCCGCGAGCGCTCCGAGGCCGACGCGCGCGCCTGGTCGCTCACCATCACCGAGCGCGGCGAGCGCCTCCTGGAGCAGGTGATGCCGCGCGACGCGGAAGTGGAGGAACTGATCATCGCTCCCCTGCCGGCGGAGCTGCGCCCGGCATTCGTGCGCTGCCTGAAGATCCTCGCCGGCCTGGAACCGGTCGCCCCCGAGTCCCCGCCGGACCGGGGCGTCCTTCGCAAGGCCGCGGGCGAGCACGCCAAGCGGGTGCGGCCATGACCCTGATCTCGCGCGAGTTCGCCATCCTGTTCGCCGACGTGACCGGCAGCACGCGGCTGTACGAGCAGATGGGCGACAAGCCCGCCGCCAAGGCGATCGAGCAGGTGCTGGTGGAAATCCAGGCCGTGGTCGCCGGGTGGGGCGGGCGGGTGGTCAAGACCATAGGCGACGAGGTGATGGCCGCCTTCACCAAGGCCGGCGCCGCGGCCGAGGCGGCGCGCGCCATGCAGGAGCGGGTGGACGCGATGCTGCCGGTGGCCGGGCACAAGTTCGCCATCCGGATGGGTTTCCACTTCGGCCCGGTACTGGAGGACAAGGACGACTTCTGGGGCGACGGCGTGAACACCGCGGCGCGCATCGCCGGGTTGGCCAAGGCGCGCCAGATCCTGACCAGCGCGGCCACCGCGCAGGCCCTGCCGCCGCAGTTCCAGCCGATGCTGCGCGACCTGGACGCCCAGGTGGTCAAGGGCAAGCAGGACGGGGTGCATGTGTTCGAGATGCTCTGGCAGGCCGACGAGGAGACCACGCAGATGGTGCACTCGCCGACGCGCATGCACCGCTCCCGGCCGATCGTGCTCAGCCTGGCGGGGCGTCCGGTGATCTTCCCCATGGAGAAGGGCTCGGTGAGCCTGGGCCGCGACGCCGGATCCGAGGTCCACATCACCGAGAAATCCGCCTCGCGCCAGCATGCGCACATCGAACTGCGTGGCGCCCAGTACTACCTGGTGGACGTGTCCAGCAACGGTACCTACGTGACGCTGGATGGCGACCAGGAGGTGCTGGTGCGGCGCGAGCAGATCATGTTGCGCGTCGGCGGCAAGGCGGCCTTCGGCGTGGCTGCATCGCTGGCGACCGAGGTGCTGACCTTCAGTTTCGGCTAGGCGGGGTCGCGTCCGGGATGGCGGGCGCCGGGTCCGCAGCGACGCTGGCCACAGTGACCACGGGGGCCGCAGCATTCGCCCCGGCCGCATCGGTCGCGCGGGCGGCAAACTCCGCCACCACGTCACGGCGGTACAGCGCGAACAGCGTGTAGGCGGAGACCGCCAGCAGCACCCAGCCGCCGGCCCGGTCCATCATCGGCACGGCAATCAGCGCATAGGCGATGCCCATGCCGATGGTGATCATGCGCGCCCACTGGCGCCGGTTCATCAGGCCGACGCCGGCCGCGACCGGCATCACCACGAAGGCGAAGGTCACCAGGCCGCCGGCGATGAACAGCAGCATGCCCTGCGTGCCTTCCACGCCGCTGCCGCCGGGTTCAACCAGCACGTTGACCCCGACGGCGACGAAAGTGGCCGCCAGCGAGATGGCGACGAACAGGTGCAGCAAGGCGACGGTGACTAGGTGGGCGTACATCGGGGGCGGATTCTGCGCCGTGTCGCAGCGCAGCGCAACGCGGGATTCGGCGCCCGCTGCAGGCATGGTGCCGCGAGCTCGCGGATGCTGCGTCGCAGCAGGCCCGGGCCATCCGCGTCGCGCCGGGATTTCATCGTCGCGACCTTGCCGCTCGGTGGCGGCGCCGGTATAACGGAACGCTGCCTTTGCCGCTGTTTCGGTTGAGGAAATACCCGCATTTTCCCTCCTGAAATCCCCTGAATCCGCATCCTGGAGTTGCACCATGAACACCCGTGATCCCTCGGCCGTCGTCGTCCGGGAACTGACCCATTTCATCGGCGGCAGGCATGTGGCCGGCGAGTCCGGCCGCTTCGGCCCCGTGTTCAACCCGACGCTGGGCGTCCAGACCGGCAAGGCGCCGCTGGCCAGCAAGGCCGAGACCGAAAAGGCCATCGCCGACGCGCACGCCGCCTACCCGGACTGGTCGGCCACCTCGCCGCTGACGCGGGCCCGGGTGATGTTCCGCTTCAAGGAACTGGTCGAGAAGCACATGGACGAGCTGGCGCTACTGGTGTCCAGCGAACACGGCAAGGTGCTGTCCGACGCCAAGGGCTCGATCCAGCGCGGGCTGGAGGTGGTGGAGTTCGCCTGTGGCATCCCGCACCTGCTCAAGGGCGAGTATTCCGACAGTGTGTCGGCCGGCATCGACGTGTACTCCATGCGCCAGTCGCTGGGCGTGTGCGCCGGCATCACGCCGTTCAACTTCCCGGCCATGGTGCCGATGTGGATGTTCCCGGTGGCCATCGCCTGCGGCAACACCTTCGTGCTCAAGCCCTCGGAGAAGGATCCGGGCTGCCCGCTGCGCCTTGCCGAACTGATGCTGGAGGCGGGCGCGCCACCCGGCGTGCTGAACGTGCTGATCGGCGACAAGGAGTCCGTTGACACGCTGCTGCACGACCCGCGCGTCAAGGCGGTGTCCTTCGTCGGCTCCACGCCGATCGCCAAGTACGTGTTCGCCACCGCCTCGGTCAACGGCAAGCGGGTGCAGGCCATGGGCGGGGCGAAGAACCACATGGTGGTCATGCCCGACGCGGACATCGACGGCGCCGCCGAGGCGCTGATGGGCGCGGGCTACGGATCGGCCGGCGAGCGCTGCATGGCGATCTCGGTCGCGGTGCCGGTGACCGAGCGCACCGCGGACGAGCTGATCGAGGCGATGGTGCCGCGCATCCGCGCGCTCAAGGTCGGCTCCTCGGTGGATGCCGCCTCGGAAATGGGCCCGCTGGTGACCCGCGAGCACCGCGACAAGGTGAAGGGCTACGTGGACCTGGGCGTGGAGGAGGGGGCCAGGCTGGTGGTGGACGGGCGCGATTTCGTCGCCCCGGGGCATGCGAACGGTTTCTTCCTCGGCGGCTGCCTGTTCGACAAGGTGCTGCCGCAGATGCGCATCTACAAGGAGGAGATCTTCGGCCCGGTGCTGGGCGTGGTGCGCGCGAAGAGCTTCGAGGAAGCGCTCGCGCTGCCCTCGGACCACGAATACGGCAACGGCGTGGCGGTGTTCACCCGCGACGGCGACGTGGCGCGCAACTTCGCGCAGAAGGTGGACTGCGGCATGGTGGGCATCAACGTGCCGATCCCGGTGCCGCTGTCCTTCCACACCTTCGGCGGCTGGAAGAGCTCGATGTTCGGCGACATGAACCAGCACGGCCCGGAAGGCGTGCGCTTCTACACCCGCATCAAGACGGTGACGGCGCGCTGGCGCGAAGGCGTGCGGCCGGGCGCCCAGTTCGGCATGCCGCTGATGAAGTGAGGACGCGGCCATGATCAACCTGCACGACATCCGCTATGTGCGCATGGGCACGCCCAACCTGGACGCGGCGGTGGATTTCTGCACCCGCATCGTCGGGCTGCAGCTGGCGGGGCGCGAGGGCAGGAGCGCCTATTTCCGCAGCGACAAGCCCACGGTGCGCGGTGACACCCGCGACCACACGCTGGTCTACACCGAAGGCGACCCGCACGACCACGCGGTGGGATTCGACCTGCTGGAGCCCTCGCAATTCGACGCCGTCGGCGCGGAACTGGAATCAGCCGGCCACAAGGCGACGGCGGGCAGCCGCGAGGAGTGCGAACGGCGCCGGGTCAAGGATTTCCTGTGGTTCAAGGACCCCTCCGGCAACCGCATCGAGGTGGTGCTGCGCCCGCACCACAGCGGCACGCGCACCTTCCTCGCGCGCGATGCGGGCATCACCGAATTCAGCCACATCGGCCTGCGCACCACCAACGCCGCGCGCGACGAGGCCTTCTGGACCCGCATGCTGAACGCCCGCGTGTCGGACTGGATCGGCGATGCGCCGCTGCTGCGCGTGAACACCATCCATCACACGCTGGCGCTGTTTCCCTCGTCCGCAGCCGGGGTGCAGCACATCAACCACCAGGTCGAGGACCTGGATGACATCATGCGCTCCTACTATTTCCTGAAAGAGCAGGGCGTGCGCATCGTGTTCGGCCCCGGCCGGCATCCGTCCTCGTCGGCCTGCTTCCTGTACTTCGAAGGGCCCGACGGCATGGTCTACGAGTACTCGGTGGGCGTGAAGCACATCCAGCCGGAGGAGGAAGCGGCCTACCGGCCGCGCCAGTTCCCGTTCGCGCCGCAGTCCTTCTGCATGTGGGGCGCGTTGCCGGACATCCCGGAGTTCCGCAAGGACGGCAAGGACGGCGCCGGCGCGGCGGGATTGCGGCAGGTGGCCTGAGGGAGTAGTACCTGCAGTACGGCATTGGCAGTACGAGCGCGGCGCAGCCGCGACGACAACATGAATTGCAAAGGGGAGGGGGAACACGGTGGCCATCACACTGAGGATCAACGGAGCGGACCTGGAGGTGGTCTCGCCGCCCGACACGCCGCTGCTGTACGTGCTGCGCAATGAACTGGGCCTGACCGGGCCCAAGTTCGGCTGCGGTCTGGCGCAGTGCGGCGCCTGCACCGTGCACCTGGGCGGCAGGGCGGTGCGCTCCTGCTCGGTGGCGATTTCGGCGGTGCGCGAGCCGGTGACCACGCTGGAAGGCCTGGGCACGCCGGCCAACCCGCATCCGGTGCAGAAGGCCTTCGTCGAGGAACAGGCCGCGCAGTGCGGTTACTGCGCCAACGGCATGATCATGACCTCGGCGGCCCTGCTCAAGGCCACGCCCAGGCCCACTGAAGCCCAGATCCGGAGCGCGCTGGACGGCAACCTGTGCCGCTGCGGCACGCACATGCGCATCCTGCGGGCGGTACGCAAGGCCGCGGGGGTGACGGCATGAACGCCCCCATGGACGTCTCCCGCCGCACCTTCCTGCAGGCAGGCGGCGCGCTGGTCATCTCGTTTGCGATCCCGCTGGATGCCACCGGCCAGGCGCCGGCCAACCCGGCGCTGGAGCAGGTCGATGCCTTCCTGTCGGTCGCGGCCGACGGGCGCATCAACGTGTTCATCGGCAAGGTCGAGCTCGGCACCGGCATCGAAACCGCGATGGCCCAGCTGGCCGCGGATGAACTGGACGTGGCGTTCGAGCGCATCAGCATGGTGATGGGCGACACGCAGCTGTGCCCGGACCAGGGCCCGACGGTGGGCAGCCTGACCATCTACCGCGCCGGCCCGCAGTTGCGCCAGGCCGCGGCCGAGGCGCGCGCCACGCTGCTGGCCATGGCCTCGGCCAGGCTGGGCGTGCCGGCGGACCAGCTCTCGGTCCAGGACGGCATGGTCAGCGCCGGCGGCGGCCGGCAGGTGGGCTATGCGGAGCTGGTGGGTGGCCGGAAGTTCGAGAAAAAGCTCGAGCGCAAGGTCCGGCCCAAGGCCGCCGCGCAACAGAAGGTGATCGGCAAGTCGATCCCGCGGGTGGACATACCCGCCAAGGTGTACGGCAGCCATCCGTTCGTGCAGAACATGCGCGTCGAGGGCATGTTGCACGGCCGCGTGGTGCGCTCGTCCATGATCGGCGCCAGGGTGGCGAAGGTCGATGCAGCTTCGGTGGCGAAGCTGCCGGGGAACGTTCGCGTGGTGCGCAAGGACAACTTCGTCGGGGTTGTCGCCGATACCGAGCATGCGGCGATCCGCGCGGCGCGCACGCTCAAGGTGGAATGGACGCCGGGACCCGCCGTGCCGGACATGGCATCGCTCCCCAACGCGCTGCGCCAGATGAAGTCGACCGAGCGTGTGCTGCAGAATGAAGGCAAGCCGGCCGACGCGATGGCGGCGGCCAGCAAGCGCCACCGCGCCAGCTACTACGTTCCCCACCAGTTGCACGCCTCCATCGGGCCGTCCTGCGCCGTCGCCAACGTCGGCCCGAATGGCGCGACGCTGTGGTCGCCGACCCAGTCCTCGTTTCCGTTGCGCGACAGCGTGGCGACCCTGATCGGGCTGCCCAGGGACAAGGTGCGCCTGGTCTGGATGGAGGGCTCGGGCTGCTACGGGCACAACGGCGCGGACGACTGCACCGGCGATGCGGCGCTGCTGTCGCAGGCGGTCGGCAAGCCGGTGCGCGTGCAGTGGATGCGGGACGACGAGCACCTGCACGAACCCAAGGGCGTGGCCATGGCCTTCGAGCTGGCCGCGGGACTGGACGCGCAGGGCGCGATCACGGCCTGGGACTACCAGGTATGGAGTCCCAACCACAGCGGCCGCCCGAGTTTCGGCGCGGCGGGGAACATCATCCCGGGCCTGGAAACCGGCCTGGCCGAGCGCCACAACGTGGTCGGCCCCGACCGCAATGCGCGCCCGACCTATGTATTCCCGAACAAGCGGGTGGCGCTGCACCTCCTGGAGAAGTCACCCATCCGGGTGTCCTCGCTGCGCGGCCTGGGTTCGCCGCAGAACTCCTTCGCCAACGAGTCCTTCATCGACGAGATGGCGGCGCTCGCGGGCGCGGACCCGATCGCCTTCCGCCTCCGCCACCTGAAGGATGCGCGCGCGATCGCGGTACTGGAGGCGGTGGCGCGCGTGTCCAGGTGGGAGGCCCGTCCCGCCGCCAGGGAGAAGCGCGGACAGGGGCGCGGCGTGGCCTTCGTGCAGTACGACAACTACAGCTCGTACGCCGCCATCGTGGTGGACGTCGAGGTCGCCCGCGCCACCGGGAAGGTCAGGGTGCCCAGGGTCTATGTGGCGCACGACGCCGGACTGATCGTCAATCCCGACGGGTTGCGCAACCAGATCGAAGGGGCGGTGGTGCAGACGCTGAGCCGCGCGCTCGTCGAGGACCTGCGCTTCGATTCGGGCCGGCTGCTCGCGCCGGACTGGAACGCGTACCCCATCCTGCGCTTCTCCGACATGCCCGACGAGATCGTGATCGAACTGATCAACCGGCCCGAACTGCCCTCGCTGGGCGGCGGCGAGCCGGCCGCATCGCCGGTCATGCCGGCCGTGGCGAACGCGATCTTCGACGCCACCGGCGCGCGGCTTCGGAGCGTGCCCTTCAGCCCGGCGCGGCTGAAGGCGGCGCTGGCCTGACCGACGGGCAGTGGACTGGCGGCGGGCCGGGCTCCGGTCCGCCGCCGATTCACCGTAAAATGCGCGATTGTCCGGCACCGGGCGGCGTGAGCATCCTTGCGTCCGGCAAGCACTTCCCCAATCCCCAACACAGGAAACGACGTCAATGAGCAAGATCCTAGGCATCTGCGGCAGCCTGCGCGCGAAGTCCTTCAACCTGTCGGCGCTGAAGGCCGCCGCCGAAGTCATGCCCGCCGGCATGACCCTCGAGATCACCTCAATCGCCGACCTGCCGTTGTTCAACGGCGACGTGCTGGACGCGGGCGCCCCGGCCGCCGCGGTGAAGTTCCGCGACGCCATCCTCGCCGCCGACGGCATCCTGATCGCCTGCCCGGAGTACAACTGGACCATTCCCGGCACGCTCAAGAACTCGATCGACTGGGTGTCCAAGATGACGCCCCAGCCGTACGCCGGCAAGCCGGTGGCGATCCTGTCGGCCACCGCCGGCCCGCTGGGCGGCGCGCGCGCGCAGTACGACCTGCGCAAGAGCCTGAGCTGCATCGACGCGATGCTGCTGGGCAAGCCGGAGGTGTTCATCGGCATGGCGCAGACCAAGTTCGACGCCGACGGCAAGCTCACTGACGAAGCGACCCGCAAGATCCTGGCCACGCAGATGACCGCGTTCGAGGCCTGGATCGGCAAGGTCAAGAAAGCGCTGGTGTAACCATGGCCTACAGACTGCTCAGCTACAAGTCCGGCAAGGAAGGCCGCGCCGGCATCCTGGTCGGCGACCAGGTGTATGACGCCGCCAAGCTCACCGGCGTGGCGGCCTGGTCCACGACCGTGGGTGCGCTCGCGGACTGGTCCAAGGCCAACCGCGCCTTCGCCGAGGTGGCGAAGAAGATCGAGTCCGGGAAGAGCCGGGCCAAGGGCGTGGCGTTGAAGAAGGTGACGCTGCTCGCGCCCCTGCTGTACCCGGGCACCATCTATTGCGCCGGGGCGAACTACACCGACCACATGGCGGAGATGGCGCGCGCGCACGGCGACAAGCCGGGCAAGACCATGAAGCAGCTGGGGGAGAAGCCCTGGCACTTCATCAAGGCCTCCCGCAGCCCGGTCGTCGGCCCGGGCGCCGAGGTCACGCTGCCCGCGTTCGCGAAAAACGTCGACTGGGAGATCGAACTGGCCGCGGTCATCGGCAAGCCGGCGCGCAACGTGCCGGTGGACAAGGCGCTGTCCTACGTCGCCGGTTACACCATCGCCAACGACCTGTCGGCGCGCGACGCCGGGCGGCGCACCAAGAACCCGCCGCATTCCCCGTTTTTCTGGGACTGGACCAGCCACAAGAGCTGGGAAGGCTCCTGCCCGCTGGGCCCGTGGATCGTCCCGGCCTCGCAGATCCGCAACCCGCACGACCTGGACATGAAGCTGTGGGTCGGGGACGAGCTGATGCAGGATTCCAACAGCGGCAAGATGATCTTCGACACCGCCGAGCAGATCGCGATGCTGTCCTCGCGCGTGACGCTGCACCCGGGCGACCTGGTGCTGACCGGCACGCCCGCGGGCGTGGGTACGCCGCGCAACCGCTTCCTCAAGCGCGGCGAGACCGTCAAGATGTGGATCGAGAAGATCGGCGAGATCAGCAACAAGATGGTGTGAGTGCCGCAGGCACGCAAACGCGCGCTCGGGGCGGGCCGCCGGCCCGTCCCGGCACGGCAACAAGGAACCCAAGACATGGCTAAGGCAAAACAGGCCGGCACGAAGGCCGGCCCGGCGAAAGTGGGCGCGGCGCAGGTGCGAGCACTGGCCGAGCGCATCCGCAAGGCCGGCGAAACCGGCGTGGCGACCACGCCCATCCGCGACGACATCCCGGCGGGCGACCTCGCCGCAGCGTACGCGATCCAGAACGCGAACACCCAGTACTGGCTCAAGCACGGCCGGCGCCTGGTGGGACGCAAGATCGGCCTGACTTCCAAGTCGGTGCAGAAGCAACTGGGCGTGGACCAGCCCGACTACGGCATGCTCTATGCAGACATGGCCGTACCCGACGGCGAGGAAGTGCCGATGGCGCGCCTGATGCAGCCCAAGGTCGAGGCCGAGATCGCCCTGGTGCTGGAGCGCGACCTGAAGCACGCCGACGTGGTGATGTCCGAGCTGATGGCGGCGGTCGCCTACGTGGTGCCGGCCATCGAGATCGTCGGCAGCCGCATCGAGAACTGGAACATCCGCATCACCGACACCATCGCGGACAACGCGTCGTCGGGCCTGTTCGTGCTGGGCAACGACCCGAAGAAGCTGGTCGGCCTGGACCTGCGCCTGTGCGGCATGGTGATGGAGCGGCGCGGCGACCAGGTGTCGCTGGGCGCGGGCATCGCCTGCCTGGGCAACCCGCTGAACGCGGCACTGTGGCTGGCGCAGACCATGGCGGCCAACGGTGCGCCGCTGAAGGCAGGCGACGTGATCATGAGCGGCGCGCTCGGGCCGATGGCCGCGGTCGCGGCCGGTGACGTCATCGACGTGCGCATCTCCGGGCTGGGCTCGGTGCGCACGTCCTTTGGCAACTGAGTCGGCAATTGAGGGGAAACGAGATGGCAGACCTGAGAAAACTGGCCGAGCGGGTGGACGTTGCGGCGCACACCGCGCGCGGCATCGCGCAACTGTCGGCGGACACCGAGATCTCGCTGGCGGACGCCTACGAGGTGCAGCGCCTGGCAATAGCCCGGCGCATCGAGCGCGGCGCGACCCGCGTCGGCGTGAAGATGGGCTTCACCAGCCGCGCCAAGATCGTGCAGATGGGCGTGTCCGACATGATCTGGGGCCGGCTGACCAGCGACATGGTGGTCGAGGACGGCGGCCCGACCAGCCTGGCGCGCTACGTGCACCCCCGCGTCGAGCCGGAAGTGGCCTTCCTGCTGAAGAAGGAGCTCGTCGGCGACATCACCCCGATGCAGGCCCTGTCGGCGGTGGAGGCGATCGCCCCGGCGATGGAAATCATCGATTCGCGCTACGAGAAGTTCAAGTTCTCGCTGACCGACGTGGTCGCGGACAACGCCTCCTCGTCGGGCTTCGTCACCGGGCAGTGGCACAGCCCCGACTTCGACTTCTCCAACCTGGGCCTGTCGCTGAACTTCAACGGCAAGCCGGTGCTGATCGGCTCGACCGCCGCGATCCTGGGCAACCCGCTGCGCGCGCTGGTCTCGGCCGCCCGTTTTGCCGCCGAAGCCGGGGAGCCGCTGCAGCCGGGCTGGACGGTGATGGCGGGCGGGGCGACCGCCGCCGAAGCCCTGCTGCCCGGTACCTGGGTGGAGTGCGAGATCCAGCATCTCGGGCGTGTCGGGTTCTCCGTCACGGCCTGAACGCGGGTGTCACCCTCCCGTGCGGGTAGGCAGGCGCGGGAGGCGTAAAATGCAGGGCTTCCCGCGCGCTGGCGCGGGATCGATCCATCCGCGCCCGGCGCGGACCCGGCCGTCCCGCCGCATGCGCGGGACCGGGCAAATTCTGGAGGCTTCATGAACAAGGACGTTCGCGTACCGGTGGCGATCATCGGCTCGGGCAACATCGGCACCGACCTGATGATCAAGGTGATGCGCTATTCCAAGCACCTGTCCATGGGTGCCATGGTCGGCATCGACCCGGCCTCCGACGGCTTGGCGCGCGCCAAGCGCCTGAACGTGCCGGTGACCCACGAGGGCATCGACGGCCTGGTCAAGCTGCCCAACTTCAAGGACATCAAGATCGCGTTCGACGCCACCTCCGCCGGCGCGCACGCGAAGCACAACGAGGTGCTGCAGAAGCACGGCGTGCAGGTGATCGACCTGACGCCCGCGGCCATCGGCCCGTACGTGATCCCGGTGGTGAACCTCGCCGAGCACCTGGACAGCCCGAACATCAACATGGTGACCTGCGGCGGCCAGGCGACCATCCCCATGGTCTGGGCGGTGTCGCGCATCGCCAAGGTGCACTATGCCGAGATCGTCGCCTCGATCTCCAGCAAGTCCGCCGGTCCCGGCACCCGCGCCAACATCGACGAGTTCACCGAAACCACCTCGCGCGCCATCATCAAGCTGGGCGGCGCCGCGCAGGGCAAGGCGCTGATCATCCTGAACCCGGCCGAGCCGCCGCTGATCATGCGCGACACGGTGTACTGCCTGGCCGAGGAAGGCGCCGACGAGGACGCGATCCGCAAGTCCATCGACGAGACCGTGGCCAAGGTCGCGGCCTACGTGCCCGGCTACCGCCTCAAGCAGCGCGTGCAGTTCGAGAAGATCCCGGCCGACCGTCCGCTGAACATCCCCGGCATCGGCCAGCGCCACGGCCTGAAGGTCACCGTGTTCCTCGAGGTCGAGGGGGCGGGCCACTACCTGCCAGCCTACGCGGGCAACCTGGACATCATGACCTCGGCCGCGATGGCCGCGGCCGACGCGCTCGCCGAGAGCAAGTTCGCCATCGCCGCCTGAAGCGGGCGACAACCCGCTTGTTACACCCGGAAAGATACTGAGGACACCACCATGGCAAAGAAAAAGGTCTACATCTCCGACGTGACGCTGCGCGACGGGCAGCACCCACGCCGCCACCAGTACACCGTGCCGCAGGTCGCGGCCATCGCCAAGGCGCTGGACGAGGCCAAGGTCGATTCCATCGAGATTTCCCACGGCGACGGACTGGCCGGCTCCAGCTTCAATTACGGCTTCGGCCTGCACACTGACCTCGAGTGGATCGAGGCGGTGGCCGGCGTGGTCAAGCACTCGCAGGTGGCCACGCTGCTGATCCCCGGCATCGGAACCGTGCACGACCTGGAAGCCGCCTACAAGGCCGGCGCGCGCACCGTGCGCATCGCCACGCACTGCACCGAGGCCGACATCTCCAGGCAGCACATGGAACATGCCCGCAAGCTCGGCATGGACACCGTGGGCTTCCTGATGATGGCGCACATGATCAGCCCGCAGAAGCTCGCGGAGCAGGCCAAGATGATGGAGTCCTACGGCGCGCAGTGCGTGTACGTGACCGACTCCGGCGGCGCGATGCTGATGGCCGACGCGCGCGACAAGACCCGCGCGCTGCGCGACATCCTCAAGCCCGAGACCGAGGTCGGCATCCACTGCCACCACAACCTGTCGCTGGGCGTGGCCAACTCCATCATCGCGATGGAAGAGGGCTGCTACCGCATCGACGCCTCGCTGGCCGGCATGGGCGCGGGCGCGGGCAACACGCCGCTGGAGGTGCTGATCGGCGTGCTCGACCGCATGGGCGTGGACCACGGCTGCGACCTGCAGAAGCTGATGTCCGCCGCCGACGACCTGGTGCGCCCGCTGCAGGACCGCCCGGTGCGCGTGGACCGCGAGACGCTGGCGCTGGGCTACTCCGGCGTGTATTCCAGCTTCCTGCGCCATGCCGAGACCGCCTCGGAGAAGTACGGCATCCCGACCTTCGACATCCTGGCCGAACTGGGCAAGCGCCGCATGGTCGGCGGACAGGAAGACATGATCGTCGACGTCGCGCTGGACCTGAGCAAGAGCCGCGACGCGGCCGCGGGCAAGGCAGCCTGAGCAGCATGGCCGCAGGCGGCGCGCTGTTCGCGCGGCTTGGAGGTGAACGCCGCCGGAGCGTGATCTCCGGCGGCGTTTTTGTTTGCGCCGCGCTCCTGTGCATCGGCGCAATGGCTGCCGACCTCGCTGACAGGGTGGCGGTGCCGGCGGGCAGCTTCACCATGGGCCGCGATGACGGTCCCGAGGACGAGCGTCCCGCGCACCGGATCAGCATTGCCGCGTTCCGCATCGACCGGCTGCAGGTCACCAATGCCCAGTTCGCGCGCTTCCTCCAGGTGGCGGGCCTGCGCGATGCGGCGGGCCGGCGCCTGTTTGACGACGACGACAGCGACGCGCGCATCCATTTGGTGGACGGGCGCTGGCGCGCCGATCCCGGCCATGAGGACCACGCGATGGTCGAGGCGACCTGGTTCGGCGCGCGTGCCTACTGCGCCTGGCGCGGCGCGCGCCTGCCCACAGAAGCCGAGTGGGAGCGCGCTGCGCGGGGCGACGACGGACGGCGCTATCCCTGGGGCAACCAGCCGCCGGACGCGACCCGCGCCTGGTACGGCAAGGGCTGGAACGAGCTGGCACCGGTGGGGCGGCTTCCGGCCGGTGCGAGCCCCTACGGTGCGCTCGACATGGCGGGCAACGGCTGGGAGTGGGTATCCAGCCTCTACCGTCCCTACCCGTGGCGCGCCGACGACGGGCGAGAGGACCTGGAATCCGCGGGTGAGCGTGGCACGCGCGGCGGTGGGCACGACGCCCGGCCCGAGGACCTCACCACCACGCAGCGTGGGCGGCGCGTGTCGCGCAGCCCTGTGGCGGGCCACCACAACATCGGTTTTCGCTGCGTGGCCTCAGGCTGACCGCCAAAATTGACCGAAAACAACACAAGTGGCTGTTTTAATTGAATAAAGAAGAGTCTCCCGAGCGAGTCCGGCTGGACAAGTGGCTTTGGGCAGCGCGCTTTTTCAAGACCCGGAGCCTGGCTGCGGACGCGGTGCAGGGCGGTGCGGTGCGCCTGCACGGGGAACGCTGCAAGGCTTCCCACGCACTGCGTCCCGGCGACCTGCTCGACATCCGCATCGGGCAGCAGGTGACCAGCGTATTGGTGCGCGGATTGGACGACCGGCGCGGACCGGCTCCCCAGGCCAGGTTGCTCTACGAGGAGACACCCGAGAGCGTGGAACGACGGCAGGCTGCGGAGGCGTTGCGGGAGGCGGGATTGGCGCCGGTGGGCGAGCGCGCCGGCAGGCCAACCAAGCGCGACCGCAGGCTGATCCGGCGCTTCACCGACGGCTAGGCCGTACTGCCAGCGTGTTCAGGGCGTGGCGTCGTCGCTGCGCGAGGTGCGGGACAGCTTGCCCGTCGCATCGAAATGCGCGTGGAACTGCTTCACGGCCATGGGCCGCTCCTCATACCGCCACGACCAGGTTTCCCCGTCCGGGCCGGGAAAGCGCGCAACCTGCATCGGCTTGCCCAACAGGCGGCGAACCTCGTCCTGCGACATCCCGGCCACGGCCTTCGCGAACCACGGCTCGGACAGCACCTGGTCGATGCGCGCGAGCACGCCGTCGGCGCGCATCGTGGCCATGTAGGTGACCGTGCCCTGCGGGCCGCGCGGGAACTCCAGCGTCACCGTGCCGTCGGCGTTGCGCCATTCGGAACCGGGTTCGCCCAGCGCGGCGCGAACCTGTTCCGTCGTGGACACGCCGGCTTGCAGCGACTCCACGCCGGGCGTGCAGCCGAGCAGCGCGAGCAGGGAAGTGATCAGGCCCATGGAAACGAAAAGGCGGATGCAACGCAGGGTCGCGCTGCATCCGCCATCAGCGGTTCCGGGGCCGGGCTTGATCAGGCCGCCTTGGACAGCAGGTCGCGCAGCACGTACGGCATGATGCCGCCGTGGCAGTAGTAATCGACCTCGATCGGGGTGTCGATGCGGCACAGCACCTTCACCTCGCGCTTGCTGCCGTTGCGGGACGTGATCACCAGGGTGACGTCCTGCTGCGGGCGGATGTTCTCCAGGCCGGTGACGTCGAACTGCTCGTCGCCCTTGATGCCCAGGGACTCCCAGGAGTCGCTGCCCTTGAACTGCAGCGGCAGCACGCCCATGCCCACCAGGTTGGAGCGGTGGATGCGCTCGAAGCTGCGCGCCACCACGACCTTCACGCCCAGCAGTTGCGTGCCCTTGGCCGCCCAGTCGCGCGACGACCCCGTGCCGTACTCCTCGCCGCCGAACACGATGGTCGGCGTGCCGTTGGCGATGTACTTCATCGCGGCGTCGTAGATCGGCATCTGCTCGCCCGAGGGCTGGAACAGGGTCATGCCGCCCTCGACGCGGGCGCCATCGGACTTGGCCGGGATCATCAGGTTCTTGATCCGGACGTTGGCGAAGGTGCCGCGCACCATGACCTCGTAGTTGCCGCGGCGGGCGCCGTAGCTGTTGAAGTCCACCACGGGCACGTCGTGTTCCTGCAGGAACAGGCCCGCGGGGGAGGTGGCCTTGATCGAACCGGCGGGGCTGATGTGGTCGGTGGTCACCGAGTCGCCGAACATGCCCAGGGCGCGCGCGCCACGGATGTCGGCCGCCACGCCCGGCTCCATGCCGAAGCCCTGGAAGAAGGGCGGCTCGGCGATGTAGGTGGACGTCGGCCAGTCGTAGGTCTGGCCCGAGGCGGAAGGCACCGCCTGCCACATGGCGTTGTCCTTGGTGAAGTCGCCGTACAGGCGCTTGAAGGTCTTCGGGTCCATGGCGAACTTCATGTACTGGTAGACCTCCTGGCTCGAGGGCCAGATGTCGCCGATGTACACGTCCTCGCCCTTGCTGCCCTTGCCGACGGGCTCGGTCATCAGGTCGCGCATCACCGTGCCGGCGATCGCGTAGGCGACGACCAGCGGCGGGGAGGCGAGGAAGTTGGCGCGCAGGTTCGGGTGGATGCGGGCCTCGAAGTTGCGGTTGCCCGACAGCACGGCGGCGCAGACGAGGTCGTTCTTTTGGATCGCCTCGTTGATGGTCGGCGACAGGTCGCCGGCGTTGCCGATGCAGGTGGTGCAGCCGTAGCCGGCGAGGTAGAAGCCCAGCTTCTCGAGGTAGGGCAGCAGGCCGGCCTTGGTCAGGTACTCGGTCACCACGCGCGATCCGGGGGCCAGCGAGGTCTTCACGTGCTTCTTGACCGTGAGGCCGCGCTCGACCGCTTTCTTCGCCAGCAGGCCGGCGGCCAGCAGCACGCCGGGGTTGGACGTGTTGGTGCAGGAAGTGATCGCCGCGATCAGCACGTCGCCGCTCTTCAGTTCCACGCCGTCGGGCGTGCGGTGCGACACCGGCAGGTCCGAAGGCTTCTTGGCGAAGCCGTTGTCGGCCACCGGCTTGGCGAACAGCTCGGAGAAGGTCGACTTGACCTTGCCGATCTCGATGCGGTCCTGCGGGCGCTTGGGGCCGGCCAGCGACGGGGTGACGGTCGACAGGTCCAGTTCCACGACCTGGCTGTAGTCCACCGAGCCGGCCTTGGGCACGCCGAACATGCCCTGGGCCTTGAAGTACGCCTCGAACGCGGCCACTTCGTCCGCGGTGCGACCGGTGTCGCGCATGAACTCGACCGTGACGTCGTCGACCGGGAAGAAGCCCATGGTGGCGCCGTACTCCGGGGCCATGTTGGCGAGCGTCGCGCGGTCGGGCACGGACAGGGCGGTGGTGCCTTCGCCGAAGAACTCGACGAACTTGCCGACGACCTTGGCCTTGCGCAGGATCTCGGTGACCGTCAGCACCAGGTCGGTGGCGGTCACGCCCTCGCGCAGCCGGCCCTTGAGGTGCATGCCGACCACGTCGGGGGTCAGGAAGTACACCGGCTGGCCGAGCATGCCGGCCTCGGCCTCGATGCCGCCCACGCCCCAGCCGACCACGCCGATGCCGTTGATCATGGTGGTGTGGCTGTCGGTGCCCACCAGGGTGTCGGGGTAGTACACGTTCTCGCGGCTCTTGTGCACGCCGCGCGCCAGGTACTCCAGGTTTACCTGGTGGATGATGCCGATGCCGGGGGGCACGACCTTGAAGGTGTCGAACGCCTGCATGCCCCACTTCATGAAGGTGTAGCGCTCCTGGTTGCGCTTGAACTCCAGTTTCATGTTCAGGTCCAGCGCGTCCTTGCTGCCGTAGTTGTCGATGTGCACCGAGTGGTCGACCACCAGATCAACCGGAACGAGCGGCTCGACGACCTTCGGGTTCTTGCCCAGGTTCTTGGCGACGGTGCGCATGGCGGCCAGGTCGGTCAGCAGCGGGATGCCGGTCAGGTCCTGCAGCACGATGCGCGCGAGCACGAACGGGATCTCGGCGGTCCGCGGGCCGGTGGGCTTCCAGTTGGACAGCTGGCGCACGTGTTCCTCGGTCACGCGCTTGCCGTCGCAGTTGCGCAGCACCGACTCCAGCACGACGCGCACCGACACGGGCAGGCGCGAGATGCGCGCGCCCAGCGCCTTTTCCAGCGCGGGCAGGGAGTAGAACTTGCCCTTCTTCGAGGCGCCGATCTTGAATTCTTGCAGGGTGTTGTGAAGGTTGTGGCTCATCGGAATCTCCGGGTTGCGGCGCGCGCTTAGATGACGAACAGGTCGACGAATTCATGCACCGGCGTGGCCGCGAGGCGGCGCGCGTCCTGGCACAGGGCGAGGATGTTGCCGGCCTGCCTGGCGGGGAAGCGCCGTGCGAGGTTGGTCCTGAACTTGGCTTCGAGCACCGGGATGCCTTCCTTGCGGCGGCGGCGGTGGCCGATCGGATATTCTACGGCGACCTTGCGGCTCTTGCTGCCGTCCTTGTAGATCACCTGCAGCTGGTTGGCGATCGAGCGCTTGGCCGGGTCCAGGTAGTCCTTCGAGTACTGCTTGTTCTCGATGCAGACCATCTTGGCGCGCAGCGCGTCCACGCGCGGGTCGCGCGCCACGGAGTCCTCGTAGTCGGCGGCCGTCAGGTTGCCCTTGAGCAGGCCGATGGCGGCCATGTACTGGATGCAGTGGTCGCGGTCGGCCGGGTTGTCCAGTGGGCCGGTCTTGTCGATGATGCGGATCGCCGACTCGTGCGTGGTGATCTCGATGCGGGCGATCTTGTCGAGCTTGTCCTTGACCTCGGGGTGAAGCGTGACTGCCGCCTCGACCGCGGTCTGGGCATGGAACTCGGCCGGGAACGAGATCTTGAACAGCACGTGTTCCATCACGTAGCTGCCGTAGGGGCGCTGGAAGGTGAAGGGCTTGCCCTTGAACAGCACGTCGTAGAAGCCCCAGCCCTTGGCGCTCAGCACCGAGGGGTAGCCCATCTCGCCGGTGCGGGCGATCAGTGCCAGGCGCACCGCGCGCGAGGTCGCGTCGCCGGCGGCCCAGGACTTGCGCGAACCGGTGTTGGGCGAATGGCGGTAGGTGCGCAGCGACTGGCCGTCCACCCAGGCCAGCGACACGGTGTTGATGATCTCGTCACGCGACAGGCCGAGCATCTGCGCGACCACGGCGGTCGACGCCACCTTCACCAGCACCACGTGGTCCAGGCCGACGCGGTTGAAGGAGTTCTCCAGCGCGATCACGCCCTGGATCTCGTGCGCCTTGATCATGCCGGTGAGCACGTCCTGCATTGTCAGCGGCTTCTTGCCCGCGGCCACGGCGGTGCGCGACAACCAGTCGGCGGTGGCGAGGATGCCGCCCAGGTTGTCCGAAGGATGGCCCCACTCAGCGGCCAGCCAGGTGTCGTTGAAGTCCAGCCAGCGGATCATGGTGCCGATGTTGAACGCCGCCTGGATGGGGTCGAGCTGGAACTGGGTGCCAGGGACCTTCGCGCCATTGGGCACCACCGTGCCGGGCACGACCGGGCCGAGCAGCTTGGTGCAGGCCGGGTATTCCAGCGCCTCGAGGCCGCAACCCAGCGTGTCGATCAGGCACAGGCGGGCGGTGTTGTATGCCTCCGTGCTCTTGACCTTGTACTTGGTGACGTAGTCGACGATGTCGGTCAGGACCTTGTCGGGTTTCGGGCGGACGTTGGAGATGTGCGAGGACATGGGATGTGCCGTTTCGGTTGCGTTGTCGGGAATGTTGCTCTGCTGCCTGCGGATGGCTACTTGCGGTCCTTCAGCGGGACCCACTTGCGGTTGTCCGGCCCGGTGTAGTTCGCCCCGGGGCGGATGATCTTGCCGTCGATGCGCTGCTCGATGACGTGGGCCGCCCAGCCGGAGGTGCGCGCGATCACGAAGATCGGCGTGAACATCGCCGTGGGGACCTGCATCATGTTGTAGGACACGGCGCTGAACCAGTCGAGGTTCGGGAACATCTTCTTCTCGCGCCACATCACGGTCTCGAGCCGCTCGGCGATGTCGAACAGCTTCATGTCGCCTTGCTTCTTCGACAGCCGGCGCGCGACCTCCTTGATCACCTTGTTGCGCGGGTCGCCGGTGGTGTAGACCGGGTGGCCGAAGCCGATCACGATCTCCTTGGCCTGGATGCGGCGCACCACGTCGGCCTCGGCGTCGTCCGGGCCGTCGTAGCGCTGCTGCACCTCCAGCGCGACCTCGTTGGCGCCGCCGTGCTTCGGGCCCTTGAGCGCGCCGATGCCGCCGGTGATGGCGCTGTACATGTCGGCGCCGGTGCCGGCCACCACGCGGCACGCGAAGGTCGAGGCGTTGAACTCGTGCTCGGCATACAGGATCAGCGAGGTGTGCATCGCGCGCACCCACTCGGCGGAGGGTTCGCGGCCCAGCAGCAGGTGCAGGAAGTGCCCGCCGATGGAGTCGTCGCCGGTCTCGACCTCGATGCGCCGGCCGTTGTGGCTGTAGTGGTACCAGTAGAGTAGCATCGAGCCGAGCGAGGCCATCAGCCGGTCGGCGATGTCGCGCGCGCCCGGCATGTTGTGGTCGTCCTTCTCCGGCAGCGTGCAGCCCAGCATGGACACGCCGGTTCGCATCACGTCCATCGGGTGGGCGGAGGCGGGGATCCACTCCAGCGCCGCCTTCACGTTGGCGGGCAGCCCGCGCATGCCCTTGAGCCGGGTCTTGTAGCCGGCGAGCTCGGCGGCGTTCGGCAGCTTGCCGTGCACCAGCAGGTAGGCGACTTCCTCGAACTCGGCGTCATCGGCGAAGTCCAGGATGTCGTAGCCACGGTAGTGCAGGTCGTTGCCGCTGCGGCCGACCGTGCACAGCGCGGTGTTGCCCGCGGGCACGCCGGACAGGGCGACCGACTTCTTGGGTTTGGGGCCGGCCTTGGCTTCGGGGGCGTCACTCATTTCGATTTCTCCTTCGCGAACAGCTGGTCGAGCTTGTTCTCGTACGCGTGGTAGTCGAGGAAGTCATACAGCTCCGCGCGGGTCTGCATCGCGTCCACGACGTTCTTCTGGGTGCCGTCGCGCCGGACAGCCTGGTAGACCGCGAGCGCGGCCTTGTTCATCGCCCGGAACGCCGACAGCGGGTAGAGCGCGAGCGCGACCTTGGCCGAGCGCAGCTCGTCCAGGGTGAACAGCGGGGTGGAGCCGAACTCGGTGATGTTCGCGAGAATGGGCACCTTCACCGCGTCGGCGAACTGGCGGTACATGGACAGTTCGGTCATGGCCTCGGGAAAGATGCCGTCGGCGCCGGCCTCGACGCAGGCACAGGCGCGGTCGATCGCCGCCTGCAGGCCCTCGACGGCCAGCGCATCGGTGCGAGCCATGATGAAGAAGTCGGGGTCGGTGCGCGCGTCCACCGCGGCCTTGATGCGGTCGACCATCTCGCCGGTGGAGACCAGTTCCTTGCCGGGACGGTGGCCGCAGCGCTTGGCGCCGACCTGGTCCTCGATGTGCATGGCGCCGGCGCCGAACTTCACCAGCGAGCGGGTGGTCCGCGCGATGTTGAACGCCGAGGAGCCGAAGCCGGTGTCCACGTCCACCAGCAGCGGCAGGGAGCACACGTCGGTGATGCGCCGGATGTCGGTCAGGACGTCGTCCAGGTTGGAGATCCCGAGGTCGGGCAGGCCCAGCGACCCGGCGGCGACGCCGCCACCGGAGAGGTAGATGGCCTTGTAGCCGGAACGCTCGGCGAGGCGGGCGTGGTAGGCGTTGATCGTGCCTATGCACTGCAGCGGTGATTCTTCTCGGAGGGCGGCGCGGAAGCGCGCGCCTGCGGATGTCATGCCCATGGTCGTGTCCCTGTGCGGCTCAGTGTGCGTGGTCGGGAAAGAAGGCGCCGAGTGCGGCCTGCGACACGGCGACGCCGGTCAGCTGGGCCTTCTGCAGCACCTGCCAGTAATAGCGGTAGGTCGCGCGGTCGTGCAGTTCGCCGTCATGCTGGATCGGGCCCCAGCCGGCGGCCTGCGCGGCAAGCAGGATGGCCGAAGCTTCCTCGACCTCGTCCTGCGCCGGCTTCATGGCGTTGATGATGGGGCGGATCTGGAGCGGATGGATGCTCCACATGCGCAGGTAGCCGAACTGCTGGCGGGCACGGCGCGCATCCTCGTAGGTGCGCTGCGCGTCCTTCAGGTCCAGCGTGACGTTGTGCGAGGGCACCAGGCCGTTGGCCAGCGCGGCGGCGGCGATCTCCGCCTTGGCGCGGGCAAGCAGGTGGTGCTCGAACTGGCCGGGTGAGCGCATGGCCGAGGCCGGGATGGCGCCATGGTGGCCGGACACGAAATCCATCAGGCCGAAATCCAGCACTTCCAGGCCGGGCAGGCGGGCAATGGCCTGCACCTGCGCGAGCGCGCCGTGGGTTTCCACCAGCACGTGCAGCGGGATGCCGCGCGCCAACCCTGCCTTCGCAGTGGCGGTGGCGACATGGTCGATCACCCGGCTGACGTCGTCTGCGCCGGTGACCTTGGGGATGGTGAGGTAGGCCAGGCGCGAACCCGCCTCGCCGACCAGGACGTCCACGTCCTTGCGCCAGTGCGGGTGCGAGGGATCGTGGATGCGCGCGCCGACGCGGTCGTGCCGGTTGTCCGCCCCGGCGATCTGGCGCGCGGCCATGGCGACGTGCGCCGCCTCGTCGCCGGTGCGGGCACCATCCTCGCAATCGCAGGTCAGGTCGAACAGGGGCCCGAGTTCCTGCTGCAGCGTGAGCGCCTTGGCGATCAGGCGCTCGCTGCCCGCGTAGTGTTCGCAAACGGGAATCGCCGGGAAGGATTTCTCCCCGGCAAAGAGGGCTTCGCTTGGATGTACCGGCATCGCGCCTGCGCGGGGCGGTGCCCCGCGCGTCAGCCTCAGCCGACCAGGTGCTTCACGCCGTCGCGCTCTTCCTGCAGTTCCTTGAGCGTCGCGTCCATCTTTTCACGGCTGAACGCGTCGATCTCCAGGCCGGTGACGCGGGTGTACTTGCCGTCGGCGCAGGTGACCGGTACGCCGTACATGGTGCCGTCGGGGATGCCGTAGCTGCCGTCGGACGGGATGCCCATCGTGACCCACTTGCCGTTCGTGCCCATCACCCAGTCGCGGATGTGGTCGATGGCGGCGTTGGCGGCCGAAGCGGCGGAAGACAGGCCGCGCGCCTCGATGATGGCGGCGCCGCGCTTGCCGACGGTGGGGATGAAGGTGTCGCGGTACCAGGCTTCGTCATTGACGACCTTGGGCGCCGGCTGGCCGCCGATGGTGGCGAAGCGGTAGTCGGGGTACATCGTGGGGGAGTGGTTGCCCCAGACGATCAGTTTCTCGATGGAATCCACCGGCTTGCCGGTCTTGGCGGCGAGTTGCGACAGCGCGCGGTTGTGGTCCAGGCGCAGCATCGCGGTGAAGCTCTCGCGCGGCAGGTCGGGCGCGGACTTCATCGCGATGTAGGCGTTGGTGTTGGCCGGGTTGCCGACCACCAGGATCTTGACGCTGCGCTTGGCAACGTCGTTCAGCGCCTTGCCCTGCACCGTGAAGATGGCGCCGTTGGCCTCGAGCAGGTCCTTGCGTTCCATGCCCTTGGAGCGGGGACGGGCGCCGACCAGCAGCGCGTAGTCGATGTCCTTGAACGCCACCTTGGGGTCGGAAGCGGCGACCATGCCGGCCAGCAGCGGGAAGGCGCAGTCATCCAGTTCCATCATCACGCCGCGCAACGCCGCCTGGGCCTTCTCGTCCGGGATCTCCAGCATCTGCAGGATCACCGGCTGGTCCTTGCCGAGCATTTCCCCGCTGGCGATGCGGAACAGGAGGCTGTAGCCGATCTGGCCGGCGGCGCCGGTGACTGCTACGCGAACGGGGGGCTTTGCCATGTGGAACTCCCTGGAAGGTTCTGAGAATGTGTGTTTTGACGGTGCCGGGATCCTCCGCGCGGGCCGTGGCGACCGTGCGGGGAGGTTCCTGAATTCCGGTCGATTAGTATACCGCTTCCATGCCCCTCATTTTCCCGGCGCGGCGGCCACGCGCAACCCGATGGTGATCGTCCGCATCCGCGGCGGCCTGGGCAACCAGTTGTTCATGTATGCGGCGGGTCGGGCGCTGGCGGCGTGGCATCGCGTGCCCTTGCGCCTGGACCTGGCGGCGTACCGGGACGGCAGTGAATCGGCCGCTTTCGGGCTGCGGCATTTCGCCATCCCGATCGACGAAGCCGGGCCCGAGGCGGTCGCAAGGCTCAGGGAACGCGCCGCCGCGGGCCTTGGCTCCTTCAGCCTTTGGGCGGCAATCCGTGCGCGGGTGGCTGTGGCCCTGGGGATGCGTCGCCCATCGGTATTCGAGGCCGGCGGCCAATTCGCCGGAACCTACCTGCCTGCCATCCTCGCCACGCCTTCCGAGGTGTACCTGGATGGCTATTGGCAGTCCGAGCAATACTTTTCGGCAATGGCGGGAGAGTTGCGCCGCGACCTCCGACTGACCGACCCGCCTTCGGGGCCAAACCTGGACACGGCGCGGGAAATCGAGTCGTGCGAATCCGTCAGCTTGCATGTGCGCCGCGGCGACTACGCGGGCAAGGCCTTCCTGTCCGACGCGCTGGGCGTGCTGCCGGCCGGGTACTACCGCAGCGCGGCGCGCATCGCCGCCGGGGGCATGGCCAGACCCCGGGTATTCGTGTTCTCGGACGACCCGGATTGGGCCGAGGCGCACCTGGGCCTCGATTTTCCGACCACGCTGGTCCGGCACAACGGGCCGGAACAGGCCCACGAGGACCTGCGCTTGATGAGCCTGTGCAGGCGGCACGTGATCGCGAACAGCACGCTGAGCTGGTGGGGCGCATGGCTGTCGCACTCGCCGGACCAGGTGGTGGTTGCGCCGCGCGACTGGTTCCAGAAGGTGCCCATGCCCGACATCGTGCCTGCGCGCTGGTTGCGCGCATGAAACTTGCCGGATGGCGCGGGTCCCGGTTACATGGAAAGAGAACATGAATGCGGCGTTTTGCCGGATGCCCTACAGTTCCGCGCAGCGATGCCGTTCTTTTGGTTGTACTGCACAAAAAGCAGGTTCTGCCTGATATACTGCAAGGCCTCGCCACTTGCGTTCCCGGCGTTGCGGGATGCGCCCATGCCAAGCCATATATGCCTGATATGAAAGCAAAAAAAGCCCGGCCGGTGTGGTTCAACCTGAGTCCGGTCAACCTCCCGGTTCCCGGCCTGGTGTCCATTTTCCACCGCATATCCGGGGCACTGCTGTTCCTCGGCCTGGTCTGGTTCCTGTTCCTGCTGGACCTGAGCCTGGGCTCGGAAGCCGGCTTTGACAAGGCGCGCCAGTACCTCGGGCACCCGCTGGTCAAACTGGTGCTCCTCGGGTTCACCTGGGCATTCCTGCACCACCTGTGCGCCGGCATCCGCTACCTCTTCCTGGACGTGCACAAGGGCATCGACCTGCCGACCGCCCGCGCGACCAGTTTCGTGGTGTTCGCCGCCAGCCTGCTGCTGACGGCCGTGTTCGGAGCCAAGCTATGGTGAATCGCGTCGTAACCGGCGCCCATTACGGGATACGCGACTGGCTGGTCCAGCGCGTCAGCGCCATCGTCATGGCCGTCACCGCACTCGTGATCGTCGCAGGCGTCTGGTCCAGTCCGCCACAGACCTACGTCCTGTGGAAGGGCCTCCTGGGCAAATGGTGGATGTGGGCCTCGGTCACGCTGTTCACGCTGGGCGCGCTGCTGCACGCCTGGATCGGGGTGCGCGACATCCTGATGGACTACATCAAGCCGACCGGAATCCGCCTTGCGGCGGAGGTCGTGGTGATCCTCGCACTGGTCTATTACGCGGTCTGGGCGCTCCAGATCCTGTGGAAGGTATGAAGACATGGCAATGATGCCGGTCAGGAAGTATGACGCGGTCGTGGTGGGTGCCGGCGGTGCCGGCCTGCGCGCGGCGCTGCAGTTGTCCGAGGCAGGACTGTCGGTCGCGGTGCTGTCCAAGGTATTCCCGACCCGCTCGCATACGGTGGCGGCGCAGGGCGGGGTGGGGGCGTCGCTCGGCAACATGGGCGAGGACAACTGGCTCTGGCACATGTACGACACGGTCAAGGGTTCCGACTGGCTCGGCGACCAGGACGCGATCGAATACATGTGCCGCGAGGCGCCCAGGGCCGTGATTGAACTCGAGCATTTCGGCATGCCGTTCGACCGCAACGACAACGGCACCATCTACCAGCGCCCGTTCGGCGGCCACTCGAGCAACTTCGGCGAGAAGGCGGTCCAGCGTTCCTGCTGCGCAGCCGACCGAACCGGGCACGCGATGCTGCACACGCTGTACCAGCGGAACGTGCGCGCCAACACCCAGTTCTTCGTCGAATGGATGGCGCTGGACATGATCCGCGGCGCCGACGGCCGGGTGCTGGGCGTCACCGCGCTCGAGATGGAAACCGGCGAGGTCAGCATCCTGCAGGCGAGGGCGACCCTGTTCGCCACCGGCGGCGCCGGGCGCATCTTCTCGTCCACCACCAATGCCTTCATCAACACCGGCGACGGCATCGGCATGGCGGCACGCGCGGGTATCCCGCTCGAGGACATGGAGTTCTGGCAGTTCCACCCGACCGGCGTGGCCGGCGCGGGCGTGCTCATCACCGAGGGCGTGCGCGGCGAGGGCGGATACCTGCTGAACAAGAACGGCGAACGCTTCATGGAGCGCTACGCGCCCAACCTGAAGGACCTCGCGAGCCGCGACGTGGTGTCCCGCGCCATGGCCACCGAGATCAAGGAAGGCCGGGGCGCCGGCAAGGATGGCGACTGCGTGCTGCTCAAGCTGGATCACCTCGGGCCCGAGGTGATCGACAAGCGCCTGCCTGGCATCCGCGAGATCGCCAAGAAGTTCGCCAACGTCGATTGCGCCAAGGAGCCGATCCCGGTCGTGCCCACGGTGCATTACCAGATGGGCGGCATACCGACCAACTTCCTGGGCGAAGTGGTCGTGCCGATGAACGGCAACCTGAATTCGGTGGTCCCCGGCTTCTACGCCGCCGGCGAATGCGCCTGCGCGTCGGTGCACGGCGCGAACCGCCTGGGCACGAACTCGCTGACCGACCTGCTGGTGTTCGGCAAGGCCTCGGCCGAGACCATGATCAAGTTCCTGAAGGAAAACCCGGGCCAGGAAGACCTGCCGAAGGATGCGGGCGACCTGACCCGCTCGCGCCTGGCGCGGCTGGACTCGCAGAAGAGCGGCGAGAGCATGCACGAAGTGGCGCGGGACATGCGCCGCACCATGCAGCTGCACTGCGGCGTGTTCCGCTTCCCGGACCTGCTGTCCGAGGGCGTGGCCAAGATCAAGGAAGTCGCCGAGCGCTCGCTGCGCGTCGAACTCAAGGACAAGTCGCGCACCTTCAATACCGCGCGCGTCGAGGCCTTGGAGCTGGACAACCAGATCGAGGTCGCCCGCGCCACGATGATGTCGGCGGAGGGCCGCAAGGAGTCACGCGGAGCACATGACCGCGCCGATTTCCCGAACCGCGATGACGTGTCCTGGCTCAAGCACAGCCTCTGGTACAAGGACGGCGACCGGTTCGACTACAAGCCTGTGAACCTCAAGCCGCTGACCGCGGATTCCATCGAACCCAAGGTCCGCACGTACTGACCGCGGCGAAGACCCGAGCCGGCGCCCGACCGAACAAGAACGAGGACGACATGAAATTCCGCGTTTTCCGCTACGACCCGGAAAAAGACGATAAGCCCTACATGAAGGAGTACGACGTCCAGCTCGAGTCGACTGACCGGATGCTGCTGGACGCCCTGGTCCGGATCAAGGAGCAGGACGAGTCACTGAGCCTGCGCCGCTCCTGCCGGGAAGGCGTGTGCGGTTCGGATGCGATGAACATCAACGGCAAGAACGGGCTCGCGTGCATCACCAAGATCGTTGACCTGAAGGAACCCGTTGAGCTGCGCCCTCTGCCGGGCCTGCCGGTCATCCGCGACCTGATCGTGGACATGACCCAGTTCTTCAAGCAGTACCACTCGATCAAGCCCTACGTCATCAACAACGAGGCCGCCCCCGACAAGGAGCGCCTGCAGTCCCCCGAGGACCGCGAGCAGCTCGACGGCCTGTACGAGTGCATCCTGTGCGCCTGCTGCTCGACGTCCTGCCCGTCGTTCTGGTGGAACCCGGACAAGTTCGTCGGCCCGGCCGGCCTGCTGCAGGCCTACCGCTTCATCGCCGACACGCGCGACCAGGCGACCAGCGAGCGGCTCGACAACCTCGAGGACCCGTACCGCCTGTTCCGCTGCCACACGATCATGAACTGCGTGGACGTGTGCCCGAAGAACCTGAACCCGACCCAGGCCATCGGCAAGATCAAGGAACTGATGGTCAAGCGGACCGTCTGAGGCCCGATGAACCACGTGCCCGCTGCCGCGCTGGACCTGGCGGAGCTCAACCGGCTGAAGTGGCACTGCCGCCGTGGGCTGCTGGAGAACGACATCGTCCTGGAAAAGTTCATGGAGTCCCGGCTCCTGGGGCTGGACGCCGTGCAGTTGGCGGGATTCCGGCGCCTGCTGGACCTTCCGGACACGGACCTGTGGGACCTGGTGAGCGGGAGGCTGGACTGTTCCGACCCCGCGATGGCCGAGGTCCTGGAAATGCTTCGATCATGCTGAGCCGCGGACAACGCGAGCAACCGCCATCCTCTGGGGAGAAGTTCCAATGAGCACCGCCAAGAAAGCCGTACTGACCACCGCGGACGGCAAGACCGTCGATTTTCCCGTGCTGCCGGGCACCATCGGTCCGGAGGTCATCGACATCCGCACGCTCTACGGCAAGACGGGAATGTTCACGTACGACCCGGGCTTCCTCTCGACGGCATCCTGCCAGTCGGCCATCACCTATATCGACGGTGACAAGGGCGAGCTGCTGTACCGGGGCTATCCGATCGAGCAGCTCGCGGTGAAGTGCGACTTCCTCGAGACGTGCTACCTCCTGCTCAAGGGCGACCTGCCGAACGAGGCCCAGAAGACCAAGTTCGTCGATACCGTGACGCACCACACCATGGTGAACGAGCAGATGCAGTTCTTCCTGCGGGGTTTCCGGCGCGACGCCCACCCGATGGCGGTGCTGACCGGCCTCGTGGGCGCGATGGCAGCGTTCTACCATGACTCGCTCGACATCACGAACCCGGAGCACCGCGAGATTTCGGCCATCCGCCTGGTGGCCAAGATGCCGACCATGGTCGCCATGGCCTACAAGTACTCGGTCGGACAGCCATTCGTGTACCCGCGCAACGACCTGTCCTACAGCGCCAACTTCATGCGCATGATGTTCGCCGTGCCCGCCGAGGACTACAAGGTCAATGACGTGCTGGTGCGCGCCATGGACCGCATCTTCATTCTCCACGCGGACCATGAGCAGAACGCTTCGACCTCCACGGTGCGCCTGTGCGGCTCGTCCGGCACCAACCCGTTCGCCGCGATCGCGGCCGGGATCGCCTGCCTGTGGGGCCCGGCGCACGGCGGGGCGAACGAGGCCTGCCTGCAGATGCTCGAGGAAATCGGCGACGTGTCCAAGGTCGGCGAGTTCATCAAGAAGGTCAAGGACAAGAACTCCGGCGTGCGCCTGATGGGCTTCGGCCACCGCGTGTACAAGAACTACGACCCGCGCGCCAAGCTGATGCGCGAGACCTGCCACGAGGTGCTGAACGAGCTCGGCCTGCATGACGACCGCCTGTTCAAGCTCGCAATCGCCCTTGAGAAGATCGCGCTCGAGGACGAGTACTTCGTGCAGCGCAAGCTCTACCCGAACGTCGACTTCTACTCGGGCATCGTGCAGCGCGCACTCGGGATACCGGTCGCGATGTTCACCGGCATCTTCGCGCTGGCCCGCACCGTGGGCTGGATCGCCCAGTGGCAGGAGATGATCTCGGACCCGGAGTACAAGATCGGCCGCCCGCGCCAGCTGTTCACGGGTTCGGTACGGCGCGACATCGGCAAGTGACACGCGGTTCGGTCGAGAACGAGTAGTTACGCGCCGCCCGGGCTGACCGGGCGGGCGACACGGCAAACGGCAGCTTCCCGGGAGCAAGGACATGAGCGCGATGCGCCAGTTTCTGGACAACTCTTACCTGTTCGGCGGCAACGCGCCGTTCGTCGAGGATTTGTACGAGTCCTACCTGAACAACCCGCAGTCGGTTTCCGATTCGTGGCGGGACTACTTCGACCGGCTGCAGGTCCTGCCGACACCCGCCGACGGCCATGCCGGCAAGGACGTGGCGCACGCGCCCATCGTCGAATCCTTCGCGCAGCGCGCCAAGCAGGGGACGTTGCGGGGGATCCAGGCACCGGCCAGTGGCGGCGCGGACCAGAAGCAGGTCTACGTGCTGATGCTGATCTCGGCCTACCGGACCCTCGGCCACCGCTGGGCGCAGATCGACCCGCTCAAGCGCCAGCAGCGCCCGCAGATCCCGGAACTCGACCCGGCCTTCTATGACCTCTCCGAAGCCGACATGGAGACGGTATTCAACACGGGAACCCTGGTCGGTCCGGAGCGCGCGACGCTGCGTGACATCCTGCAGATGCTTCGCGAGACCTACTGCGGCTCGATCGGTGCCGAGTACATGTACATCTCAGACATGGCCCAGAAACGCTGGATACAGCAGCGCCTTGAGGCGCTTCGCGGCCAGCCCAACCCGGCCGTCGAGGTCCGCAAGCGCCTGTTGGAGCGCCTCACCGCGGCGGAAACGCTGGAGAAGTACCTCCACACCCGGTACGTCGGCCAGAAGCGGTTCTCGCTGGAGGGCGGGGAGACGCTCATTCCCATGATGGACGAGCTGGTCCAGCGCGCTGGCGCCCAGGGCGTGGACGAGCTGGTCATCGGCATGGCGCACCGTGGCCGGCTGAACGTGCTGGTGAACACGCTGGGCAAGTCGCCAAGCGAACTGTTCTCCGAGTTCGAGGGCAAGAAGGTGGCCGAGTTGGGCACGGGCGACGTCAAGTACCACCTGGGCTTCTCGTCGGACATCTCCACCCCCGGCGGTCCGATCCACCTGACGCTCGCCTTCAACCCGTCGCACCTCGAGATCGTGAACCCGGTTGTCGAGGGATCGGTGCGCGCGCGCCAGCACCGCCGCAAGGACTTCACCGGCGACAAGGTGCTGTCCTGCCTCATCCACGGTGACGCCGCCTTTGCCGGCCAGGGCGTGATCATGGAGACGTTCAACCTCGCGCTGACGCGGGGCTACGGTACCGGCGGCACGATGCACATCGTGGTGAACAACCAGATCGGGTTCACGACGTCCGACCCCCGCGACGCCCGTTCGACCAGCTATTGCACCGACGTCGCCAAGATGATCGACGCGCCGATCTTCCACGTGAACGGCGACGACCCGGAAGCCGCCCTCTTCGTCACCCAGCTGGCGATGGACTTCCGCAAGGAGTTCAAGAAGGACGTGGTGGTCGACCTGGTTTGCTTCCGCAAGCTGGGGCACAACGAGCAGGACGAACCCTTCGTCACCCAGCCGTTGATGTACAAGAAGATCTCGCAGCATCCCGGCACGCGGCGCCTCTATGCCGACAAGCTGGCGGCGCAGAACCTCATCACGGCCGACGAGCCCGACAAGCTGATCAAGGACTACCGCCAGGCGCTGGAAGAGGGGCGTTCGACGTCCAGTCCGGTGCTGTCCAGTTTCCAGCGCAAGTATGCGGTGGACTGGGCGCCGTTCCTGAACACCAAATGGACCGACCACGCGGACACCTCGGTACCCATGGCCGACCTGCAGCGCCTGGGCGAGAAGCTCACGGAGGTTCCGGAAGGCTTCAAGCTGCACCCGGTGGTCGAGCGGGTCATGACAGCGCGGCGCGAGATGGCCCAGGGCAAGCGCATGCTGGACTGGGGCATGGCGGAAAACCTCGCCTATGCGACCCTGGTGGTCAACGGATACGGGGTGCGCCTGTCGGGGCAGGATTCGGGGAGGGGCACATTCGCCCACCGCCATGCCGTGCTTCACGACCAGAATCGCGAGAAGTGGGACGCCGGCAGCTACCAGCCCCTGCAGAACCTTGCCGACAACCAGGCCGGATTCGTGGTGATCGACTCGGTGCTATCGGAAGAGGCGGTGCTCGGATTCGAGTACGGCTACGCCTGCGCCGAGCCCAACGAGCTCGTCATCTGGGAAGCGCAGTTCGGCGACTTCGCGAACGGAGCCCAGGTCGTGATCGACCAGTTCATCACCTCCGGCGAGGCGAAGTGGGGCCGCATGTGCGGCCTGGTGATGCTGCTGCCGCACGGCTACGAAGGCCAGGGCCCCGAGCACAGCTCGGCGCGCCTCGAACGCTACCTGCAACTGTGCGCCGAGCACAACATCCAGGTCTGCGTTCCCTCGACCCCGGCGCAGATCTTCCACCTGCTGCGGCGCCAGATGCTGCGAAACTTCCGCAAGCCGCTGGTGGTGCTCACGCCCAAGTCGCTGCTGCGCAAGCCTGAAGCGGTATCCAGCCTCAAGGAGCTGGCCAAGGGCGAATTCCGCACGGTGATCGGTGAGATCGACGCGATCGAGCCCAAGGACGTCACCCGCGTGATCGCCTGTTCGGGCAAGGTGTACTACGACCTGCTGATCGCACGGCGCGAACGCCGGCTGGACAACGTGGCCATCATCCGCGTCGAGCAGCTCTATCCGTTCCCGCACAAGCAGTTCGTCGCGGAACTCAAGCGCTATCCGGGCGCGGCGGAGATCGTGTGGTGCCAGGAAGAACCGCTCAACCAGGGGGCGTGGTACCAGACGCAGCACTACTTCACCGAGAACATGCGCGCGGACCAGAAGCTGTACTGCGCGAGCCGCCCTTCGGCCGCGGCGCCGGCCGGTGGTTACTACGCAAAGCACAACGAACGCCAGAAGAAGCTGGTGGACATGGCGTTCGGCAAGTTCAAGTAAGCGCGATTCCAGGTAAGTACCAGGCAGGACTGCCGGAAAGACCGGCAGGCAGTGCACCGGCCCCGGGCGGGGCTGGTGGGGTTCCGGCGCGATACGCGCTGAGTTTTTGAAGTCCGCGGAAGACTGGCCAAGCCGGACCCCGCGAAAAACCGAACGGAGCAATCATGCTTGTAGAAGTCAAAGTCCCGCAGCTGTCGGAGTCGGTTGCCGAAGCCACGCTGCTGTCATGGCACAAGAAGGTCGGCGAGGCCGTCAAGCGCGACGAGAACCTCATTGACATCGAAACCGACAAGGTCGTGCTCGAACTCCCGGCCCCGGCCGACGGTGTCATTACCGCCATCATCAAGGCGGATGGCGGCTCGGTGACCTCCGGCGAGGTGATTGCCCATATCGACACCGAGGCCAGCGCCTCGGCATCGGCACCCGCGCCCGCGCAGGCTGCCAAACCGGCTCCCGCCGCGGTACCGCCCACTGCGGCCCCGGCGCCGGCGGAGGCCCGCCAGGATGCCCGCCTGATGCCCTCGGCCCGCAAGATGGTCGAGGAACAGGGCATCGACCCGACCCGCATAGCCGGCTCCGGCCGCGACGGACGCGTGACCAAGGGAGACGTGATCGCCGCCGGCTCGAAGCCCGCCACGCAGCCCGCCGCGCCGGCTGCCGCTGCCCGCGCGGCGCTGCCGCAGGCCCCCGCTGTCAACGTCGACCAGCTGCTGTCCGGACGCCCCGAACAGCGTGTCCCGATGTCGCGTCTGCGCGCGCGCGTCGCCGAGCGCCTGGTCCAGTCGCAGTCGACGGCGGCCATCCTCACCACGTTCAACGAAGTGAACATGCAGCCGGTCATGGACCTTCGCAAGCGGTACCAGGAGCGCTTCGAGAAGGAACACGGCATCCGCCTGGGCTTCATGTCGTTCTTCGTCAAGGCCGTGGTCTACGCCCTCAAGAAGTACCCGGTCGTGAACGCATCGGTGGACGGAAACGACATCGTCTACCACGGCTACTTCGACATCGGCGTGGCCGTCGGCTCGCCGCGCGGCCTCGTGGTGCCCATCATCCGCGACGCGGACCAGTTGTCCTTCGCGGACATCGAGAAGAAGATCGCCGACTTCGGCAAGCGCGCCAACGAAGGCAAGTTGACCCTTGAGGAACTCACCGGCGGCACGTTCTCGATCTCCAACGGCGGCACCTTCGGCTCCATGCTCTCCACGCCGATCATCAACCCGCCGCAGAGCGCCATCCTCGGCATCCACGCGACCAAGGAGCGGGCCGTGGTGGAGAACGGACAGGTCGTGGTCCGGCCGATCAACTATTTCGCGATGTCCTACGACCACCGCATCATCGACGGCCGCGAGGCGGTGCTTTCGCTGGTGGCCATCAAGGAAGCCCTCGAGGACCCGTCGCGCATCCTGCTGGAGCTCTGAGCCATGTCACAGTCATTCGATGTGGTGGTGATCGGCTCCGGTCCCGCCGGCTACATCGCGGCGATCCGCTGCGCGCAGTTGGGCATGAAGACCGCGTGCGTCGAGGAATGGACCACGCCCAAGGGCGAAGGCGCCCTGGGTGGTACCTGCCTGAACGTCGGCTGCATCCCCTCCAAGGCGCTGCTCGAGTCGTCTGAAAAGTATGAAGGCGTCACCGAGAAGCTCGCCAGCCACGGCATCAGCGTGAGCGGGGCGAAGGTCGACGTGTCCAAGATGCTCGCCCGCAAGGACGACATCGTCTCCAAGATGACCAAGGGCATCGAGTTCCTGTTCAAGAAGAACAAGATCACCTGGCTCAAGGGGCATGGCAAGCTGACCGGCAAGGCCGGCGCGGGCTGGGGCGTGGACGTGGGCGGCGAGGCCGTGGAAGCCAAGTGCGTGATCATCGCCACCGGCTCCAAGGCCCGGCACCTTCCGGGCATCCCGGTGGACAACGTCACCGTCTGCGACAACATCGGCGCGCTCGCCTTCCCCGACGTCCCGGCGAAGCTGGGCGTGATCGGCGCGGGCGTGATCGGCCTGGAACTGGGCAGCGTCTGGCGCCGCCTGGGCGCAAAGGTCACCATCCTCGAGGCGCTGCCGGGCTTCCTGGCCGCCGCCGACGCGGACGTATCCAAGGAAGCCTGGAAGCTGTTCACCAAGGACCAGGGCCTGGACATCAAGCTTTCCTGCAAGATCGGCAAGGTCACCGTCGGAAAGAAGGGCGTCGCGATCGACTACGAACTGGACGGCGCCCAGCACAAGCTGGAAGTGGACCGCCTGATCGTCTCGGTGGGCCGCGTGCCCAATACCGACAACATCGGCGCCGACGCGGTCGGGCTGAAGGTCGACGGACGCGGCTTCATCGAGGTGGACGACCATTGCCGCACCAACCTGCCGAACGTGTTTGCGGTCGGCGACGTGGTGCGTGGCCCGATGCTGGCGCACAAGGGCAGCGAGGAGGGGGTGATGGTGGCGGAGCTGATCGCCGGACAGAAGGCCCACGTGGACTTCAACACCATTCCCTGGGTGATCTATACCTCCCCGGAGATCGCCTGGGTCGGCAGGACCGAGCAACAACTCAAGGATGCGGGCATTCCCTACCGGATGGGCTCGTTCCCGTTCGTGCACAACGGCCGCGCCAAGGGCCAGGACGAGACCGACGGATTCGTGAAGATGCTGGCGCACGCGACGACCGATGAAATCCTCGGCGTGCACATCATCAACGCCCATGCCTCGGAGCTGATTGCCGAGGCGGTGCTTGCCATGGAGTTCAAGGCCGCCTCCGAGGACATCGCGCGGGTCGTACACGCCCATCCCTCGCTGTCCGAGGTGATGCACGAGGCCGCGCTCGCGGTCGACAAGCGCACGCTGCACCTGTAATCCCGCATGCATGACAGCGCACTCCAGCCGGCCGGGGAAATCGGGCCGGAGGAGGCGGCCGGGCTCTCGGTCGTCCAGTTGTACGAGCGCGCGTTGCAGCGCCGCGGCTTCCAGGCCGACCCCGCGCAGCGCCTCGCCGTGGACCGCCTACAGGTCCTGTACGAGGAATGGTCCACCTACAAGGAACGCCGGCGCACCGCGTTGAGGCGCCTGCTCGTGAAGCCGCCCTTGCCCCGGGGCGTTTACCTCTGGGGCGGGGTGGGGCGCGGCAAGAGCTTCCTGATGGACAGCTTCTACCTGGTGCTGCCGCTGGTGCGCAAGCGACGCGTGCACTTCCACCATTTCATGCGCGACGTCCACCGGGAACTCGAGGAACTCAAGGGAACCGAGGACCCGCTGACCGCACTAGCCGGCCGGATAGCCCTTCGTTACCGGCTGATCTGCTTCGACGAGATGCACGTGAACGACATCGCGGACGCGATGATCCTCGGACGGCTGCTAAGCCGCACCATGGACCTGGGCGTCGTCTACTGCATGACCTCGAACTATCCGCCCGACGAGCTCTACCGCGATGGCCTGCGGCGCGACACCTTCCTTCCGGTGATCGAACTGCTGAAGGAGCGGCTGGACGTCCTCGAGGTGGACAGCGGCGTGGACTACCGCAAGCGCGTGCTCGAACAGGTGCAGGTCTATCACGTGGGCACCGGACCTTCCGCGCATTCAGCGCTGACCAATGCCTTCGAGCGCATCGCCGAAGTGGCCGAGGAGACCCATGAACTGGACGTCGAGGGCAGGGTGCTGCCCTACGTGCGGCGCGCCGGCGGCGTCGTCTGGTTCGACTTCTCCGTGCTGTGCGGCTGGGGACGTTCGCAGAACGACTACCTGGACCTCGCCAAGCGATTCCATACGGTGATCGTCGGCAACGTGCCGCGCATGGGTCTTTCCCGCTCCGACGAGGCGCGCCGCTTCACGCTGATGGTGGACGTGTTCTACGACAACAAGGTGAAGCTGGTGGTGTCGGCCGAGGCGCTCCCGGACCAGCTGCTCCTTCGGGACGACCAGGCCCGCGATGCGCGCATGCGCGCCATGGTGTTCGAGTTTGACCGGACGGCCAGCCGTTTGATCGAAATGCAGGCCAAGGAGTACCTGTCCGCGGACAGGCGCCTGCCCTGACACGGGGCACGCCCTCCATCCCGGGATCACCTAGAATCCCGCACAGGAGGAGGGATATGGAACCGTTCCGGGTCCTGCGCATACGCGAACAGGCGGGGAAGTCTTCTGCTGCGATGGAAATCTCGCGGCTGGAGGAACTGGACCCCGGCGAGTTGGTGGTGCGCGTCGCCTACTCCTGCGTCAACTACAAGGACGCGCTGGCCGCCACCGGCGCGGGCAAGGTGATACGGCGCTTTCCCTGCATCGGCGGGATCGACCTGTCAGGCACCGTGCTGGAGTCCGCCGATCCGCGTTTCAAGCGCGGCGACGCCGTGATCGCCACCAGTTTCGACCTCGGTGTCTCCCACGATGGCGGCTACTCGGAGGTGGCGCGCGTGCCGGCCGACTGGGCGGTGCCGATGCCGAGGGGAATGAGCCTGTTCGAGGCGATGGCGCTGGGCACGGCCGGATATACGGCAGCCCTTGCGATCGAGCGCATGGAGCACAACGGACTGGCGCCGGAGCGCGGCCCGGTGATCGTGACTGGGGCCACCGGCGGCGTCGGCTCCATCGCAATCGACATACTCGCGGCGCGCGGATACGAGGTCGTCGCACTGACCGGAAAGCAGGCCGAAGCACCGTACCTCAAGTCGTTGGGGGCGGCCCGCGTCATGTTCCGCCAGGACCTGGACCTTGAAAGCATCCGCCCCTTGGGTAAGGCAACGTGGGCCGGCGCGGTGGACAACCTCGGCGGCGACGTACTGGCCTGGATCGCCAGCACCATGCGGCAGGGCGGCACCATTGCCTGCATCGGACTGGCGGCCAGCCCGGTGCTGGCCACGACGGTGGCCCCGTTCATCTTCCGCGGCGCCAGCTTGCTGGGCATCGACTCGGGATACACGGCCAATCCGGTGCGGGCACGGGTCTGGGAGCGCCTGGCCGGGGAACTCAAGCCGCCGCATCTGGCCGACATCACGCACACCATCGGATTCTCGGAACTGCCCGAGGTGTTCCAGCAATTCCTGGACGCCCGGGTTCGGGGCCGCATCGTGGTGGACATGTCGGAGTAACGCCAACGCATGGAGGAGGGCACATGGCCGGATCGGGGATGACACACAGGGATTTCCACAAGCGCTCGCTGCATGACCGGGACGGGTTCTGGCGCGAACAGGCGTCACTGGTCGACTGGCAGACGCCGTTTTCGGCCGTGCTGGACTACTCGCGCCCGCCTTTCGCCCGATGGTTCGTCGGCGGGCGCACCAACCTGTGCCACAACGCGGTGGACCGCCACCTCGCGGCGCGCGGGGACCAGAAGGCCCTGCACTGGATTTCCACGGAGGTGGACCAGGAGCGCAGCTATACCTATTCGGAACTCGCAGCGGAGGTCAACCAGGCCGCCGCGATGATGCGCGCGCTCGGCGTGAAGCGCGGTGACCGGGTGATCATTTACATGCCCATGGTTCCCGAGGCCTGCTTTGCGATGCTGGCCTGCGCCCGGCTGGGCGCGGTGCACTCGGTGGTGTTCGGCGGATTTGCGCCCGCCAGCCTGGCGGCCCGGATCGATGACGCGCGCCCGACCCTCATGGTCACCGCCGACGGGGGCAGCCGCATGGGCAAGCCGGTGCTGTACAAGGCGCTGGTCGATGAGGCGCTGGCCCTGTGCAAGCACCCGCCGGGCAAGGTGCTGCTGCTCAGGCGTGGCCTGGATCCGGCGATGCCCGTGGTGGCCGGGCGCGACGTGGACTGGGCGGAACTGGCCGCCGCACACAAGGGCGCCCAGGTTCCATGTGAATGGCTGGAATCCTCCGAGCCGTCCTACATCCTCTACACGTCCGGCACCACCGGCAAGCCCAAGGGCGTGCAGCGCGACACGGGCGGCTATGCGGTGGCGCTGGCAGCCTCGATGCGCCACATCTACTGCGGGCAGCCCGGCGAGACCATGTTCACCACCTCGGACATCGGTTGGGTGGTGGGCCATTCGTACATCATCTACGGGCCGCTGATCGCGGGCATGACGACCATCATGTACGAGGGTGTGCCGGTGCGGCCGGACGCGGGCGTGTGGTGGAAGATCGTGCAGGACCACAAGGTCTCGGTCATGTTCTCCGCGCCCACCGCCATCCGCGTGTTGAAGAAGTACGACGAGGCCTTCCTCAAGCGCTATGACCTGTCCAGCCTGCGCCACCTGTTCCTGGCCGGGGAACCGCTGGACGAACCCACCCACGCATGGATTTCATCGGCGCTGGGCCGGCCGGTGATAGACCACTACTGGCAGACCGAGACCGGCTGGCCCATCCTGTCGGCCATGCCCGGGGTGGAGAACACGCCGATCCGCCACGGCAGCCCCTCGTTCCCGGTATTCGGCTACGACCTGCGCCTGCTGCGCGAGGCCGATGCCGGCGACTGCGCCGACGGCGAGAAGGGCGTGGTCGCCGTCGTGCCGCCGCTGCCGCCGGGCTGCATGAGCACCATCTGGGGCGACGACGAGCGCTTCGTGAAGACCTATTTCTCCACGTTCTCCAAGCTGCAGGTGTACTCGACCTTCGACTGGGGCATCCGCGACAAGGAGGGCTACCACTTCATCCTCGGGCGCACCGATGACGTCATCAACGTCGCCGGCCACAGGCTGGGCACGCGCGAGATCGAGGAAGCGGTGAACATGCACCCCAACGTCGCGGAATGCGCCGTGGTCGGCGTGGTGGACCCGCTCAAGGGCCAGATGCCGCTGGCCTTCGCGGTGCTCAAGGACACCAGCGGCCTTGAGACGCCCGAGGGCCGCAAGGCCGCGGAGAAGGCGGTGCTGGAAACCGTGGACCGCCAGCTGGGCGCGATTGCGCGTCCCCGCGCGGTGCATTTCGTGACGCTGCTGCCCAAGACCCGCTCGGGCAAGACCCTCAGGCGCTCCATCCAGGCCCTGGCCGAAGGGCGCGACCCGGGGGACCTCACCACCATCGAGGATCCGGGGGCGCTGGAGCAGATCCGGCGCGCACTGGCCTGAGCGTGGAGGCGCACACCAGGCGATCCGTTCAAGGATAATCGCCGCCTGTCACGCCCCGGCGCGTGAATCCCGAAACCGCAACCCTGCCACGTACCATGGAGCAAGCATGAAGACCAAGCCCTGCCTGACCGAGCAAGACGTCGAGAAGATGATGGCCGCCTGTCGCGCCGAAGCGGCGAAGCACAAGTGGATCGTCGCGATTTCCATCACCGACGACAGCGGCTTCCTGCTGCGCCTGGAGCGCATGGAAGGCGCCGGGCCGATGACGGCCGAGGTGTCGCACCTGAAGGCGAAGACCGCCGCGCTGTCGCGCCGCCCGACCAAGTTCTGGGAAGACCGGCTCAAGGACCGCGCCGCCTTCCTCAAGTTCCCCGAGAACCTGCCCATCCAGGGCGGAATCCCGCTGATGTACCAGGGCGAGTGCGTGGGCGCGATCGGCGTGTCCGGCGTGCAGTCGCACGAGGACGAGCAGGTCGCCAACGTCGGGGCGGCCGTCCTGGCCTGACAGGCTGGCGCTCAGCCGCTGCTGCCCGCCAGGCGCAGCAGCGCGCGTGCGTAGCCCGGAAGCACCGCGACCGCCAGCAGCAGGGCGGGGCCCGCCATGCCGGCGGCAAGGCGCCAGCCTTTCGGGCGGGGTGATTGCCGCAGCAGGCGCCAGAGCGCGAGCCCTCCCAGCAGGGTCCAGGCCGGAGGCACCAGCAGGAACGGCAGGACCAGGAGGTAGGGCACGGGCGTCCCGGGCCCGACAGGCCATGCGGGGAGCACCTGCGCCAGCCAGCCGGTGAGCAGGGCACCTAGCACGGTCGTCACGGCGATGCGCAGCACGATGCGCGCCTGGCCGGGGGCCTCCGCGGCGGCGGCGTGGCCGGCGTCGTTTTCATCGGGATCCATCACTCCATCCGATAACAGAAGCATGTCGTGGACGCAAGTCTATGCATGCTGCGCGGGCCTAGATAGGATCGCGCTTTACCCACAGGCGGCAAACGAATTGAGCAGCAAGAAACGACCCACCACGAAGCGCCGCGTCTCCGCGCGCAAGTCGCCCATACATGGCACCGGCGTGTTCGCGCTCGTGCCGATCAAGAAGGGCGCGCGCATCATCGAGTACAAGGGTGAACGCCGGCTATGGACGGAAGCCAGCGAGGACTATCCGGACGCCGGCCCGGGCGAGATGGAGCACACCTTCCTGTTCGAGATCGACGAGGACTTCGTGATCGACGCGAACATCGGCGGCAACTCCTCGCGCTGGATCAACCATTCCTGCAAGCCGAACTGCGAGACCATCGACGAGGAAGGCAGGATCTTCATCGAGTCGATCCGCGACATCAAGGCCGGCGAGGAACTGTTCTTCGACTACAACATCCAGCTGGACGAGCCCCACACCGCCAAGGCCAAGAAGCGCTTTCCCTGCTTCTGCGGCAACCGCAACTGCCGCGGCACGCTGGTCGGCAAGAAGGGCTGAGGCGCGCCACCTTCCCATCCGGGCCGCGTTACCTTCCCTAGGAGGGCTGCAGTCGATGGCGAACGCAGCGGAGAAAGAAGCGGCCTTGCTGACCCGCGCCGGCGGCCTCGCGCAGGCGGGGCGCTTCGACGAGGCTTCGCAGGCCTGCCTGCAGGTCCTGGCGCTTTCCCCGGAGCAGCCGCAGGCGCTGCACTTCCTGGGCATCTGCCGCGTCCGCATGGGCGCGGTTGGCGAAGGCATGGGCCTGCTCGCGCGCGCGGATGCACTTTCCCCGGGCAACGTCATGCACCGGGTGAACCACGGACTGGTGCTGGCGGAGCTGGGGCGAAACGATGCGGCCGAGGCGGCGCTGCGCGCGGCCCTGGCGATCGACGCGTCGAACGCCCAGGCGTGGAATTTCCTCGGCATGGTCCTGCACCGCCTGGGCAGGCACGCCGACAGCACGGCTGCGTTCGAGCGTGCGCTGTCCCTCGCCCCGGGCGATCCGATGGCGTGCAACAACCACGGCTTGTGCCTGCTGGAGCAGGGTGATCCCGCCCGCGCCCTGGCGCTATTCCGGCAGTCGATCGCGCGCGCGCCCGGCAACGTCATGGCGCACAACAACCTCGGGAGCGCGCTGCGGGCCTTGGGCGACCCCGCCGCGGCTGCGCAAGCCTACGGACGCGCCGTATCGCTCGCCCCCGGCTTCATGCAACCGCTGCTGAACCTCGCCCAGACGCTGTGCGAGGCGGGCGACCGCGAAGGTGCCGCACGGGCCCTGCGGCCGGCGCTGCAGGCATCCGACTCCCCCGCGCCCGTGTGGCAGTGCCTGGCCCAGGTGGTGGACGGCTGGAGACCCGCGTCATGGGACGATCCCCTCGCCGCAGACCTGGCGCGATTGTTCCGGCGAACCGATGTCGATGCCACCGTCGCGACGCCGACGGCAGCCGCGCTGCTGCGCGCCCACCCGGAATGGGGGCCGACGCAGTCGGCGCTGGGGAGCGGGCACCTGGACGGGCTCGTGGCATCGGATGCCATCGCGGCCATGCCTCCGCTCCTGCTCGCACTGCTCCAGTCGGGCGTGGTGCTGGATGCAGGATTCGAGGCCATGACGGCCGGCCTGCGCAGCCTGCTGCTGGCCGGGCAGGCGGACGACGCGTGGCGCTCACGGCCCGAGACGCTGGAGGGCGTGGCCTGCCTGGCGATGCATTTCCTCTCCACCGAGCATGTGGCCGAGCCCCGGACCGGCGACGCCCCGCGCATGGACGCGCTGGTCAACGGGGCCCATGCTGGCGATGCGTTCGCGTGGGCTTTGCGTGAGTGCTTTGGCGCTGTGGCGGGGCCGCCACCCGCGGCGGCCGCGAGCCTGGGACTGCCCGCATGGCGCGAACTGGTCCGGCGCCTGGACGATGAGCCGCGGGTCGAGCGCCGGTACGCCGCCGAATTCGCCGTGCTGGGAGACAGCGGGGATCCGGTGTCGGCCCTGGTACGCGCCCAGTATGAGCACCATCCCTACCCCCGGTGGCGGGGCGTCCCCGCTTCCAGTCCACTTCCACCATTGCCGCTGTGGTTGCGCGGCTTGTTTCCGCACGCGCCGCTGGAGGGACTTGCCTGGCCCGATGCGCCCAGGATCCTGGTGGCCGGATGCGGCACCGGACGCCACGCCGCCGCGGTCGCGCTGCGCCATCCCGACGCGAGCGTGCTCGCGATCGACCTGAGCCGTGCCAGCCTCGCGATCGGCGCGCGTCGTTGCGCGGAACTCGGGCTGCGCAACATCGAGTTTGCGCAGGCGGACCTGCTCGGGCTCGCTGAATACGGTGGACGCTTCAACCTGGTCGAGTGCGCCGGGGTGCTGCACCACCTGGGAGATCCGCTGCGCGGCTGGCGGGCATTGGCGCGCCTGATGGCGCCCGGCGCAATGATGCGGGTCGCGCTTTATTCCCGGGCGGCGAGGCAGGCGGTCGCGCGGGCAAGGGACTGGGGCGCAGGGCAGTGCCTCGCGCCGGACCTGGCCGGCATACGGCGGATGCGAGCGTGGGTGCTGGCGCATCCGGCGGGCGATCCGGTACGCGCGCTGGCCGACTCGCCGGATTTCTGGAGCGCCTCGGGCGTGCGCGACCTGCTGATGCACGAGCAGGAGCATTGCTATACCTGCGAGCGCATTGAATCGGAGCTCGCAGCACTCGGGCTTGCGTTCATCGGCTTCGAACTCGCCGGTGCGCGGCCGGCGCGCGACTACCTGTCCCTGAATCCCGGAGACCCGGCCACGCGGTCCCTCCCGGCCTGGTCCAGGGTCGAGGCCGCCAACCCGGACACCTTCGCGGGCATGTACCAGTTCTGGGTCCGAGGGGCCTGACACGCCGGCGGCGCGACCGGCCGCGGACTCAGATGGCTTCCAGTTGCTGGGACAGGTCCGCGCCTGCCGCGCGCACGCGGGCGAGGATGAGGCGCCGCTTTTCGGCAGTGAGGCGGAACGCCGGACCGGCTACCGACACGGCGCCCAGTACCTCGTCGCCGGATCGCACCAGCGAGGCGGCGGCCCAAACACCGTCATCCACTTCGCCCTCGCTGATGGCCCAGCCGCGTTTGGCCAGCGCGGCCAGTTCGTCGGCGATGCGCCCGCGCCGGCGCGCCAGCGACGCCGGCAGCACGCCCTTGCCTGACAGGTAGCTCTCCACGTCCTCGCGATCCATCGTTGCGAGGAGCAGCTTGGCGCCCGCACCGCGGTAAAGCGGCATGGGCTGCCCGGGCACGAAGGAAAGGCGCATGGGACGTCCCGACTCCACCATGTCGGAACACACCGCCGACAGTCCAACGCGCCGGAGGAACAGCACGGATTCGCCGGTCTGCTCCCTCAGTGCGTGCAGCACCGGCCGCACGATCGCATGCAGGCCGCCGGCCAGGCGTGCCGCCTGCGCCAGGCTGAAGACCTTGGCGGTAAGGTGGTATTCGCCGCCGCGATGGTCCGCGACCAGCCCGGTGTCGCGCAACAGCGCGAGGTACCGATAGGCGGTGGACAAGGGCACGCCGACGACGCGCGCCAGTTCCTCGACGCGCGCGGTGGGGCGTTCGGGCGAGAACGCCATCAGCATGCGCAGCACCTTGGCAGGGGAGGCGACGCCGCGCGTCACCTTCGGGGCGGCCGGCGCCGCCAAGCCTTTACCGGAAGCCGCGTTTGAAGTAGATTGGTGGTTACCCGTTTTCATCCCGTGAGAATACCCGATCGCAATGCAAGAAGCGTAGGGGCCTGCCAGGAGCCGGAAAAATGGAACAGCTGTTCAGGAACGCGCCGATCATGGCCAAGAACGACGTGGTGCGGCGCGGGTTGTGGGACCTCGCGCGCGCGCAGCGCATCCTCGACATGGAAGGCCAGAACGACATGGCCTGGGGCCACGCGTCCATGCGCGACCCGTGGGGCAGGGGAGTCTGGCTGAAGCGCGCCAACATCGGCCTGGAGGAAGTGTTCGAGGAGGACTTCATCCTGATCGACATGGACGGCAACGTGCTCGGAGGCGACGGCGTGCGCCACCTCGAATGGCCGATCCACACCGAGGTGCTGCGCGCGCGCCCGGACTTCGATTTCGTGGTCCACACGCACGCGCCGTGGTCGACCATGTTCTCGGCCTGCACCGGCGAGATCCTGCGCCCCTACACGAATGACGGGGTCTGGTTCACGGTCGCGCCCCCGCACTACATGAAGACCAGCGACCTGATCGACACCGTCGAGCTGGGTCGCGAGATGGCGCAGGTGATGGGCCAGTCCGAAGGCGTGTTCATCCGCAACCACGGCCTCGTCATCGGCGGCAAGACGGTCAAGGACATGACCTTGGGCGCGATGTTCCTCGAGCGCGCCTGCCGCGCGCAGCTGCAACTGGGCGCAAGCGGCATCAAGCACACCTACCCGGACAAGGAAGAGATCGACAAGAAGCGGCGCACGATCTACCCGCAGCGCGCACGCGACAACTGCTGGGATTACCTGAACCGCAAGCTGGACCGGGCCGAGGGCAGGTCCGCCGGCCGGGACGCCGAAGGCCGCGGCCGCGGCTGAACCTCACTCCACATCCACTCCAGGGGACGCAGATGAAATCATTGGCCAGGAAATCGGGCGCCGCGGCGCTGGCGGCGCTGGTTGCCGGAACGTTCGCGCTGTCCGGCGCCGTGCAAGCACAGACGGTCATGAAGATGGCCTCGGCCACGATCAATGACCAGCAGCATGAATGGCTCAAGCGCTTCGACGCCGCCATCAAGCCGCGCCTGGGCGACAAGCTCAAGGTGGAGATCTATCCGGCCAGCCAGCTGGGCCAGATCCCGCGCATGGTCGAGGGCGTGACCATCGGCACGATCGAGACCTTCATCACCCCGACGGCCTTCCTGGTGTCCACCGAGCCGCGCTACCAGGTGTTCGACGCCATCGGCCTGTTCAATTCGGCGGAACACCTGAACAAGGTGCTCGGCGACGACGCCTACCGCAGGCGTGCCCTTGCGCTGGGCGAGTCCAAGGGCCTCAAGGGCCTGGGCATCACTTTCAACAGCCCGCTGATCGTGCTGTCCAAGCGCCCGATCGCGACGCTGGCCGACTTCAAGGGCAAGAAGATCCGCGTGTTTCCCTCGCCGCTGCAGATCGAGCCGTTGAAGATGCTCGGCGCCTCGCCCATCCCGATGGCGTTCGGCGAAGTCCTGGCCGCGCTCCAGAACGGCACGATCGACGGCATGCTCGCCGGCATCTCGGTGCTCACGCCGCTGAAGTTCTATGACGCCGCCAAGCCGGTCACCGAGATTCACCCGTCGTACGTGGTGTCGGTGATCGTGGCCAACAAGCGCTGGTTCGACGGCCTCCCGGCGGACATGCAGGCCGCCATTACCGAGACCGGCGCGCGCATCGACCGCGAGAACCTGGCGTTCGCCAGCGAGCTGCTGGATCGCGCCAACAAGGGCTGGCTGGCCAACGGCGGGCAGATCCTCAAGCTCGCGCCGCCCGAGCAGGCCAAGATGATGTCCGAGTTCAAGGCCCTGGGCGGCAAGCTGCTGTCCGAGAAGCCCGAGATCAAGGCCGAGTACGACGAGCTGGTGCGCGTCGCCGACCGCCTGAAGTAACCGCAACCCCACAGGAAGGAACACACCATGGGTGCCATTGAGAAATTCCCCAAGCGCATGCGCGAACCCACCCCGGCGCAGGAACTGCCGCCGGCGTTGCTGGCCGACGCGGACCGCCCCGAGCACCGCTACCTCGGCTCACGGCTGCTGGAACTGCTGACCAGCGGCCAGCTGCCGAAGGCCGCGATCAAGGACTACGCGGTGCTGCGCTGGGCGTTCCAGGCGCACGCCAACCCGGCCATGATGCTGTCGCACGCGGCCTTCCTGCAGGGCGACAACGTCGAGCACCTGCTCGAGAACGCCTATGACGAGATCTTCCGCATCTCCGGCGAAGGCGACCACCCTGGCCTGTGGGTGCAGTTCGCCAAGCTGCTGGGCGCGTCCGACAAGGAACTGGACGAGGCTTCGAGCAAGCCGCTTGCCGAGGTGATCGGATTTCCGCGCACCATGACCTACTTCTGCCGCCAGAGTGCCGCGCAGGGGCTGGCCACCTGGTGGGGCGACGAGAAGCAGCTTCCCGAGGCGCACGGCGCCACGGCGCTGGCGCTGAAGAAGTTCTACGGCTGCTCCGACGAGGCGCTGGAGTACTTCTACGAACACGTGCGCGCCGACATCGGCCACACCGAACATTCGTTCAGCCTGTTCGAGGGCTACGTGCGCAACCGGCGCGACGTGGTCCGCGGGCGGCGCGCCGCTGCGGTGACCCTGTGGGCCTGGCGCGAGATGCACGACGGCATCCTGCGCTACCTCCGCAAGAAACACGGGTTCTGATGGCGGCTGGCGCAACCAACGTCACCTCACTCGCAGCACACAGGAAGCGACGCAACGGCATGGAACCGCAGAGCCACGATTGGGTTTTTCCCGGCATCAACCTGCACGGCATTTCCGCCGGCAGCGGGCCCCTGGTGGTGTGCACGCACGGCATCACCGCGAATGCATGGGTGTACCAGCCGCTGATGGATGCCTTGTCCGACCGGTTCCGCGTGGTGAGCATCGACCAGCGCGGCCACGGTCGCAGTGGCAAGCCGCGCGAAGACTACTCGGCCGAACACTACGCGGATGACATCGCGGCCCTGGTGCGCAAACTGGGCGGGCCGGCGCTGCTGATCGGGCACTCCCTGGGGGCGCGCAATTCCCTGGTCGCAGGCTGGAAGCACCCCGAACTGGTGTCCGGCGTCGTCGCCGTTGATTTCGTGCCCTTCATCGAGGACCAGGTGTTCTCCGACCTGGAGGCGCGGGTAGGCGGGGGCGACAAGTCCTTCGGTTCGCAGGACGAGATCCGGGCCTACCTGGCCGGGCGGTACACCCGCCTGCCGGCCGATGCGATCGGCCGGCGCGCGCAGTACGGCTATGTTCAGGCGGACCGCGCATGGAAGGCGCTGGCGGACCCGGCCGCGATGAAACAGACCTGCGTTGGCCTGCGGGAAGACCTGGTGCCTGCGATGACGGGGGTGACCGTGCCGGTGCTGCTGGTGCGGGGGCGTGATTCCAAGCTGGTCTCGCCCTGGGCCTGGGCGCGCGCCAAGGCGCTGCGTCCGGACCTGCCTGCGGTCGAACTGGACGCAGACCACTACGTGGTTGAAGAGGCACACCAGGCGCTTGCCGCCGAGGTGAGCGGTTTCTACAAGACACACTGCAAGAAGGAGAAGCACGCATGAGCACCAACCGTAAATCCCCCGCGCGTGGCAAGGCGGCCGAGCCGGCAGGCATCAAGTGGTCGGCGCCGGTGATGATCCGCAAGGCCGGCGCAGACGTAGTCGTGACCGTCCCGGCACGCGTGTGTTCGGCCCTGGGCTGCGGCGCGGGCGACGTGCTCAACTTCACCGAACTGCCGGACGGCACCATCGAGGTGTGGCGCGTCAAGGCAGGCACCTACGCCTCGCTGGATGACTACGACGCCAAGAAGGAAGTCCTGCCGGTCACCAAGGTGAAGCCGGCGAAGAAGGCGAAGAAGGCCGGGAAGTCGGCATCGCGCAAAGGAGCCCGCAAATGAGCACGCCATCGACGACCAAAGGGAGCCTGAACATCCTCGGGAGCGGAAGCGCGATGGACCTCCTGGAGAACGACGCGAAGCAGCCCGAGAACCGCATCGCGGACCACCCGATCTGGGCCTCGGCGCTGGACGGCAGCCTGCCCAAGGCGCGCCTCAAGGCGCTGCTGCTGGCGTTCTATCCCGCCGTGGCCGGCCCCGGACGCTACGCTTTCGCCGCGAAGGTCTCGAGCATCAACGCGGAAGACGGCAAGGAACTGTTCCAGCAACTGTATGACCTGCTGAAGGTGCCCGAAGCCAATGCCGACACGGGCTGGAAGAAGCTCCTCACCGCGCTGGGCGCAACCGAGCGCGAATGTTCCCAGGCCCTGGCCGAACCCTCGGCCGAAGCCGAGGACCTCGTCGAAGTGATCCGCACGCACGGCCTGCAGTCCTCGGCGACCGAGGCGAGCTGCATCGCCTGGCTGCTGGAGCGCCGCCTGCCCGTGTTGTGGGGACGCTTGGCCGCCTCCCTGGAAGCCAACTACGGCCTCAGGAAGGCGGACACGCAGTGGCTGCACTACCAGGCAGACCGCGCAGCCAAGTCCGACAAGTGGATCAACCACCTGGCCAGGACCTACATCGCCAGCGCCGAACCCTACAAGGTGTTCGAGGGCCGGCGGGCGGCGCGCGAGGCCATCTGGGCGTGGACCGTGCTGACCGAGACTGTCTGAACCGCGGCCGCACGAAGAAGCCGATGCCGCCTGAAGTGCTGCACGTCCCGGCCGGGCAGGCGCCGCAACCCGGCCCGGCCTGGCTCGAATCCACGCGCTTCCTCGACCACGACACGCCCGCCCTGAGGGACGCTGTGGCCGAGGTGACCCGCGGCGCCGCCGACGCGCGCGAGAAGGCGGTGCGCCTGTACTACTCGGTGCGCGACGGCCTGCGTTACGACCCGTTCTCGGTGCGGTCCAGGCCCGAGCAGTTCGTCGCCAGCACCATCCGCGGGACGAGCGCCAACTGGTGCGTGCCCAAAGCCATCCTGCTGACGGCGATGGCGCGCGGCGCCGGCATCCACGCGGGCATCGGCCTGTCGGACGTGGTGAACCACCTGTCCACCGAGAAGCTGCGCGAGAAGATGGGCGGCAAGACCACCTTCCTGCACCACGGCTACGCCGTGCTGTACCTTGAAGGCAAGTGGGTCAAGGCCGCGCCCGCATTCAACATCGAGTTGTGCGACCGCTTCGGGGTGCTGCCCACCGAGTTCGACGGGCGCGGCGACGCGGTGTTCCAGCCGTATGACGCCATGAAGCGCCGCCACATGGAGTACGTCGCCGACCACGGCGTCTGGTCCGAGTTTCCCCACGACATGGTGATCCGAGACTTCCGCGCGTACTACCCGCAGCAACTGTTCGCCGACGAGCCGGGTGCCGACGCCGACGGCGAACGCTTCGAGGACGGCCGGCGGCTCGCCTGAGCCCCCGCGCCGCCCATCCATGGACCCGGCGGCACGCCTGCTCGATAGGCTGATGCGCGGCGTGCAGCTGCTGCTCGCCGCCGGTTTCCTGGTAGCGGTGCTGCTGAACTTCGCCGGGGTGCTGGGCCGCTATGTGTTCGGCTGGGCCATCGTCGGCGGCGACGAAATCCAGATATTCATCATGGTGTGGATGGCGTTCCTCGGCGCGGCGGTGGTCACCTGGCGCGAGCAGCACCTGCGCATGGACGTGCTGTTCGGCTACCTGCCGCGCGCGGCCAAGCTGTGGGTGCGCGCGGTGGAGGCGGTGGTGCTGGTGGTGCTGGCCGGGGTGGTGGTCTGGGAATCGGCCGGCTACGTGCGCCAGATGCTGGCCATCAACCGGCGCAGCGACGCGGCGGGCATCCCGATGGCGATCCCGCATTCGGCGGTGACGGCCGGCTTCGCGATCATCCTGGTGGTTGCCTTGCTGCGCCTCGCGCAGATGGTGCTGCAGAAGCGCGTGCCCGGCGGGGAAGGGCACAGCATGGAAGACCAGCGCGTCCCTGCGGAGGACCGGCCATGAGTTTCGCGCTGGGCGTGCTGCCGGTCATCCTGCTGCTGCTCGGGTTCCCGATCTTCCTCGTGCTGCTCAGCGCCGTCACGGTGGCGGTGGTGTTCTTCATGAACGTGCCGCTGACCGTGCTGCACCAGAACCTGTACGGCTCGATCGACGTGTTCCCGCTGCTGGCGATCCCGTTCTTCATCTATGCCGGAGAACTGATGGGGCGCGGCACGGTGGCGCAGCGCATCGTGGACGTGGTGCAACTCGGGGTTGGACGCCTGCCGGGGAGCCTGGGCATCACCACAGTCGGCACCTCGGCCATCTTCGGCGCCATCTCGGGCGCCAGTGCCGCCACCGTCGCGACGGTCGGCAAGATCATGTATCCCGCCATGCGCAAGGCCGGCTACCCCGAGACCTTCAGCGCGGGACTGATCACCGCGGTCGGGGCGATCGACATCATCATCCCACCCAGCATCCCGATGATCATCTACGGCGCCGCGGCGCAGGAGTCTGTGCCCCGGCTGTACGCCGCGGGCATCATCCCGGGACTGATCATCGCCGGCATGATCGCGCTCTACGTGATGTGGTTCGCCAGGCGCCACGGCATCGGCGCGGACATCATCGGCGAGGCCCGCGGGGCCAGCCGGGTCCTGGGACGCGGCCTCTGGGCGCTGGGCGCCCCGGGCATCATCCTGGGCGGCATCTACGGCGGCGTGTTCTCGCCCACCGAGGCGGCAGGCGTGGCCTGCGTGTACGCCGCGTTCGTGACGCGCGTGATCTACCGCGACCTTCCCTGGAAAGAGATCGTCGAAGCCGCGGGCGCCACCGCGATCTTCACCTCGCAGATCCTGATCATCGTCGCATGCGCCAGCGTCTACGCCTGGTTGCTCACCGTGCACCAGGTGCCGGCGACCATGGTGGCCTGGATCCAGGGCCTGGGCCTGTCGACCTGGATGATCCTGCTGGCGCTGAACGTGCTGCTGCTGGTGGTGGGCTGCTTCATCGACCCGCTGTCGGCCATCCTCGTGCTCACGCCGCTGCTGGTCCCGGTGGTCAAGGCCGCCGGCATCGACACCGTGCACTTCGGCATCGTGGTCACGGTGAACCTGGCCATCGGGCTGTTCCATCCGCCCTTCGGCATCAACATCTTCGTCGCGCAGTCGGTGCTGGGTATGAAGCTGTCGGTGATCTACCGCGGCATCATTCCGTTCATATTCCTGTACCTCGCGGCGCTGGCGCTGATCACCTACGTACCGGAAGTGTCGCTGATCGGGGTGAAGCTCTTCCTTGGGCAGTAAGGGCGGCCTGCCGGCCGGGCCACTCCGCCTGCGCAGGGCAGGGCCGGTTGCTCAGTCCCCGCTGGGCCCGTAGGCCTCGAGGTCCGCGAGCATCGGCTCCAGCGTCGCAGCCCCCAGCTTGCGCGAGCGCTCGCCGTTCCAGCCGTGCCGTTCGTCCGGCAGGCCCGCGTTGTCCTTGAACGGCATCTCCAGTGTCAGCGACAGGCAGCCGTGAACGTGGCCGACATACTTGGACGCGAGCTTCAACGCCTCGCTGCTGTACTTGCCCGAGGCGTAGCCGTGCCGGTCCTGGAAGTCCGGGCTGGCCTGCTTGTAACGCGTGATGAACGCGGCCTGGCGGGCGGCCTGCGCCGCGGTGAACGAGGGCAGCATCTCGCTGCCGGCGACGAACACCCATGGCAGCGACTCGTCGCCATGCACATCCATGAACATGGCGGCCCCGGTGGCTGCCATGCGCTCGCGCACCAGGTACACCTCCGGGCTGCGGGCCATGTCGGGGTCCGACCACTCGCGGTTCAGGTTCGCGCCCGCGGCATTGGTGCGCAGGTTGCCGCGCACGCTGCCGTCCGGGTTCATGTTCGGCACTAGGTAGAACGTCGCGCGCGCCAGCAGGCGGTGCGACACCGGGTCCTGGCGGTCCAGCAGTCGCTCCAGCATGCCCTCGACGAACCACTCGGCCATGGACTCGCCCGGATGCTGGCGCGCGATCACCCACACCGGCAGCTTGCCGGCGTCGCCAACCACCACCATGTCCAGGTCCCGGCCCTCGACCGTCGAACCGAGGCGTTCCACCCGTGCGTACGGTGAGTTGGCCGCGCGACCGAGCAGGGCCATGTGGCGCTCGAGCGAGTAAGGCTCGAAATAGGCGTACCAGACCGTGTCGTGCTCGGGCCGGTGGCGTATCACCAGTTCGCCGCCCTCGTACGTGGCGGGTACGCGGAACCAGTCGACCCGGTCGTAGGAGGCCACCGCACGGTAGTCCTTCCAGCCGTCCGGGTAGGTGCAGGCCGAGGCGTTCACCAGGCGCATGCAGGCGTCCTGGCCGGCCGCGCCGCTCAGGCGGTAGTGGAACCACTGGGTGAAGTCGGCATGCGAGTCGGCGCGGATGCGCAGCCGGATGTCGTCCACGCGCGAGGCGTCCAGCACCTCGATGGCGCCCGAGTCGAAATTGCAGGAGATGGACGCCATCAGCCCAGCACCCCGGCCACTGCCCTGGTCTTGCGGTCTATCGCCAGCATCACCACTCCGTATCGCATGATCATGGGAATGAACGCGAACTCGGCGACCGGCCGCTTCTCGCGTGCGAGGAACCCGTCCAGGTCGCGCCGGATGTCGGCATCGTCCCTGGCCATCGCCTCGATGTCGGCGGAGCGCGCGAAGGTGGACTCCCAGGCCTTGTCATCCATGGGCGCGTAGTAATCGCCCCAGGTGGTGGCGCCGGGTGCGCCGGGGGCGGAATAGCGTTCCCGCACCCGCAGCAACCCGGCCGGGTCGGTCGGCAGCACCAGCTGCGTCCATCCGGGTCCGCGCAACGGTTTCCAGGGTTCGATGCGCGCGATGTCGCTGTCCGCGCTGCGGATGTCCGGCCAGTTCACGCTGAAGAAGTTCTTCTCCACCAGCACGGCGAAGGCGGGCCGGTACAGGTAGGCCACGCCCACCCCGTAGCCCAGCGCGACCAGTTGTAACAGCGCGATCACGGCGAGGTCGCGGCGCAGTTCGCGCTTGCCGCGGCGGAACACCAGCAGCGTCAGCATCGGGCCGACCACCACGTCCACCAGCACCAGCATACGCAGCATCTGCAGCCCGCCGTCATGCACGAAGAAGGGGCCCGGGTTCCAGAAGAGCCACACGACCACCGTGACCACGGCAACGATGGCGCAGCTGATGGCCAGGTGCCAGCCGAACGCAGCCAGGCGGCCGGTGTCGATGAACACGCGCCGGAACAGGGGCGCGGCGGCATCCGTCATGGCGCTGGCTCCAGCCGCACGAGGCGCCCGGCGCGCTCGTCGGTCAGCAGGTAGAGCAGCCCGTCCGGCCCCATGCGCACGTCACGGATCCGCCCCAGCATGCCGCGCAGCATGCGTTCCTCGCTGACCAGTCGCTCGCCGTCGAAGCGCAGCCGGACCAGCACCTGGCCGGCCAGCGCGCCGACGAACAGGTCGCCGCGCCAGCGGGGGAATCGCTCGCCGGCGTGGAAGGCCAGGCCGGATGGGGCGATGGACGGCACCCAGGTGTGCAGCGGCGGCACCATGCCGGGCTTGGCCGTGCCTTCGCCGATGCGCGTGCCGGTGCCGTAGTTCGCGCCGTGTGTGACCACCGGCCAGCCGTAGTTCAGGCCGGCGCGCATCACGTTCACTTCGTCGCCGCCCTGGGGCCCGTGCTCGTGGGTCCAGAGTTCGCCGGTCTGCGGATGCAGCGCCGCGCCCTGCATGTTGCGGTTGCCCAGCGTGTACTTCTCGGGCCTGGCGCCGGTTCGCTTCACGAACGGGTTGTCCGCCGGAACGCGGCCATCGTCATGCAGGCGGATCACCGAGCCGGCATGGTCGTCCAACTTCTGGGCGCGGTCCTGGTCCCCGCGGTCACCCAGGGTGATGTAGAGCAGGCCCTGCCGGTCGAACACCATGCGTCCGCCGAAGTGCCTGCCGGTACCGGACTTGGGCGCCATGCGGAAGATCACCTGCTGGTCGGTGAACTGTTCGCCGCGCGGGTCGCGGGTGAGCTTGCCCCGGACCACCTCGGTGCCATGGCCGCCCGGGCCTTCGCCGGCGTAGGACAGGTAGATCCAGCCGTTGTCGGCAAAGCGCGGATGCAGCACCACGTCGAACAGGCCGCCCTGGCCGACGGCGGCGACGCGCGGCGTACCGCCCACCGGCTGGGCCTCCAGGGTGCCGTCAGCCCGGATCACCCGCAATCGCCCCATGCGTTCCGTGACCAGCATGCGGCCGTCGGGCAGGAAGGCGATGCTCCAGGGAAACTCCAGCCGCTCGACCAGTGGCACCACGCGGAACGCATGCTCCTCGCTGCGCACGACCGCCCCGGCCTGCGCCAGCGCAGCGGGTGCCGCGACACCTATCCACAGCGCCGCGAAAATGCGCCAGAAATTTCTTAAGTGCATGATATTTAAAAGGAAATGGCCATTCGTCCAAGAGCTGAAAACCAGTCTGCCCACCTCCGGCCATCCTAGCATGGCCTCATGGCGAGGCCGTCTGCGGGAGGATGCCGTCCGACGGACAGGCCGCGGCTACCGCACCCCCTCGGGGTACTATGCGCCGGCTCACCCTTGGAGGAGGAACCATGGACAAGACCCTGAAGGGCATTGCGATCGGCGCCTGCGCCGCATCGATGGTGGTGATGGCGGGTAGCGTGCTGGCCCAGGCGCGCTATCCCGACAAGCCGGTGAAGGTGATCGTCGGCTACGCGCCGGGGGGCCTGCCGGACACGGTGGCGCGCCTGACCGCGCAACGGCTCTCGGAGCGCTGGGGCCAGCAGGTGCTGGTGGAGAACCGCGCCAGCGCCAACGGCATCCTGGCGGCGGAACTGATCGCCAAGTCGCCGGCCGACGGCTACTCGCTGCTGGTCACCGACAGCTCCACGACGGCGGTCAACCCGTTCATCTACCAGAAGCTGCCGTACTCCCCGAACGACCTGATGCCGGTGTCCCTGCTGGCCAAGGCGCCGCTGTTCCTCGCCGTGCACAACTCCGTGCCGGTGAACACCTTCGGCGAACTGGTCGCCATGGCGCGCGCGCAGCCCGGGAAGATGACCTATGGCTCCTCGGGCATAGGCAGCACGCACCACCTGTCCATGGAGTTCATCAAGTCGGTGCTGAACCTGGACATCGTGCACGTCCCGTTCAAGGGCACGGGCCAGTCGGTGCCGGCGCTCATCAGCGGACAGGTACCCATGGTGTTCTCGGCCTACCCGTCGCTCGCTTCGCACGCCAAGGCGGGCACGGTGAAGCTCATCGCCGCCAATTCGGCGAGGCGCTCGGCGCTCGCGCCCATGGTGCCCACGGTGGCCGAGTCGGGCGTGGCGGGATTCGATTTCGCGCCGCCCATCGGCATCCTCGCGCCCGCGGCCATGGCGAAGGACCTCGCCGCGCGCATCTCCGCGGACGCCGCTGCCGCGGTGCGCGTGCCGGAGGTGACCGAGAAGATGGCCGGCGTGGGCATCGAGGCGGTCGGCGGCACGCCCGAGGAGTACGCGGCGCAGCTGAAGGCCGATGCCGAGCGCTACGCCCGCGCCATCAAGGCCGCCGGGATGAAGGCGGAGTAACGGGGCAGGGGAAGGCCGGCGGATCGCCGGTCCTTCCCGCCGGGGCCTACTCGCGGGCCGCCGGCTTCTCCAGCTCGACGTGGTCCACGCCGCGCATGCGCGCCAGCGCGCGGCTTTTCCACAGGTGCCAGCCCCGGTCGTACTTCTGGTTCGCGTCCGAGGTCGCCACTTCCGCGTCGTCCATCGGGATGATGCTGCCGCCAGGGCCGGCCAGCTGCATCGCCTGGATCTGCATGCGGGCGTTCATCTCGAGGTAGATGCTGCGACCGACCGCGCGCTGCAGGGTCTCGCCGACCACCACCGCGCCGTGGCCGCGCATCACCGCCGCCGGGCAGCCGCCCAGGCACCGGGCCAGCGCCTGGCCCAGGTAGGGCGTCTTGACCAGCATGTCCGTGCCCTTCTGGGCGTCGCGGATGTCGAAGTTGGGGACGCCCAGGCCGATGAAGGCGGACATGTGGTAGATCGGTTTCAGGGTCGCGCCCGACACGCTGAAGGGCACCACCGCCGGCGAGTGGTTGTGCACGATGGACATCACCTCGGGCCGCGACTTGTAGATCTCGCCGTGGATGTAGCGTTCGCGCACGCTGGCGCGGCCGTTGGCGTCCAGCGGGTTGCTGTCCAGGTCGTACGCGATGACATCGGCTTCCGTGACCAGCTCCGGCGCGATGTGGCCGGCCATGAAGTAGCGGTTCGGGTCCGTGTCCGAGCGCACGCTCACGTGGCCGTAGGCGTCGATCACTTCATGCTCGGCCAGCACGCGGTAGGCCACCACCAGGTCTTCGATCAGGCTCACGTCGCTTCCTCTACTGTTGTCGGCGTAGTTGGTGCATGCGGTCAGTCCGCCTTGATGCCGGCGGATTGCACGACTTTTGCCCAGCGGGCGAGTTCCACCTTCAGGGTCTCGGCCAGGCGTTCCGGCCGCCCGCCGGCGGGCAGCATGCCCTGGCGCGACAGCAGTTCGCGGATGTCCGGCAGCGCCAGCAGCGCGTTCACCTCGGCATTTACCTTCGCGACCACCGCCGGCGGCGTGCCGGCGGGGGCGAGCAGGGCATACCAGGTCTCGATCTCCGCGGCGGGCACGCCCTGTTCCCTGGACGTGGGCACGTCCGGGAAGGCCGGCGCGCGCTCGCCGCTCAGCACCGTGAGCATGCGCAGCTTGCCGCTCTGCACGTAGGGCGCCACGGTCTGCAGCGACACCACCATCGCCTGCACGTGGCCGCCCACGAGGTCGCCCAGCGCACCGCCCGAGCCCTTGTAGGGCACGTGGATCAGGTCGGTTCTGGTTTCTGCCTTGAGCAGTTCCATCGCCAGGTGCTGGATGTTGCCGTTGCCCGGGGACGAGTAGTACAGCTTGCCGGGCTGCTTGCGCGCGTAGTCGATGAACTCGCGCAGGTTCTTCACCGGCATGGCGGACGGCACCACCAGCGCCATGGTGCTGGTCGCGACCAGGGACACCGGCGTGAAGCTCTTCACCGGGTCGAAAGGCAGCTTGCTGCTGATCGCGGGATTGGTGCCGAAGGAGGTCGCGGTGAACAGCAGGGTGTAGCCATCGGGCTGCGCCTTGGCAACGAACTCGGCGCCGATGTTGCCGCTCGCGCCGGCCCGGTTCTCGGTGACCACGCCCACCTTCCAGCGCTCAGCCAGTCTCGGCCCGAGGATGCGCGCCAGGATGTCGGCCCCGGTGCCAGGCGTGTAGGGCACGAGGAACTGCACGTTGCGCGCCGGCCAGGCTTCCTGTGCGACGGCACCGGTGCAGGACACCAGGGCGGCCACGGCGATGGCCGCGCGCCCCAGCTGCTTGAATGCGTATGCGTTCATGGCTCCTCCTCAGGAAGGCGGCGAGGATACCACCGCGGGGATGCCGCCATTGCCGGGGTGCAGGCTGCGTACTGGCGTTTGCGCGAAGCCGCGGGGGCAGGGACAATGCGCCCTGGAGACACCACAGAACAAGACCACGCCATGAACGCACCCGCATCGGCTTCCGCCATTTCCTCATCGCAGCAGGACGCGCTGCGCGAGTTCTCCCGGGCCATCAGCCCGCTGGACCTGATGCCGCTCTGGGACCGCGCCGCGCGCATGAAGCCGGGCAGCGCCTGCGTGCCTGCGTACTGGAACTACGACGCGCTGCGGCCGCACCTGTTGCGCTCCACCGAGCTGATCACCAAGAAGCAGGCCGAGCGCCGCGTGCTGGTGCTGGAGAACCCCAGCCTGCGCGGCACCACCTTCATCACCAACAGCCTGTACTGCGGGCTGCAGATCATCCTGCCCGGCGAGATCGCGCCGTCCCACCGCCACAGCCCGAGCGCGCTGCGCTTCATCGTCGAAGCCGAGGGGGCCTACACGGCGGTGGACGGCGAACGCACGCAGATGCGGCCCGGCGACTTCGTGGTGACGCCGAACTGGACCTGGCATGACCACGGCAACCTCGGCAGCCAGCCCGTGGTGTGGATGGACGGACTGGACACGCCGTTCGCGGCCTTCTTCGGCGCCATGTTCCGCGAGGACCATCCGCAGGACACGCATCCGCTGACGCGCCCCGATGGCGACGCGCTGGCGCGCTACGGCACCAGCATGCTGCCGCCGGAGTACCAGCCGGCGGGGCAGGGCTCGGCCACGCCCTTGCTGGCCTATCCCTACGGGCGCACCCGCGATGCGCTGGCGACGCTGGCGCGTTCGGGCGATCCGCACCCGGCCCACGGCACGCGGCTGCGCTACGTTCACCCCGGCACTGGCGGCCACCCGTTCCCGACCATGGCGGTATTCATGCAACTGCTCCCGCGCGGCTTTGCGGGCGCGCCGTGGCGCAGCACCGACGGCACGGTGTACAGCGTGGTCGAGGGCAGGGGCAGCGTCACCGTGGGCGAAGGCGAAGCCTTGAAGCACTTTGAGTTCGGCCCGCGCGACACCTTCGTCGTGCCACCCTGGGTGCCCTACCGGTTCAAGTGCAATGAGGAGTGCGTGGTGTTTTCCTATTCCGACCGGGCGGCGCAGGAAGCGCTGGGCTTCTGGCGCGAGCAGGCAGCATGATGGCCTCGCTCCGCCTGGCACTGCTTGCCGCGTCGATGCTCGGCCTGTCGCCCGTCGTGCAGGCCGCCGACCCGCCGCTGCCGATCTTCGACGCGCACCTGCACTACAGCCACGATGCCTGGGAGATGGTGCCGCCGCAGGCCGCGATCGACATCCTGAAAAAGGCGGGCGTGCGGCGCGCGCTGGTGTCCAGCTCCAACGACGACGGCCAGCAGCGCCTGGTCGCGCTCGCGCCCGACCTGATCCTGCCGTCGCTGCGCCCCTACCGTTCGCGCGCAGACACCGGCACCTGGTTCCGCGACGACGCGACCGTGCCCTACCTGGAACAGCGCCTGGCGAAGTACCGCTACGTCGCGATGGGCGAGTTCCACCTGTTCGGCGACAACGCCGACCTGCCCATCCCCCGGCGCATGGTGCAGCTCGCGCGCCAGCACGGGCTGTGGCTGCACGCGCACTCGGACGTCGATGCAGTGGAGCGCCTGTTCAGGCAGTGGCCGCAGGCGAAGATCCTCTGGGCGCACTCGGGCTTCGACCGGCCGGAGAAGGTGCGCGAGATGCTGCGCAAGCACCCCAACCTCTGGGCCGACCTCGCGTTCCGCACCGACCACGGCTCGGGCGGCAAGCTGGATCCGGCCTGGCGCGAGGCCTTCATGGAGTTCCCCGACCGCTTCCTGGTGGGCACGGATTCCTACGTGCCCGAGCGCTGGCACTTCATCGCCGAGCACGCGCGCTGGTCGCGGCAATGGATGGCGGAACTGCCGCCGCCGGTGGCCGAGAAGATCGCCTGGCGCAACGGGGAGGCGATGTTCGGCGAAATGCTCCAGGGTAGGGGAGCCGTGCGCTGAGGCGCACGGCCGGCACGCGCTGGGCTGGACTCCCCTGAGGAACAGGCCGCCGCTGCGGCCCGGGGCGCGTCAGGCCGCCGCCGCGGCCTTTTCCTTCTCCAGCCTAGCCGCGGTCTCCTTGCGGATCTGCGACCAGCGCTTCATCAGTTCGCGCGCGTCGGTCATGCGCTTCTGGCGGATCGCCGGCGTGTTGGCCACGCAGGTGAGCTCCAGCCGGATGCCGTTCGGGTCGAAGAAGTAGATCGAGTGCACGTTCTTGTGGTCGATCGGGCCAAGCACTTCGACCCCCGCCGCCACCAGCCGCTTGTGCGCCTCGTCCAGGTCGGCGTCGTTGGCGACCTGCAGCGCCAGGTGGTTCACCCAGGCGGGCGTCGCCGGGTCAGGCGCGGTGGCCTGGCCGTCGAACAGGTCGAAGAAGGCCACGCAGGAGCCGTCGGCCAGTTCGAAGAACAGGTGGAAGTAGGGGCAGTACTCGCCGGTGCTGGGGACCGTGTCCTGGGTCACGATGGCGATCAGCGGCAGGCGCAGGATGTCCTCGTAGAAATGCCGGGTTTCCTCGGCATCCTTGCAGCGGTAGGCCACGTGGTGCAGGCCGTGCACGCGCGGAAAGGCGGGGTCGGGGCGGTTGGCGAGGGGTTCGCGGACCGGGGCGGTGGCTTGCATGGCATCTCCTGCTGTCCTGGGTGGCGCCGCCGCCTATCGGCGGCTCACCGGCATCGCGTGCCGGGTTAGTCTAGCAGGCATGAACCTCACCCTCAGAAGCCCGGTCCGCGCCCTTGCGTGCGCCATCGCCTGGTCGGCAGCGGGCGCTGCATGGGGGCAGGCCCCAACGTCGGCGGCGTCGGCGGCGCCGGCAGCGCCGGCCTGTGTCTCGCCCTGGCCGGCTGCGCGCGGCATTGCGGCCTCCGGCATGGCCTTGCACTGGCGTGCCGCGCCGGAGCCGTTGGCGACCGGCAGGCATTTCAGCCTGGAAGTCGCGCTGTGCCCGGACGCAAAGGGCGCGATGCCGGAGCTGTTGCGCGTCGATGCGACCATGCCGGACCACCACCACGGCATGAACTACAAGCCGGTGCTGGCCGTGACCGGACCCGGGCGCTACCGAGCCGACGGCCTGCTGCTGCACATGGCCGGGCGATGGGAGTTCGCCTTCGAGTTGCGCGCCCCGGGCGCGAAGCCGGATGCCGCGGCGGTGCGCCTCACGCAAAGCCTGGCCTTGCGTTGAGGCGCGCGCGGGCGATGTGGCTTCGCTGGCCCGCGATCCGTGCGTGGGCGCGGACCTGCGCACGGACCTGCGCGCTGGCCGCGGGCCTCGGCCTGGCGTCGGGCGCAGGCGCCGCACCTCCGGCCGGCTTGCTGGACTTCAGCCCGGGCGAACGCGAACGCATCCTCGCCCACGGCCCCTGGCCAGCCCCGCGCGCGGCCGATCCCACCAACCGCGCCTCCGGCAGCAAGCCGGCGATCGCCCTGGGCGAGCGATTGTTCTTCGAGCGCCGCTTGTCGTCCGAACAGAACATGAGCTGCGCGACCTGCCATGTGCCTACGCGTGCCTGGTCCGACGGCCGGACGACCGGCTTCGGCAGGCAGGCGCTTGACCGCAACACGCCCGGCCTGCTGGACCTGGCGGGACGGCGCTGGTACGGCTGGGACGGCGCGCACGACAGCCTCTGGTCCCAGAGCATCCGCCCCCTGTTGCACGCGCAGGAGATGAACGGCACGGCCTCCGCGATCGCGCAGTCCGTGCGCAACGTCCCCGGCCTGTCCTGCGGCTACCGCGACGCGTTCGGCGTCGGCAGCGACGCACACGATGACGAACAGGTGCTTGTGAACGTCGGCAAGGCGCTGGCGGCCTTCCAGGAGACGCTGGCCAGCGGCCGATCGGCCTTCGACCGGTTCCGCGATGCGCTGGCGCGCGGCGACCTGCGGACCGCATCCGCCTACCCGATGGCCGCGCAGCGCGGCCTGCGGATTTTCGTGGGCAGCGGCAACTGCGCCGTCTGCCACGCCGGCCCCGCATTCAGCAACGGCGAGTTCGGCGACGTCGGCATCCCTTACTTCATCGCGCCGGGCCGGGTGGACAGCGGACGCCACGGCGGCATCGCCGCCCTGCTTGACAACCGCTTCAACCTGATGGGCCGCTACAACGACCAGGCGGCAGGCCTGTCCGCGGGCGACCCGGTCCTGCGCGCCACCAGCACCCGGCACGTGTTCCAGGAGCAGCGCAACTTCGGCGAGTTCCGGGTGCCCGGCCTGCGCAACGTCTCGCGCACCGCGCCCTTCATGCACAACGGCAGCATCGCCACGCTGGAAGGCGTGGTGCGCCACTATTCGGAACTCAACGAGGAGCGCCTGCACACCGACGGCGAGCGCATCCTGCGTCCGCTGAACCTCGGTCCGGCGCGGTCGGCGGACCTGCTGGCCTTCCTCAGGAGCCTGGATGCTGCCTATCCGGGGCAGCGCGGCCATCGCGCACCGACCGCGGGCCACTGCCGCCCCGCGCCGCGCACGGCGAATCCCGCGCTACCATCCTGATCCGAACCGGATTTCCGCAATGACCCAAGGAGTGCAGTCCATGCGTTCGAGCACGATGCGCGCCGTCGGCGCGCTCTTCTCCCTGCTTGCCGCGAGCGTCGCGCCCGCCGCGTTGGCCCAGTCGTTTCCCGACAAGCCGGTGCGCATCATGGTGGCCTTTCCGCCGGGCGGCCTGGTGGATACCTATGCGCGCGTGCTGCAGCCGCGCCTGGCCGAGGCCCTCGGCCAGCAGGTCGTGGTCGAGAACCGCGGCGGCGCCGGCGGCACGCTGGCCGAGGCGGCGATGGCCAAGACCGCACCCGACGGCTACACGGTGATGATGTCCGGGGACAGCGTGCCCTCCAACCCGCACCTGTACAAGGGCCTGTCCTATGACTTGTTCCGGGACCTGCTGCCGGTCAGCATGCTGGCGCGCGTGCCGCTGACCCTGGTGGTGCATCCCTCGGTGCCGGCGAACAACGCCGCCGAGTTCGCCGCCTGGGCGCGCACCCGGCCCGGACAGGTGACCTACGGCTCGCCCGGCACCGGCACCAGCAACCAGTTCACCGCCGAGCTGTTCAAGCAGCTGGCGAAGTTCGAGATGACTCACGTGCCCTACAAGGGCGGCGGACAGGTGATGGTCGACCTGGTCGGCGGCCAGATCCAGGCCTCGTTCACCTCGGTGTTCATCGCGCAGCAGCAGGTCAAGGGCGGCAAGCTGAAGGCCATCGGGGTGGCCGGCGAGCGGCGTTCCGCATTGCTGCCGGATGCACCCACCTTCGCCGAGGCGGGATACAGGGACTTCATCTACGGCAGCTGGAGCGGCTTGTTCCTGCCTGCGGGCACGCCCGCGCCGGTCGTCGGCCGGCTCCATGCGGACTTCGCCAGGGCGTTGCGCGCGCCCGACGTGGAGGCGCGGCTGCGCGACCTCGGCACCGAGGCGGTGGCGAGCACGCCGGCGGAATTCGCGCCGTTCCTGCGCGCCGAGCACGACAAGCTCGGGCGCCTGATACGCGAGTTGAACATCACGGTGAACTAGGGCCGCGGCGCGGCCGGGGCTCAGGCCATCAGGGCCATGCCCTCGGCGATCACGAACAACACGCCCAGCACCGCCGTCAGCACCTTGGCGCCGCGGGCGATATGGGGTACCACGCTGATGTCGCAGAAGATCGCGGCAACCAGGCCGAATCCTAGGAAGGCGTATGCGTAGGTCTGCATGGCGTGGGCATCTCCGGGGCAAAGTGCGGGACTGCGGGGCCGGGCGCCCGACGAGCGGCGACGGAAAGGGTGGGGCGTGCGTACGAGGACCGAAGACAATGGGGCATCGGGCATCGGGCATCGGCGAACGGCATCGGGCGGTCGTCGCGAGGACAGGACCGAACGCCAGCGACCGGGCACGCCGAGCCATGCATCTGACCCGGCAAGGCGCCGCCCGGTCTGTGCGCCAGCCCACATTCGGGCGACAGGCTTTGGCACGGCAGTGGCAGGAAAACGCGTAAAAGAAGCATAACTGGCTGATTAAATTGAAAAAAGTGAACACTCCAAGCTTGCGGGTCGCCGCCGACATCGGCGGCACCTTCACCGACGTCGCGGCCTTCGACGAACGCAGCGGCGAGTTGTGGCTGGGCAAGACCCTGACCACGCCGGCCCGCATGGTCGAGGGCATCGCCGAGGGCGTGTCCAAGGCCGGCGTCACGCTCGCCGATGCGCGCCTGTTCCTGCACGGCTCGACGGTGGCGATCAACACCATGCTGGAGCGCTCCGGCGCGAAGGTCGCGCTGGTGACCACCGAGGGCTTCCGCGACATCTACGAGATCGGCCGCATCAACCGGCCGGATTCGTTCAACCTGCGCCACAAGAAGCACCAGCCGCTGGTGCCGCGCGCGTTGCGCTTCGAGGTGCGCGAGCGCATGCGCGCCGACGGCTCGGTGCTGGTGCCGCTGGATGACGCGAGCCTGGCGCGCGTGGCCGAGAAGATCGCCGCCGAGAAGGTGGACGCGGTCGCGATCCTGTTCCTGCACTCCTACCGCAACCCGGAGCACGAGCGCCGCGCGCAGGCCACCCTGCAGAAGCGCCTGCCGGGATGTTTCGTCTGCGTCTCCGCCGACCTGTCGCAGGAGTACCGCGAGTTCGAGCGCACCTCGACCGTGGTCGCCAACGCCTACATCGGCCCGCGGGTGAAGGACTACCTCGACGGCATCGACGCCGAGGTCCGCCACTCGGGTTTCAAGGGCCGGTTCATGGTGGTGCAGTCCACCGGCGGCCTGTACTCGCTGCCCGAGGCGCGGCGCGACTGCGTGCGCATGATGGAGTCGGGGCCGGCTGCCGGGGTGATCGGCACGCAGGCGATGTGCGCGCTGACCGGGGTGAAGAACGCGATCGCCTTCGACATGGGCGGCACCACCGCCAAGGCCGGCGTGGTGCGCAACGGCCAGGCGCTCACCACCGGCAGCGCGATGATCGGCGGCTACCTCACCGGCCTGCCGCTGCTGACCTCGATGATCGACATCCACGAGGTGGGTACGGGCGGCGGCAGCATCGCGCGCGTGAGCGCGAGCGGCGGCCTGCGCGTCGGGCCGCAGAGCGCGGGCGCGGTGCCCGGACCGGTCTGTTACGGGCGCGGCGGCGAGGAGCCGACCGTGACCGACGCCAACCTGGTGCTGGGGCGCCTGGCCGAAGACCGCTTCCTCGGCGGCGAGATGCGCCTGGACAGGAAGGCCGCCGAGCGCGCCATCGAACAGCGCATCGCCAGGCCGCTCGGGCTCACCGTGGTGGAAGCCGCTTCGGGCATCCTGCGCGTGGCCGCGGCCGCCATGTCGCATGCGGTCAAGGGCGTGACCACCGACCGGGGCCTGGACCCCGGCGCCTTCCCGACGCTGTTCGCCTACGGCGGCGCCGGGCCGCTGCACGCGGTGCTGGTGGCGCGCGAGCTGCGCATCCCCAAGGTGGTGGTCCCGCGCGCGCCGGGCCATTTCTCGGCTTTCGGCATGCTGCTGTCGGATTTCCGGCGCGACCTGGTGCGCTCGCGCTTCGCGCGCCTGGATGAACTCGACCTGGGCGAACTGGAGGCGTGGTTCGCGGAGATGGAGCAGGAGGGCATCGCCGCGTTGCGCGAAGGCCTGCCCGAGTCCCGGAAACTGCTGCTCGCGCGCGCGATGGACATGCGCTACGTCGGCCAGGAGCACGCTGTCACGGTGGACGTGCCGGTCAGCGTGTTCGCCAGGCCGCCCCGGGCCCGGCTCGCCGCGATCAAGGCCGCCTTCGACGACCTGCACCGCGAGCGCTACGGTCGCGGCACGCCGGAGGAGCCGGCCGAGATCGTCAGCATCCGCAGCACGGTCACCGGCCAGCTCGCCAAGCCGCCGCTGGCGAAGATCGCGCGCGGGCGCGCCGCGCCGCCGCGCGAGGCCGCCACCGGCAAGCGCAAGGTGCATTTCAGCACCGGCGCGAAGAAGGGCGGGGCCTGGGTCGCCACGCCCACCTGGCGGCGCGAGGCGCTGCTGGCCGGCAACCGCATCGCCGGGCCTGCGCTGGTCGAGGAACACGCATCCACCACCGTGGTGATGCCCGGGGACACGCTGGTCGTGGATGCCTGGGGCAACCTGGCCATCACGGTCGGACGCTAGGAGACGCCATGAAGAACGCCAAGACGAAGCAAGCCGCCGGCACCGCCGCCAGAGCCCGGGCCGCCACCAGGGCCCGCGCCGTGCCCGCACGCCGCAGCGCGCCCAAGGGCAAGGCGCGCCGCGCCGACCCGGTCACCGTCGAGCTGGTGCGCAACAGCCTGGTCGCCGCCACCGAGGAAATGAAGTCGGTGCTGATGCGCACCTCGTACAACATGATCATCTACGAGGCGCTGGACTTCACCGTGGGGCTGTTCGACCGCGACGGCCAGACCATCTCCATCGGCCTCGGGCTGCCGATGTTCATCCGCGGCATGAGCGACACGGTCAAGGCCAAGATCCGCCACTGGGGGCACGCGGCCATCCATCCCGGCGACATCCTGCTGACCAACGACGCCTACACCACCGGCGCGCACCTGAACCACCTGACCTTCTCGGTGCCGATCTTCGAGCGCGGGCGCATCGTCGCGTTCTCCACCTGCATGGCGCACTGGCAGGATGTCGGCGGCATCCTGAACGGCATCACCACCGACATCTAGTCCGAGGGCCTGCAGGTGCCGCTGGTGAAGTACCACGAGCGCGGCAGGCTCAACACCGTGGTGCGCGACTTCATCGCCATGAACGTGCGCCGCCCGGACCGGGCGATGGGCGACCTGGAGGCGCAGCTCTCGGCCTGCCGCGTCGGCGTGCGCCACATGGAAGAGCTGTTCGCGCGCCATGGCAGCGCCGAGGTGCTGGGCGCGATCGCCGAGATCATGGACCAGAGCGACGCCGAGGCGCGGCTGCAGGTGCGCGCCATCCCGGACGGCGTGTACGCCGCGGAGTCGCAGATGGACGACGACGCGGTGGACCTGGACCGCCCGGTGCCGATCCGCGTGAAGGTCACGGTGAAGGGCGAGCGCATGACCGTGGACCTGTCGGACATGAGCCCGCAGGTGAAGGGCTTCTTCAACAGCTACGCCGGCGTGGCCTGCGCGCAGGTGGCGTTCAAGTGCCTGACCCTGCCACAGGACTTCCCGATCAACGACGGCAGCTTCCGCTGCCTGGACGTGATCCTGCCGCCCGGCACCGTGGTGAGCGCGGTACACCCGGCGCCGATGCGGGTGTGGATGACCTACCCGATGACGGTGATCGACACCATCTTCAAGGCGCTGGCGCCTGCGATTCCCGACAAGGTGATCGCCGGCCACCATGCCGACCTGGTGCTGGCCAACATCAACGGCATCCATCCGCGCGACGGGCGGCTGTGGCTGTACCTCGCCGGCCTGGTGGGGGGCGGCTGGGGCGCCAAGTCCGACGAGGACGGCGTGAACGCGGTGGTCTGCATGAACGACGGCGATACCCACAATGGCCCGACGGAGCAGGTGGAGAACAAGTACCCGTTGCTGGTGCACCGGTACGCGCTGCGCACCGATTCCGGCGGCGCCGGAAGGCACCGCGGCGGCCTGGGCACCGAGGTCGAGGTGGAAGCCCTGTCGCGCCTCAACTACATGTCCCGCGTCGACCGGGTGAAGAACCCGCCCTGGGGCCTGCACGGGGGCAGCGGAGCGCTGGGCAACCAGATCGCCATCCGCAGGAAGGGCGGCGAGGAGCAGGTGTTTCCGAACGGCAAGGTGGACACTAAGCTGGTGCCGGGGGACCGCTATATCATGCGCTCCGGCGGCGGCGGCGGCTTCGGCGACCCGAAGCAGCGCCCGCGCGAGGCGGTGCTGGAGGACGTGCGCCAGGGCTATGTGAGCGAGGAAGCGGCGCTGCGCGACTACGGCGTGCGGCTGAAGGACTGAGCGGCAGGCTTGCAGGAACCACGACGACAACGGGGAGGCAGGGCGATGACAGCAGCAGGCATCAGGGGAATCACGGCGGGCCGCATGGCCCTCGCGGCAATCAGCGCGGCAGCGGTGCTGCTCACGGGTTGCGCGGGCAGCACGGCGGACGTCTCGCCGCCGCCTGCGAACGACCCGGTGACGCTGCGCATCAACGTGTTCCGCAGCTCGACCAACATCCCGATCTACATGGCGCAGGAGCGCGGCTTCTTCAGCAAGCGCGGCATCACGCCGGTGCTGCAGTTCACGCCCAATTCCAGCGAGCAGCGCGCCGGCCTGCCGGCGGGCCGTTTCGAGATCGCCCATGCCGCGGTGGACAACGCGGTGGCCATGATCGAGGTCGCCAAGCATGACGTGATCATCGTCGCCGGCGGCGACGGCGGCATGAACGAGTTCCTGGTGCGCCCGGAGATCAACCGGATCACGGACCTGCGCGGGCGCACCTACGTGGTGGACGCGCCCAATACCGCGTACGCCCTGATCGGCCGCAAGATCCTGAAGGACGGGGGCCTGGCCGACGGGAAGGACTACAAGATGAACCCGCTGGGCGGGTCGGAGGCGCGCGCACGGGCGTTCGACACGCCAGACGGCGCCGCGACCATGCTCAACCCGCCGTGGAGCTTCGTCGCCAAGGAGCGGGGCGCCAAGAGCCTCGGGCGCTCGGTGGACCTGTTCGGGCCCTACCAGGCCGGTGGCGTGTTCGTGATGCGCAAGTGGGCCCAGGCCAATGCCGGGGTGCTCGAGCGCTACCTCGGCGCATACATCGAGGGCTGCCGCGCGTCGATGGACCCGGCGAACCGCAGCCAGGTGCTCGCGGTGCTGCAGCGCGACCTGAAGCTGGACCGGAAGGTCGCGGAGATGACCTACGCCGAACTCATGACGCCCGGACACGGGCTGGCGAAGGACTGCGCGATCGACATGCGCGGCTTCCGCAACGCGCTGGCCTTGCGCGCCGAGATGGAAGGGCAGTGGGGCGGCCAGGCACCGGCGCCGGACAAGTTTCTCGACCTGTCGTACTTCAACCGCGCGCTGCGGCACGCCGCGCGCTGAGCGCGGAACCGGGGACCTATCGGGTCACGCCCCAGGACAGTCCCCGGTCGCGCAGCCAGCGGCGGTAGGCAGCCGACACCCGGTCGGCTCGCTGGTGCGCCTCGCCGCGCGGGTCCAGCGGCATGCGCTTGGGCCATTGTGATTCCACGATGGGCTGGTCCTGCAGCATCGCAGCGCGGCTGAATCCGGCGAATGTGGCGATGCGGCCCGAGCCACCGTCGGCGAAAACGTTGACCTTCCACACCCGGGTGTGGAATTCGTCCACCGGGCTGGTCACCATCAGCACGTCGAAGGCGTCCGGCCGCCCGGTGAGCTTGCCCAGCGACGCGACCAGCGGATGCACGACCCGGTAGGTGTACCCGACTTCCGCGCCTTCCGTTGCCAGGCCGCTGGGTTGGGGCTGCCAGAAGCGGCAGCCGCGAGTCTCGACGCCTGCCTCGCTGACCGTGACCTCGTAGTCCTTCACCTCGGTGTGCGGCACCTGGCCCAGCGTGCCGGCATGCACGTAGGGGAAATGGGCCATGTCGAGGAAGTTCTCGATCACGCGCGGCGCGCAGGCATGGAAGTCGTAGGGACCGTCCACCACCGATCCGCTGCCCGGGGAGTCGAAGGCCGGGAAGTCAGGCAGGGCGGGCACGGACGAGCCCGCCGGTTCATCCAGCAGCACCCAGACCAGCCCATAGCGTTCCGTGGCACGAAACCCGTCGGCAGACGCTGCCGCGCCCGGCTGTTCGCCCGGATGCGCGGGCCACTCCAGGCAGCGGGCACCGCCGTCGAAACGCCAGCCATGGTACGGGCAGCGGATGTCATTGCCATCCACCCGTCCCAGCGACAGGCGCGCGCCGCGATGCGGGCAGCGATCCAGCAGTGCGTTCACCTTGCCATCGGCACCCCGCCACAACACCAGCGGCTGTTCCAGCAGGGTGACGGCGGCAAGCTGGCCGGGAGCGAGGTCGGCCGAGGCCGCCACGGCCAGCCAGCCGCGCGCCAGCACCGGATCGGCAAACTCCAGCTTCATCGCCAAAGCGCTACGGCTGCCTTCAGGCCACGTTCACCGGAATCTTGAAATCCTTGATCTTCGACGCCCATTCCTGCGGCCCGGTGTTGTGCACCGAGGTGCCGTTGGCGTCCACCGCCACGGTCACCGGCATGTCCTTGACCTCGAATTCATAGATCGCTTCCATGCCCAGGTCGCCGAAGGCCAGCACCTTCTGCT
>CAIVVS010000268.1 GCA_903909415.1 uncultured Pseudomonadota bacterium | reverse complement strand
GGGACGCGCTGCCCGGTCCCGCGGAGAACATTGCCGGCCTGCGCCGGGTGATCGCCGGATTCACCCAGGCCGACAGCGGCGGCTTCTTCAATTTCGCGGGCAAGTCCCTGCCCTGGTAAGGCGGCCGGGCGCGGTGTCCAACCGGGCGCTTTGCCAAAACCGGCAATCCGGCCTAGCCTGTCGTCCGGCGCCGGCACCGCCTGCCGGCAATCGCCACGCGGAGGCAGCGTGCTCACCACCGTGCTCGTCGTCATTGCCATCGTCATCGCCGTGCTGCTGGCCATCGCCGCCAGCCGGCCTGACCGTTTCCGCGTCGAGCGCTCCACCCAGATCCAGGCGGCACCGGACAAGGTGTTCCCGCTGATCAACGACTTCCACCGCTGGGGCGAATGGTCGCCCTGGGAGGGCCGCGACCCGGCGATGAAACGGGCCTACAGCGGCGCGGCCGCCGGGCCCGGCGCGATCTACGAATGGGAAGGCAATTCCAAGGTCGGCACGGGCCGGATGGAGCTGCTCGCATCGTCCCCGACGAAGATCGCCATCAAGCTGGATTTCGAGAAGCCGTTCGAGGGGCACAACACCGCCGAGTACACGCTGGAGCCGGTCGCGGGCGGCACCCGGGTCACGTGGGCGATGTTCGGGCCGCAGGCATTCATCGGCAAGCTGATGGGCCTGTTCGTCAGCATGGACAGGATGATAGGCCGCGACTTCGAGGCCGGCCTGGCCAGGCTCAAGGCGGCCGCCGAGCGCTGACGGCAGGCTGACCGGGCTGCTGCAGGGACGCCGCGCGGAATTTTCCACGGGCGCCCCGCGTTAGCATCGCGGATACCCTTTACCCACACCGGAGTGCTCACATGAATGTCCCTGCCGTCCTGCGGCGCGCGCTGCTCCCGGCCGCGCTCGTGCTGTCCTTCGCGGCACTGCCGGCCATGGCCCAGCAGACCGTCAACATCCGCGGCACGCTGTCGGCCTTCGACGGCAAGGTGCTGTCGGTCAAGGCGCGCGACGGCCGCGACGTGCAGATCGACCTGCCGGCTGACCTCGCGGTGTCCGCCACCGGGCCGTTCAGCCTGGCCGACGTGAAGCCCGGCATGGTGCTGGGCGTGACCACGGTCAAGCGCGACGGCGCGACGGTGGCGATCGACGTCCGCCCCATCCCGCCGGCGGCGCGACAGGGCCTCACGCCCTACGACCTGCAGCCTGAATCCACCATGACCAATGCGGTGTTCGAGGCGGCGGTGTCGGCGACGGGCGGCCAGGAAATCACGCTCAAGCACCCGGGCGGCGACGTCAAGGTGCTGGTGCCCCCGGGCACGCCCATGTCGCGCGCCATCCCCGGCACCCGCGATGACCTGAAGGTGGGCGAGGCGATCTACGTCGCCACCCAGCAGGGCGAGGGCGACCGCCTGCGCGCGGTGCGCGTTCAGGTGGGCAAGGGCGGGCTGCGTCCGACGCAGTGACAACCCGAAGGCGGCGCGATGCCGGCCGGCGCCGCAGCCTGGACGCTCAGTAATGCGGCGGCAGCTCGTCGCGCAGGCTGGTAGGTTCCGTCGGCGCGATGTCCTGCACCTGGCGCCGAAGTGCCACCACCTGCCGCGCCAGTTCGTCCAGCAGCTGGCGTTGTTCGAAAACGGTCTTGTTGAGCGAGTCGATCTGGTCCTCGGCCAGCGTCAGCTTGGCCTGCAACTCGATCACCTGTTCCTGCATCAAAGGCTGTTCCATGCCGTCCAATCCATCCAAGCCATCCACCCTGCCTGCCGCGCCGCGTCCCCCGCTGCGCAACCCGCCTCGCACCCGACTGGGCCCGAAGAAGCTGCTGCAGTCCAAGTGGACCGCGGTGCACCCGCGCGAGCGCGAGAAGCACTTCGTCGTGGTCCGGCTGGTCGATCCCGACCATGCACCCGTGGACGCGCCCGGGTCCGTCGGGACGGCGGACCTGCGGGTGCTGCTGCAGGCAGTGTATTCGAAGCGGACCTGGACGCTGCCCTGGCGCGAACTGACCGACCCGGCGCAGTGGCGCCAGGGCTGGCTGTGAGGCGGCCCGGCGAGCTGCCGCGCGCGGTCCGGTAGCGCTGCCGGATCGCCCGGCCGACGGGGGACCTGGCCATCCAGTTGTCAATTTCGGCGGTCGCGGCCTCGGCCATGCGTGCGTAGATTTCCCCGATGCGGCGACGGGCGCGCTCCCTTTGCGTGGCTGCGGTCTCCCCGTCGGCCTGTGCCTTTCAAGCTGCAGGCCGACGGCTGTGCCCGTCACGTGGGCGAGGAAGCCTTCACAGGTTCGGCGCGCCTGCCGGCGCAGCCAGTTGCACCTCGTCGCCCGGCAGCCCGAGCGGTGTCCTGGCGGGGCATGCCGCTCACCGCGAGCCGCCGCAGTCCGTGCACAGGCCCGGGTCGCGACGCGCGTTCCTGCCAACGGGCGGCGCCCACACGCCATGGATGCCGGAGGCTTTCGTTTCCTGCCGCATGCGGCGATACTACTCAGCTCAAAACCTGCTGCCCGGGATGTCATGGAAAAAAGCATAATGAAATCAACGCTATTCGCCGTTTTTGGCGCTTTCTGCGCGGCGCCGGCGCCGGCGCTGGCCGCCTGGCCGGAACGCCCGGTGACCATCATCGTGCCGTTCTCGGCCGGCGGCAGCACCGACAACGTCGCGCGCATTAGCGCCGAGTGGCTGACCAAGGTGCTGAAGCAGCCGGTCAACGTCGAGAACCGCGCCGGCGCGAGTGGCGCGATCGCGGCGGACTACGTGGCGCAGGCGCCGGCCGACGGCTACACGCTGTTCATGGTGTCGCTGGCGCAGATGTCCATCGTGCCGCACATGCAGAAGGTGCGCTACGACCCGTTCAAGAGCTTCACGCCGATCTCGGTTGCGTCCACCAGCGTGTTCGCGCTCGGCGTGTCGAACAATTTCCCGGCCAAGACCCTGCAGGAACTGATCGCCTACGTGAAGGCGCGCCCCGGCCAGGTCGCCTACGGATCCTCGGGCACCGGTTCGGCGGGCCACCTGACGATGGAGTTGTTCGCCAAGCGCGCCGGCATCACCATGACCCACATTCCCTACAAGGGCGTGGCCCCGGCGATCGGCGACCTGATCGGCGGGCACGTGCCCATGGTGTTCGGCAGCGTGTCGGAGATCCTGCGGCCCTACAAGGCGGGCAAGCTGCGCGTGGTCGGCGTGTCCAGCGAGAAGCGCCTGTCCCAGATGCCGGAAGTACCCACCGTGGCCGAGCAGGGCTTCCCGGGTTACCAGATCACCACCTGGAACGGGCTGGTGGCGCCGGCGGCCACGCCTCGGGACATCATCAACACCGTGCTGGGCGCGCTCACGCCGGCCTGCACGGACGCCGCCTTCGTCGCGCGTTTCCAGGCGATCGATGCCGACGCCTGGTGCAGCACGCCGGCGGAGTTCGCCGAGATGCTGAAGGCCGACTACATCAAGTGGGGCGATGCGGTGAAGGCCGCAGGGGTCACGGCGAACTGACCGGAACTACGCGCGCCGGAACTTCGGCACGCCGATGTTCTCGGCGACGGTTTCGTACACGGCGCTGACCTTCATGCCGATGCTGACCTCGGCGGGCGGGCAGCCGATGACATTGCTCATCAGGCGCGCGCCTTCCTCGAGCTCGACCACCGCGATCACATAGGGCACGTCGGCCCGGAACGCCGGGTCGGGCGCGCGATGCACCACGGTGTAGGAAAACACCGTGCCGCGGCCGCTGCAGTCCTTCCAGCCCAGCTCGGCGTTGCCGCAGGCACAGACCGCGCGCGTCGGCGCGGACACCTTGCCGCAGGCTGCGCAGTGGCGCAAGCGCATCACGCCCTGCGCGCAGCCCGACCAGAACGGCGCGGTCGCGTCGTTGGGCGAGGGCACGGGTTTGGCGGGCGGCGGGCCGGCGGGCCTTGTGGGCTGGGCGGGCTTGGCGCCGTCTGCGGCCTGCTTGCTGTTCGCGTTGTCGCTCATTTCAGGCTCCGACTCATTTTCCAAGGATCAAGGTGCAGGACAGCGCCATCGGGCCGCCTATGCCCTGGGCCAGCGCGAGTGTCGCGCCCGGCACCTGGTTCGGGCCGGCTTCGCCGCGCACCTGGCGCACGGCTTCCGGCATCACGATGATGTGGGCATTGCCCCAGGTCAGCATGCCGCCCGAGGTGTTGGTGGGGATGGAGCCGCCCAGCGCCGTGTGCCCCTCGGCGAACAGCCGGCCGGCCTGGCCGGGTTCGCAGAAACCGAGCTCTTCCATGCCGATCAGCGCGGCGATGGTGAAGGCGTCGAACACCTGTGCGGTGTGGATGTCCTTCGGCTTGACGCCCGCCTGGCCGAAGGCCTGTTCCGCGGAGTCGCGCGTGGCCGAGCAGGGCATCTCGGCCACCTCATGCAGGTGGTACTCCGAATGGCCTTCCCCCGCACCGAGCAGGCGAACCACCGGCTTTTTCATGTCGCGCGCGCGCTCGCGCGTGGTGACGATGATCGCGCCGCCCCAGTCGGCCACAGGGCAGGAGTCCAATACCCGCAGCGGTTCCGCGATCGGGGCCGAGGCGAGCACGGCCTCGATGGTGAGCGGATCCTTGCGCGGCGCGGTGGGCTGGCGCATCGCGTGCTGGCGCGCGGCGACGGCGACCGCCGCGAGGTCTTCCGGGCCGCGGCCATGGCGGTGCATCCAGCGTTGCGCGAGCAGGGCGTACTTGCCCGGCACGGTCAGGCCGAACGGGTCTTCCCAGTCATCGGTCCAGGGACGCGCGGCGCGCAGCGCCTGGATCTTGTCGCCCTTGAAGCGCGCGCCGCGGCTGTCGCTCTCGCACACCAGGACCGTGTGCGCGTGGCCGGCGGCGACGGCCCGCGCCGCATACAGCACGCCCAGGCAGGGCGAGGCGCCGGCGTTCTGCAGCGCGGTGTTCACGCGCGGCTTGATGCGCAGGCCCTCTGCCACCAGGGTGCTGAAGGTGAAATGCGGGTCGGCCGCAGGGCTGGCGGTGATCACGCCGTCGATGTCGGAGGACTTCAGGCCCGCGTCGGCCATGGCCGCGAGGCCGGCCTCGACCGCGAGGTCCTGCGCGGTGCGCACCAGCGTGGAGGAGATGCGGGCTTCGCCTATGCCGGCGATGGCTATCTTGTCGAACATCCTGGTTCCTAGGTGGCGTGCGCTGCGAAGTGTGCGATGGCGTGCGCGATGAGGTGCGCGGCGGAGTGGCCTGCAGCTACGCGTTGCGGCCCAGCGTCAGGTTGAATCCGGGCTTGCTGATGTGGATGCTGTTGGCGCCCTTGAGCTTCGAGAGCTCCGCTACCAGGCTGACCAGCGGGTCGGTGTCGGTGAGGTATTCCTTCACCGGGCCCGTGGTGGCCGCGTGCATGCGCGCGATGTCTTCCTTGCGCATCAGGTAGCGGTAGACCAGGTCCTCGTCCGAGGCACCGGCGGCGTCCAGGTCGGCGCGGATGCGTTCCAGCGGCAGTTGCTCGAACTTCACCGCCGCCAATTCCTTGGCGCGCGGCCTGTCGAGGATCTTCGCGCGCACCTCGCGGTCCATGATGTTCTCCACGTCGCCGCCGAAGTGTCCCAGCGCATAGCGGATGGTCTGGTCGGACACCTGGCCGTAGCGCTGGCCGGTCATCACGTTCAGCGCGGCCTGGCTGCCGACGAACTGCGACAGCGGCGTGACCATGATCGGATAGCCGAACTCGGCGCGCACCCGCACCGTCTCCTCCAGCGCGGCCGGCAGCTTTGCCTCGGCGCCGACTTCGCGCAGCTGGTGGCGCAGGTTGGAGATCATGCCGCCGGGTACCTGGTGCACGTACTGCGCGTGGTCGTAGGCGACCGGGACGCCGATGGGCAGGCCCTCGCGCCTGGCGATCACGGTGAAGTGGCGCGCGACTTCCTGCAGGCTGTCCTCGTCCACGCCGGTGGCGTAGCCCAGCGCGCGCAGGTTGGCCGCGACGTTGAACAGCGAGGGCAGCGAGGCGTCGTCCACCAGCGGCGGCAGGGAGGTGTTGACGATGCGTATGCCCTGCTTGACCGCCTCCAGCACGCACAGCGGCCCCAGGCCGGTGGAGCAGTGGGTGTGCATCTCGATCGGGATGCCGGCGGCGTGCTTCATCATCAGCGGCACCAGCGCGCGGGTGCGCTCGGGCGTGAGCAGGCCGCCCGGGTCCTTGAGGCAGATGCGGAACGGCTTGAGCTTGACCGCCGCGCGGGTGCGCTCGGCGTAGTACTCGTCGGTGTGCAGCGGCGAGATCGAGTAGGTGATGTTGATGATGGGGCGGATGCCGGCCTTGGCCGCGGCGCCGGCGCGCAGGGTCCAGACGCGCGGGTCGTTCCAGGAGTCCGACACCCGGGCCTCCTCGATACCGGCCTTGAACATCACCTGCCAGAACAGCTCGACCATGGCCTGCTGGTCGGTGCCGAACACGTTCAGGCCGCCGGCGTTGACCCGCAGCGGGGTGTTCGGGGCGCGTTCCTTGAGCATGCGGATGCGCGCGATCGGGTCTTCCAGCAGGTCGCGCACGCACTTGCCGAGGAACGAGGGCGAGAGCACCTCCAGGCCGATGAAGCCGGCGCGGTCGAGGCGGCCGATGACCGGCAGCATCATGCCGGTGGTCATGCGCTCGGCCCACAGGCTCTGGTGGCCGTCGCGCAGGGTGACGTCGACGAATTCGATCTTGTCTTTGGTTGTGGCCGTGGTCATGGTCCGGGTCATGCCTTCTTGGTTTTGGCTGCGGCGGCCATCTCGCCGATCATCTTCTCCACCAGCGCGGTGTTCACGCGGCCGGCAACGAAGTCGGGATGGGTGATGGCGTAGCGCAGGAACGGCAGGGTGGTGCCGATGCCCTCGATGCGAAAGCGCGACAGCGCCGAGGCCATGCGCTGGATCGCCTCGTTGCGGTCGCTGCCGTAGACGATCAGCTTGGCGATCATCGAGTCGTAGTGCATGGGCACCATGTATCCCGCGTGGCAGTGCGTGTCCAGGCGGATGTTCGGGCCCTGCGGCGGCTCCCACACGGTGATGCGGCCGGGGCTGGGACGGAATCCCTCGGAGGGCACCTCGGCGTTTATGCGGCACTCGATCGAATGGCCGCGGAACACCACGTCCTGCTGGCGGAAGCGCAGCACCTCGCCGGCGGCGACGCGCAGCTGCTCCTGCACCAGGTCGATGCCAGTAACGCCTTCGCTCACCGGGTGCTCGACCTGGATGCGGGTGTTCATCTCGAGGAAGAAGAACGAGCCGGTGTCGCCGTCGACGATGAACTCCACCGTGCCGGCGTTGCGGTAGCCGATGCCGGCGGCCAGCGCCAGGCCGGCGGCGCGGATCTGGTCGCACACCCCGGGCGGCAGGGCCGGCGCGGGGGATTCCTCCACCACCTTCTGGTGGCGGCGCTGCAGCGAGCAGTCGCGCTCGCCCAGGTGGATCACGTGGCCGTGGTGGTCGCCCAGCACCTGCACTTCCACGTGGCGCGCGTTCGAGATGTAGCGCTCCAGGTACAGGGTGTCGTCGCCGAAGGCGGCGCGCGCCTCGTGCGAGGCGGCGGCGAACTGGCGCGGCAGCTCGGCGAAGTCACTGACGATCTTCATGCCGCGCCCGCCGCCCCCGGCCGCGGCCTTGAGCATCACCGGCAGGCCGATCTGGCGCGCGATCTTCTCCGCGTCGGCGGCGGTGGCGACCTTCTCCGAGCCGGGCAGCATGGGCACGCCGTTCTGCTTGGCGAGCGCGCGCGCCTGCAGCTTGTTGCCCATCTGCAGGATCTGGTCGGGCGGCGGCCCGATGAACACGATGTGCTCGTCGGCGCAGGCCTGGGCCAGGTCTTCCGACTCGGCGAGGAATCCGTAGCCCGGATGCAGCGCGTCGCAGCCGGTGCCCAGCGCCGCGGCGACCAGCGAGGGGATGTGCAGGTAGGACTGCGAGGATTGCGCCGGGCCGATGCATACCGCACGGGTGGCCAGGCGCGTGCCCAGGGTGTCGCGGTCGGCCTCGGAATAGGCCAGCACGGTTTCGATGCCCAACGCCTCGCAGGCGTGGATGATGCGAACCGCGATCTCGCCGCGGTTGGCGATGAGGACCCGGTTGAGTGCCATCGAGGCCGGGCCCCGTTCAGGCCGGGCGCACGCGGAACAGCACCTGCCCGTACTCGACCAGGGCGGCGTCCTGCACGCAGATCTGTGCGACCACGCCGTTCACGCCGGCATGCACCGCGTTGAACATCTTCATCGCCTCGACCAGGCCGACGGTGCTGTCCTCCTTCACCGTCGCGCCCATGCTGACGTAGGGCGCGGCGCCCGGCTCGGACTGCGAGTAGAAGCGCCCGATCATGGGCGAGGTGACGTCGATGAGGCCGGGCTCGGAGGCCGGCACCGGGCTGGACGTTGAGCTGGACACCGGGGCCGGGCCCGCGCTGGCGGCGGGGGCAGGTGCCGCGGCGGCGACCGGGGCGGGTGCGG
>CAIVVS010000267.1 GCA_903909415.1 uncultured Pseudomonadota bacterium | reverse complement strand
GCTCGTTCGCGCCCATCCAGTCGAAGCCGCACTGCTCGGAGAACACCATGGTGTCGATGTACTCGCGGTACAGCGACTGCGCGAGCTGCGGGTCGAAGCCCTTGTTGGGCATCGGCCATTCCTGGCCGCCTGCGGCGCGCTCGCCCCGCGCCAATTCGTCGCCGATGCGCGCATCGGGACGCAGGTAGGGCATCAGGTGGAAAAAGCAGAACTTCATGGGGCGATCTTACCAACCGGAGGCGCCGAAAAATCGACGGGCGTCTGGCTCAGCGCGCCACGGCCACCAGCCAGCGCCGCACCGCGCCTTCGTCCGCCGGTGACAGGCCGGCGACGAGCTGCTTCTCCAGCGCCATCACGGTACGCCGGCAGCGCGCCAGCGCCTCGCGCCCCGCCTCGCTCAACCCGATCTGCAGGATGCGGCCGTGCACCGCATGCGCCTCGCGCCCGACCAGCCCGTCGCGCTCCAGGTTGGCGACGATCTGGCTGACGGTCTGCGGCGTCAGCAGGCACAGGCGCGCGACGTCGGCCCCGGAGATACCGGGATAGGCGGCGAGCATGGTCAGCACCGCGAACTGCGCCGAGGTGACTCCCTCGCCGGACAGCGCGCGCTCCATGCGCAGCCGGTGCGCCGCACCCGCCTGGCGCAGCAGGTAGCCGAGGTGGCCGTCCTCGCCGCGCTTGCCTTCGCCGACGGCTGGGATGGGCGTCGCGGCCGCGGCCGCATCGCCACGAGAATCGGACTTGGCCTTGCCCTTCAGGGACTTGCGCACGGATTTGCCCAAGGTGTCAGTACCCGACTATATTATCAGTCCCCTGATACTAATCCCGGAGACCCGCCATGACCAGCCCGGCAACACCCACCCACCTGCCCCGGCTGGACGCGCCGGACTTCACCCGCGCCGCGCCGGCGGTGTATGCCGCCATGCTGGCGCTGGGCAAGGCGGTGGACGATGCGGGCATCGAGAAGGCCCTGACCGAGCTGCTCAAGGTACGCGCCTCGCAGCTCAATGGCTGCGCCTACTGCCTGCAGCTGCACCTGGACGTCGCGCGCAAGGCCGGCGTGCCGCAGGCCAAGCTCGACCTGGTGGCGACCTGGCGCGAGGCCGGCGCGTTCACAGCGCGCGAATGCGCCGCCCTGGCCTGGACCGAGGCGCTCACCGACGTCGCCCGGCAGGGCGCGCCGGACGAACTGCATGCGCAGGTCGCGGCGCAGTTCCCGGGCGCGCAACTGGCCTTCCTCACCACGGCCATCGCCACCATCAATGCCTGGAACCGGATCGCGGTGGCGCTGTGCTTCGCGCCGAAGGCGGTGTGACATGGCCGAAGCGGCCGAAGTACGTGAAGTCACCGACGAGGCCGGCGCACACGCCCTGTGGCCGCTGATGCGCGAACTGCGCCCTCACCTGGCCGACGCCGAGGAACTGGCGCGCCGCTGGCGGCTGCAGCAGGCGCACGGCTACCGGCTGCACGGCCTGTGGTCCGGCGGCGAGGCACGCGCGCTGGCCGGCTGGCGCGTCACCGACAACCTGGTGCACGGGCGCTTCCTGTACGTGGACGACCTGGTGACGCGCGAAGGAGAACGGGGTCAGGGCCATGGCGCGGCGCTGATGGACTGGCTGAAGGCGCAGGGCAAGGCGCTCGGCTGCGGGAAGCTGGTGCTGGACACGCCGCTGGACAATGCGCTGGGCCAGCGCTTCTATTTCCGGCAGGGGCTGCTGGCGCGCAGCCTTCGGTTCAACGTCGTGTTGGACTGAGCCGCGTCAGATCGACCCTAGCCCACGCCGCCTCGGGCGATTCCGCTTCCTGGTAGCGTTTCTGGCCGGCAACCCGGTCGATCGGGTGGACGTCGGCCATGCTGGCGCCTGCGGGCGGCTGCAGCTCGGGCGGGAACATCGCGAGCTTCTGTCCGGCGGCGAGCTTGTCCTCGCGCCCGAGGTTCAGGTCGCGCTCGTTGGTCCCCGAGGGAGGCAGCACCGCGACGCCGTCCACCACTTCCAGGTCAAACCACCAGCGCTTGACCGGGTTGCGTATGCCGTTGCCCTCGGCGTCGTCGGCCGCAATGATGGCCGCGCGGGATTCGGGTTCCTTGATCGAGCGCCACATCAGCTCGCGCGATGCCGCCGTGTCCTCGCGGTTCCACGGGCACATCTTCATGCAGCGCCCGCAGGCCGAGCCGCGCATCTGCGTCACCCGGTAGCGGGTGCACTTCTCGACGTCGGCCTTCCAGATCTCGTAGCCGTTGAACATCACCTTGGGGCCGAAGGGGATGGCGTTGCACGGGCATTCGCGCGCGCACTTGCGGCACTGGTTGCAGAAGTCCTGCAGGCCGAAGTCGATCGGACGGTCCACCGCCATCGGGAAGTCGGTGGTGAACACCACCGACTTGGAGCGCGGCCCGATGAAGGGATTGAGGATGGTATCGCCGATGCGCGACACCTCGCCCAGTCCCGCCATCAGGATGGCCGGGTTGTGGATCACCTCGGAGTGCGCGTTGGTGTGGGCGCGCGCGGACCAGCCCAGGCGCCGGCAGTGCGCCGCCATCACGCCGGCGATCTCGGCGCCGCGCATATAGGCGCGCATCGACTGGCTGGCGCTGATCCAGTCATCGCCCGAGGCGCCCTCCATGGTCTCCCAGCCCTGGTCGATCAGCATCACCACCGCGTACCGGTGGTAGGCCGGCAGCGGCTCGCCCTTCTGGTCCTCGTGCGAGTAGTACATCCACGGCTCGGCCTCGCAGATGCCGACGAAGTCCGCGCCCAGGAAATGCGCCAGCGCCTTGATCGCCTGCGCGTTGGCCACCGGGTCGGCGAATTCGGCGGCGCGCGGCGACGGCGGGAAGGTCTCGCGCGTGCCCTGCAGCGGCACCATGTGCTGGATCAGCGGCTGCATGCCCAGCGCCAGCGGGTGCTTCATCGGGAAGCGGCGGCGCTCGCGCTGCGGCTTGTCGCCCAGGTCGCCGGCCTCGGCGCGCTTGAAGAAGTCGCCGCGCTTGGGCACGCGCCGGATCTCCTCGCGGATCACCAAGGTGCTGGGCTGGTCCGCGTGCGGGATGTCCTCCATCGGCCACGCACCCATGTGCAGGGGACGCTTGGCCTCCTCCTCGTAGTACCAGCCGGGACGGGTACCGTCCGTGCCTTCATGGCAGGCGGGGTCAGTGGAATGCAGGTCCACGCCCTCGGCCAGCGGCGCATCCGGCGCCAGCGCCCAGTCGGTGGTGATGGCGGCGATGCGAAACCCGCGGCGCAGGAAGGGCGCGGCAAGTTGACCTGCGGCGTCCAGCGTCACCAATCCGGCGCGCAACGCGAGTGCGGACAGGTCCAGCTTGGACGCGCCATCGGCGTGGCCCGTTGAATTCCACCCCAGCCAGCGAACATAGCCCGACAGCACCACCGCGATCTCGGTGGCGCGCAGATCGGTGCGCGCGACGTTGGCGCCACGTATCCACGCAGCCCCGGGCTCGCCCTCTTCCGGCTCGCGCCCGAACTCGACCAGGCAGACCAGCGCATGCGTGTGTCCGCCACAGGCAGCGGACTCGGCGGCATCCAACGCGCAGCAGCCCGCTGCGATCGCATCCAGGAAATACGCCGAAGCCTTGAGGTTGTTCGCGCGCGCCTTCGGGTCCTCGGGCACGGGGGCCTTGGTGGGCGCGACCGGTCCGTCGAGGAAGCGCCGGAACAGGTCACGGTACTCGAACGCGTGCGGCGTGATCGCGTCCGGCCCCGCCGCGTGGGCGTCAATGGGCTGCGCGAGGCCACTCGCTGCAATGATCCGGTGCGGATCACGCCCCAGGCGCTCAAGTGGCAAGGGCCCGAGATGCGACGGGCGATTGCGGTTGGAGTGCAGTCGCATCTGCGAGCTACTCGGGGATGATGCCCGCGCCACGGCGCTCTTCGCGTACTTGATGAGATCGGCCTTGACGTTCCGCTTGAACAGCGCGAAGCGTCTGATCCAAGCGGTGGTTGGACCGCACTTACACCGACTCTCGCAGGACTTCAGCCATGCGCGTTTGCCATCCCGGGCCGGTCGCCTTCCAGCGCGCCAACGTTTCCGGAGGTAGCCGAAGGCTGATTGCCACCTTTGAATCTGAAGACTTTGGGCGGCCTCGTGGTTTGAGCATGGCAGCTGCAGTTCGGGCACCAAACAACTTGGGTAACACTTCCTTGGCCGGACGGGCCTCAGCAATCATTGCTGCTGTCCATTCCGGATTCTTCCGTAGCGCCTTCTTGGCCTCAGATTTGGATGGCTTTCTCATATCGACTCACCTCGCGCTTGTTGGCTTTACGCAGACTGATCACTCGGGGCTTGCCATTGCGTGGCGTGAATACAACGCTATGCAGCCGATCATCAATGAAGCCAAGCACGCAGTAACGCCGTTCCCCGTAGTCCTTGCGCCTGTCTTCCCAGATCAGGGCCGTCGCCCAATCGAGTTGTTCGGCAAGGTCCAGCGAGAGGCCGCGCTCCGCAAGATTTCGGCGGTCTTTCTTTGGATCCTTGTCCATTTGTTTATTGTATATACGTATATACAGAGAAACAAGCCGCTTGAAACTGGACCATTCCTAGTGCCGTGCGGTCCAACGTCCGAATTGTGCGGCGCCGTGAGGCGTCTGCTTCCGGCCCGTCCGCTCGACCTGAGGTTGGGCGCGATGCAGCGTGCCTGGCGCGAACTACTATGCGTTTCCACGCCTTCCGCCGGACGGATTGCCAGTAGTGCTAGGCCAACCGCCTGGAGCGCCTGAGCCTTTGCCGCCACCGCCACCCTTGCCGCCGGCAGCACCACCGCCGCCACCTTTGCTCATGGGACTCTCCTTTGCACTTGAGGACCGGAAATGATTCTTCCCTTCGCTCGTTCCGGCAACGAGGTCAGGGCCCAACGCTCGAGCTAAGCGGGCGACGACGGCAGCACGCCAGGCCCGGCTGGCGAAAATGTACCGCGCACCGCCAGACCGGGCCTGGTGGCCTGACGTTGGCGCTCCGCTTGGGCGTGGGGCGAGATTGCTGACATTACGCCGCCTTCGCACAACCAGCGGGTTTGTAAATGCGCTCTGTTGAGGCGGGGTTGCCTGCAAGCTTGCTGATGGGACGCCTTGGTCTTCCAACAAGCTCGCCACCACAATTGGGGCATTTCCCGAGGAGCACGGACTCCGCACATGACACACAGAAAGTGCACTCGAACGAACATATGCGCGCCTCGGTGGACTCGGGCGGAAGTGCCTTATCGCAGCACTCACAGGAAGGTCGGAGTTGAAGCATTTAGTCTCCTCTGGATATATCGCCTAACGTCAATGCTCAGCGGCGCCGGCACGGCGTCCGCTGCAGCCAAAGTTAGGCCGCTGTAAGCCTGACTTTGCTGACATTGCCGAGATCTACGTGCTGTTTAGCCCGCCACAGATCATGGTTGTACTGCATGGCCAGCCAACTCTCCGGAGAACGACCAAGAGCTTTGCAAAGACGCAACGCCATTTCAGGGCTGATGCCACTGGCGCCCGTGAGAACGCGATTCAGAGTAGACGCAGCAACTCCGAGCTTTGCGGCCAATTCGCGGCCGCTGAGCCCGTTTGGCTCCAGATAAACCTCGGTAATGAATTCACCGGGATGAGGCGGATTGTGCATAGTCATTAGTGGTAGTCCTCATATTGCAATACGTAGGCGTGCCCGTCTTTGAACTCGAACGTCAAGCGCCAGTTCCCATTCACCCACACGGACCAACGACGGGGTTCAATCCCCTTCAGCGGGTGCAAGCGAAACCCTGCAATGTCCATGTCCTCTATGGACTGAGCAGTATCCAAAGCCGCCAAAAGCATGCGAAGTCGCTTGGCATGGTGCGGTTGGATTCCCGCGGCGCTTCCCGATGCAAAGAACTTGCCTAGACCTTTGTGCCGGAGCGATTGAATCATGTGCCAATTATAGCGTGTTGCGCATCACGCAACAGGGCCTAACGTCTGAATTGTGCGGCGCCGAAAGGCGTCCGCACCAATGAAATGTTAGGCCTTTGGCAACTTGTTAAGCAGTTCACCGAGGCCATTGCGAACGAGTGTGAATGCATTACGTAGGCATCCTGCCGACCATCCAAGGCCCCACATTGTATTTTCAAGGATTTCATTCGCATGGTCTCCGCGTGCGTGCCGTGACATAGTGACTGACTTGCTTCCATCAGGGTTGACGCGCTCGACGTGTGACCAATAGCGACTGTTACCAATTACGTTGGGATGTGCCACTTCACAAAGAAATTCGTACTTGGGCAGCAACTCTGTTGCTTTTGCATTTTTGGCGAGCTTTTGAATGACCGTTAGCACGTTCGTCTGTTTGACGTAAGCCTCAGGGTCGCCAAGCCGAGTGCCCCATATCATTTTCACCACGCGTTTCTCAAATTCGGCCGATACAACCGTGGTGTTCGGGGGAAATTGCAATTCAGAGAAGAGTTTCTCAATGGTTTGTGCATTGACTATGTAGGTGGCCGAGAGCTCGAGCAGCGACCGCACCAGGATGGCTGGCGTTACAACTTCTCCTACATTGAGACTTCGAATTGCCGCTTTTAGTATTTCGTTGCCCCGCCAAAACGTCATGGTCGCATACGCTTCGACATTTCGCGCTTGGTCGTTCCAATAGACCTGGTTTATCTCTCGGTAATCCTTAAGACCTTTTACTTGTTTCTGAAGTGATGCGTCATCGCACATACGCCATCCGTACTGGTCCGGTATGGTGCCGTCTAGTTCATAGCACCCCGCAACCCATTGGGGAGTAAGGCGTGTGAACTCGTTTTTCGAACGCCGACAGAAATCGGACATTTTGTCCGAGAGGCGGGCGAACGATTCAATGTTTCCAGCCATGGAATAAGGCCTAACGTTCAATAGTCAGCAAAGATGCCGGATATCAAGGTTGAAATCCGGCGCGTTGTTGTCAACCTACCCTGATTTCAAGGCGTTACTGAACTGTATAAATATATAGTCTCCTTGAAAGCCGGCGCAACATGGCACAACCCATTGAACCTCCAAGGAATCCTCCATCGGCCCCAGGAAAACCGCGGCTGCTGGATCAGGTGCGCCGCTGCATGCGCATGAACCACTACAGCCTCCGGACCGAAAAGGCCTATGTCTATTGGATTCGGTACTTCATCG
>CAIVVS010000266.1 GCA_903909415.1 uncultured Pseudomonadota bacterium | reverse complement strand
GCCGAATGCAGGATGCTGAGGCCGGCCCGCGAGGCGAAGGTGTCGCCGGGAAAGCTCACCACGGGCACGCCCATCCACAGCGTCTCGCAGGTGGTGGCGCCGCCGTTCACCGGCCAGGTGTCCAGCGCGATGTCGACCTCGTGGTGCAGGTCCCAGAAGGCCTCGCGCGACATCCGCGCGCGGAACGCGAGCCGCTCGCGCGCGATGCCCTGCGCGACAAAGGCCGCGGCCAGCGCGTCCTGCGCTTCCGGCGCGACGGTGGCGAGCAGCAGGCGCGACTCCGGCAGCTCTCGCAGCAGCCGTGCCCATAGCGCGATGGTCACCGGCCGCAGCTTGCGCACGAAGTTCATGGAACCGAAGGTCAGCACGCCGCAGGCCGCGCAAGGCGGCGGCGCGACCGCGGGCATGCGCGCATCCGGCTCGAAGCACCACAGGCTGCCCGGCAGCCTGTGCAGCCGCTCCACATAACGCTCGTCCGCCCGCGGCGCCGGGTCGGTGAGCGCATCGGTGATGCGCCCGTGCATGGCCGCCATGCCGGTCGTGCCGGGATAGCCCAGCCAGGTGAGTTGCACCGGCGCGGGCTCGCGCGCGAAGGCCAGCAGCCGGTTGCCGCGCGTGTGCCCGGACAGGTCCACCAGGATGTCGATGCGCTCGGCACGCACCCGCGCGGCAAAGGCCGCGTCATCCAGCGCCGCGACGTCGTGCCAGCAGGCCACCCGCTCGCGCAGGTGCTGCGTGACGGCATCGGGCCTCGCCACGCCGGAAAAAGCGTGCACCTCAAACTGCGCCGCGTCATGCCGGGCGAACAGCGGCAGCAGGAAGGGCGCGGCCGCATGGTCGCGGAAGTCGGCCGACACGTAACCCACGCGTAGCCGGCGGGCCGCGTCGCCCGTCCCGCGCAGGCGCTCGCGGGGCCGGGCCGCATCCGGCGGGCGCAGCGCGTCGGCGAACTGCGCGGCCCAGCGCCGGTGCTCGGCGAGCAGGTGCATGGGATCGGCGCCGACCAGGCCCAGCGCGGCGAGGTGCCCGGTCCATCCGCGCCGGAAACCGGGATGGCGCATGGTGAGCTCGGTGAAACAGGCACTCGCCTCGTCCTCGCGCCAGAGTTCCTCCAGCGCCAGCGCCTTCACGTGCAGCGCGGCGGGCTGGTCCGGCGCGAGCGCGAGCGAACGCTCGGCCAGTTCCAGCGCGCGCCCCGCGCGGCCCGCGCGACGGTTGGCCTCGGCCGCGTTGCTCGCCGCGCGCGCATCGTCACCGCGCAGCACCAGCACGGCATCGAAGCGCTCCGCGGCCAGCATGTCCTGCTCGCGCTGCAGCGCGACCGCGCCGAGCAGTTCCAGCCTGTCGGCGCGCAGGACGCCATCACCAGCGGCCGCGGCCTCAAGCGTGGCGCAGAGGCGCTCGACGCCGTCGAGGTCGCCGGATGCAAGCAGCGCGCGCGCCTGCGCCAGCAACCCTGCCACCGTAGCGCCGTCCATGGCGCCGCCAACGACGCGTGGCCCGCCACCGCGCAGGCGCGCCATCAGGCCGGCCAGCAGCGCGCGCAGCATCAGGCAGCGCTCCGTTCCGCCCAGGCCCGCTCGTACAGCGCCTCGAGGTTGCGCACGAACACCTGCGGCTGCATCAGCGGCGTCGCGAGCATGCGGGCCCGCAGGCCGGCGCGCAGCCGCGCGAGTCCCGGCGCGTCGTCCGCGAGGCGGGCCGCGATGTCGCGATAGGCCTGGTCGCTGTCGGCCACCAGGTCGCCCAACCCGATGGTGGACAGGATGCTGGCCGAGGCACGCGAGGCGCTGCGCCGCCCGGCGCGGGTCACCACGGGCAGGCCCATCCACAGGCTGTCGCAGGTGGTGGTGGCGCCGCCCTGCGGATGGGGGTCGAGCGCGATGTCGCACGAGGCCAGCGCGCGCAGGTAGGGCGCGTATGCCAGCCGGCCGGCCGTGTCGATGCGCGAGGTATCGACGCCGCCGGCGGCAAGCCGCGCCAGCAGCCAGTCGCGCTGGGCTTTGCCCGGCACGCCCAGCACGCGTAGCCTCGCTTCCGGCAATTCGCACAGCAGCGCCGCCCAGTTGTCCAGCACCGCATCGTTGAGCTTGAAGAAACTGTTGAATGATCCGAACACCAGCGGCCCTGCCGCGCGCGGCGGTGCTGCCGTCCCCCGCTCCTGTTGCGGCGCGCGATAGCACCAGGCGGCATGCGGCAGGCGCATCAGGCGCTCGCTGTGCAGCAGCTCGGTGCTCCCGGGCGGGTCCGACACCGCGTCGGTGATGCGCCCGTTCATGGCCACCATGCCGGTGCTGCCGAGGTACCCCATCCAGGTGAGTTGCACCGGCGCGGGCCGGCGCGCGAAGGCGAGCAGCCGGTTGCCGCGCGTGTGCCCCGACAGGTCCACCAGCAGGTCCATGCCCGCGTCGCGCATGGCCTGCGCGGCCCGTGCATCATCCAGGCCGCGCAGGTCATGCCACACTTCGCATTGCGCGCGCAGCCGGGCGCCGAGGTCATCCACCACCGTCCCGCTGGAGAACGCGTGCACCTCGAAACGGGCGCGGTCATGGGCTTCCAGCACCGGCTCGATGAACTCGCCCACCGCGTGGCGGCAGAAGTCCGCCGATACGTAGCCCAGCCTCAACCGGCGCGCGCCGGCACCGGCAGGAACTGCCGGGGGCCGCCCGCCCCCGAGCGGATCGGCGTGCATGCGCCCCCAGCGCAGGTGCTCGGCGGCGACCTCGGCGTCATCCACCGGCAGGCGCAACAGCAGCGACAGCAGGCCCGAGTGAGCCGACGCGGCATCGGGCTTGAGTTCGATGTGCCTGCGGAAATGCGCCACCGCTTCCATCGGGCGCGCCAGGGCATCGCAGGCCTGCGCCGCGACGAAATGCGGACCGGCGCGGACCGGGTCCAGCGCGATCGCCCGCAGCGCGATGTCCAGCGCGCGCTGCATGTCGCCACGGCGCCGCCAGGCTTCGGCGGCGTTGGCGACGAAGCGGGCCTCGGCGGGCTGGCGTTCAAGCAGGGTGTCGTAATGCTCGCAGGCCCGCTCGGGTAGTCCGGCGGCGAGTTCCACCGCGCCGAGCAGGTTCAGGGCTTCATCGGCGTGCGCGGGCACTTCGAGCAGCCCCGTGCAGGCGGCGCGTGCCTCGGCATGGCGTCCGGATCGGAAGTCGGACTCGGCCCCTGCGAGTCGCTCCGCAGGAGGCGCCGCGGTGGACGACGCCGAAGGACTGCCCGGCGCGGCGCCGCCCCTTCCCAGGAGGGCCTTGAGCATGGACGACAGCGCGCCCACCCTAGCGCGCGCCCTGTGCAATGAGTTCGGCCCGCAGGCGCGACTCCACGCGCCGCGAGAAGCCGGCGTGGTCCAGCAATACGGATTGCGCCAACCGGTCACGCAGGCCCGCGGCAACGGCGCGAAGGGCGGCCGGGTCGCTCGCAAGCGTCGCGCCACGCGCGACGTAGTCGGCCTGCGTATGGGCGACCCACCCGCCCAGTCCCGCGGCTTCCAGCAGGCTCGCGCCCGAGCGCGCGAAGCCGAAGTCGCCCGCGAGCGAGAGTACCGGTACGCCGCACCACAGGGTCTCCATGGTGGTCGCGCCACCGCTGTAGGGAAAGCTGTCCAGCGCCAGGTCGATGCGCCCGAGCAGCCGCGCGAACTCCGCGCGCGGCAGGCGCGGCACCAGTTCCACGCGCTCGCGCGCCACCCCGTGGCGCATGAGGCGCCCGGCGATCTCCTCGCCTCGCTGCGCGTCCGGCACGGCGGCGACGACGAGGCGCGAGGCAGGGGCGGCCAACAGCAGCGCCGCCCAGGCATCCAGGAGGCCGTCATTCAGCTTGGCGGTGTGGTTGAGCGATCCGAAGGTGAAGGCCGGCTCCACGAGCCTGGCGGGCAGCGGGTCATCCCCGGGCGCGAAGCACCACATGGAGCCGTCCAGCCGCGCCAGCCGCTCGACATGCAGGCTGTCGCTGGTGCCGGGCGGATCGATGCGCGCATCGGTCAGGCGCAGGTCCACGGCGCGCATGCCGCTGG
>CAIVVS010000265.1 GCA_903909415.1 uncultured Pseudomonadota bacterium | reverse complement strand
GCGCCGCGGTAGGGCACGTGCACGAGGTTGGTGTTGGTGATCTGGGCCAGCGCCGCGCCGGCGATGTGCTGGCCGGTGCCCACGCCGCCCGAGGCGTAGGTCAGCTTGCCGGGGTTGGCGCGCGCGAAGTCGATGATCTCCTTCAGCGAATTCAGCGGCAGGTCCTTGCGCGACACCAGCGCGTAGCCCACGGTGGACACCATGCCCACCGGCGTGAAGTCGGCGATCGGGTCGTAGGGCAGGGACTTGTACAGGCCGACGTTGGCGGCGATGTTGGAAAAGCCGCCGACCAGCAGGGTGTAGCCATCGGCCGGGCTCTTGGCCGCGGCCTCGGTGCCGACCAGCGTGCCCGCGCCGGTGCGGTTCTCCACCACCACCGACTGGCCGATCTGGTTCTGCAACTGCTGCGCCACCACGCGCCCGACCAGGTCGAAGCCGCCGCCCGGCGGCTGGGGAACGATCATGCGGAGCGGGCGGCTGGGATACTCCTGCGCCTGCGACAGGGACGGCACCAGGGCGGCGCCGGCCAGCAGCGCGAGGGCAAGGCGGCGGAAACGGGTCGGGGCGTGCATGGAGTCTCCTCGGAACGTCGGTAAGGGCGCGGCGGCAGGCGTGCCACAAGCCGCCGCGCGGCGTGGGCCGTGCGCTACTGCGCGACGACCAGGTTGGCGAGCTTGTCGGGGTCCGCCAGCAATTCGCTGCTGGGCCCGGCGAACACGGTGCGGCCGCGGCTGAGCACCATGGCGTTCTCGGTCACCTGCAAGGCCAGGCGGGCAGACTGCTCGACCAGCACCAGGGTCAGCGAATCCTCGCGGATCAGCCGCTCGAGGGACTGCATCAGCATCTCGACGATGATGGGCGCCAGGCCCTCCATCGGCTCGTCCATCAGCAGCAGGGTCGGGTTGCCCATCAGGGCGCGGGCGATGGCGAGCATCTGCTGTTCGCCGCCGGAGATCTGGTTGCCCATGTGCGAGCGGCGCTCCTGCAGGCGCGGGAACAGGTCGTAGATGCGCTCCAGCGTCCAGCGTCCGGGGCGCTCGGCGACGATCAGGTTCTCCTCGATGGTGAGCGAGGGGAAGATCTCGCGCGCCTGCGGCACGAAGCCGATGCCGGCGCGCGAGCGCTCGTACACCGGCAGGCCGTGGATCTCGCGCCCGCCGAAGCGGATGCTGCCCGAATGAAGCGTGGTGTGGCCCATGATGGTGGCCATCAGCGTGGTCTTGCCCACGCCGTTGCGCCCGAGGATGCACAGCGACGACTTCTCCGCCACCGCCAGCGAGATGCCCTCCAGCACCACGGTCTCGCCGTAGCCGGCATGCAGGTCGTCGACGCGCAGCACCTCGTTACCTGGGGCGGCTTTCACCACGGGCTCACTCATGGCCTTCACCCAGGTAGACCTGGCGCACGCGCGCATCCGAACTGACCTCGGCGGGCGTGCCCTGCATCAGCACGCTGCCCTGGGTGAGAACCGTGATCTGCTTGGCGAAGCGGAACACCAGGTCCATGTCGTGCTCGATGATCAGGATGGCTATCTCGGACGGCAGCG
>CAIVVS010000264.1 GCA_903909415.1 uncultured Pseudomonadota bacterium | reverse complement strand
TTCCCGCCCAAGTCGGATGAGGGGCTGGAGAAGTTGCGGGCTACCTGGCGACAGCTCGGGCAGCTGAAGCCGCGGTTCTTTTCCTGCACCTACGGCGCGGGCGGCTCCACGCAGGACCGCACGCTGGGCACGGTGCTGGAGATCCGCGACGCGGGCTTCGATGCCGCGCCGCACCTGTCGTGCATCGGTTCCTCGCGCGAGGACATCCGCAAGTCGCTGGACCTGTACAAGTCCAAGGGCGTGCGCCACATCGTCGCGCTGCGCGGCGACCTGCCCTCGGGCATGGCCTCCATCGGCGAGCTGCGCTTTGCTTCCGAGCTGGTGGCCTTCATCCGCGAACACAGCGGCGACTGGTTCCACATCGAGGTCGCCTGCTACCCCGAATTCCACCCGCAGGCGCGCAGCGCCGCGGACGACCTGCGCCATTTCCGCGACAAGGTCGCGGCCGGCGCGAATTCCGCCATCACCCAGTATTTCTACAACGCCGACGCCTACTTCCGCTTCGTGGACGACTGCGAGGCGCTGGGCGTGGACATCCCCATCGTGCCGGGCATCATGCCGATCGGCAATTTCTCGCAGCTCGCGCGCTTTTCGGACGCCTGCGGGGCGGAAATCCCGCGCTGGCTGCGGCTGAAGATGCAGTCCTACGGCGACGACAGCGCCTCCATCCGCAGCCTGGGGATGGACGTGGTCACCGAGCTGTGCGACCGGCTGCTGGCGGCCGGCGCGCCCGGGCTGCATTTCTACACCATGAACCAGGCCGGCCCGACCAGCACCATCTGGCAGCGCCTGGGCCTCTGAGCCAGCACGCCGGGTTGCCGCCCGGCTTTTGCGCTGCGTCAAGCTTCCCGCGCGGCGCGGGCATACACTGGGTGCCCACGAACCGTCCGTTGCCTGGCACACACTTGGCCGCATCGCAATGACCGCGTCCGCCAGCCTGAATCGCCATCGCGTCGTCGCCTTCTACGCGGTGGGCGCCGCCGCGTGGATCCTAGGCTCGGACCTGGTGGTCACGCTGATCCATGGCGCGCCGCTGTCGGCCGTGGTGCCGAACTCCCTCAAGGGCCTGCTGTTCGTCGCGGTCACCTCGCTGCTGCTCCACCTGCTGCTGTCGCCCCTGCCCGCGCAGCAGGCGCCGGCGGACCCCGGGACGCCGTTTCGCGGATCGCGGCTGTTCGCCTTCATCGCGGCGGCAACGGTGATCACCGCCAGCGCCGGTGGCGTGATCTGGGTGATGCACGCCGAGCATGTCGCGGCGACCGAAGAGGCGCTGGAATCGGTCGGCAAGCTGAAGCTGGAGCTGATCCAGACCGAGATCGCCGAGCGCAAGCTGGACCTGGACCTGCTCCGCGACCCGCGCGGGTCGGAGCGCCCCATGGCGATACAGGTCACGTCGGGCAACCCGCTCGAACGCGCCACCGCGCGCGCGCGCCTGGATTACCTGCGCGCCAGGGTCGGCCACGACAACGTCTCCGCCTACGCCCTGGACGGCACCCGCCTGGTATCGGTGGGCGCGGCAAGCCACATGAGCGCGGGCGAGGTCGGTCGGGCGCTGGCGTCGGCGCGTGACATGGATGCCACCCTACTGCTCGGCCCCGGCCGGGGAGAGGATGCCTTACTGTACTTCGTCGCGCCGCTGCGCGACCGGGGCGGAGCGCTGCACGCGGTGGTGGTCGCGGAGCTCGACGTCAGCCGCGACATGATGCAACGGATCAACCCCTGGCCCACGCCTTCGGCGAGCGGCGAGGTGGTGATCGCGCTGCGCGACGGCGAGCTCATCCGCTTCCTCACCCGGACCCTGGTGTCGGACCCGACCGCCCGGCCCGTCGTCCGCAGCGCCAGCGACCCCGACCTGGTGGCGCGCAAGGTGCTGGACGGCGCGCGCGGCATCGTCAGCGGACGGGACTACCGCGGCAAGCCGGCCATCGCGTGGGTTGCACCGGTGGCCGGCACCTCCTGGGTGCTGCTCGCCAAGCAGGACCGTGCCGAGGCGCTGGGCGACTCCGTGCAATGGACCGCCGCCATCGGCGCGCTGGGCCTGGCCG